>NZ_LIPP01000135.1 GCF_001418335.1 Streptomyces aurantiacus | reverse complement strand
ATCTTCGGCCACGGCAACGTGGCAGGCCTGGGCCAGGCCCTCCTCGAAGCCGGCGAGGAGACCATGCCCTACCACCAGGGCCGCAACGAACAGGCCATGGTGCACGCCGCCGTCGGCTACACCCGCCAGCTCAACCGGCTCTCCGCCATGGCCGTCACCACCTCCATCGGCCCCGGCGCCACCAACCTGGTGACCGGCGCGGCCCTGGCCACCGTCAACCGCCTCCCCGTGCTGCTGCTGCCCGGCGACTACTTCGCCACCCGCGTCGCCGACCCGCTGCTCCAGCAACTGGAGCACCCGGTCGAGGCCGACCTGTCCGTCAACGACACGCTGCGCCCGGTCTCCCGCTACTTCGACCGGATCACCCGCCCCGAAGCGCTGATCCCGTCCGCCCTCAACGCGATGCGGGTGCTCGCCGACCCCGTCGAGACCGGTGCCGTCACCCTCGCCCTGCCGCAGGACGTGCAGGCCGAGGCGTACGACTGGCCCGAGGAGTTCTTCGCCGAGCGGATCTGGCACGTCCGCCGCCCGGCCCCCGAACCGGCCGAGCTCGCCGCCGCGGTGGCAGCCGTACGCGGCTCCCGGCGCCCCCTGATCATCGCGGGCGGCGGGGTCCACCACAGCGAGGCCGAACCGGCCCTCAAGGCGTTCGTGGACGCCACCGGCATCCCGGTCGCGTCCACCCAGGCGGGCAAGGGCTCCCTGCGGTACGACCACCCGGCGGACGTCGGAGGCATCGGCCACACCGGTACCGCGGTCGCCGACGACCTGGCCCGCACCGCCGATGTGGTCATCGGCGTCGGCACCCGCTACACGGACTTCACCACCGCCTCCGGCACGCTCTTCCAGGAGCCGGGCGTCCGGTTCGTCAACCTCAACGTGGCCGCGTTCGACGCGCACAAGCTGGCCGCGCGGACCCTGGTCGCCGACGCGCGCGCCGGCCTGGAAGCCCTCACCGAGGCGCTGGCAGGACACCGCGTGGACGCGGCGTACGAGGCCGGGTACCGGGAGGGCAAGGAGCGCTGGGAGCAGGTCGTCGACGCCGCCTACCGGGCGGACGACGAGACCGCGGTCCCGACCCAGACGCAGGTCGTCGGCGCCCTGGACGCCGTGGTCGGCGACGACGACGTGGTGATCAACGCCGCCGGCTCGCTCCCGGGCGACCTGCACAAACTCTGGCGTGCGCGCGGCCCGCGCCAGTACCACCTGGAGTACGGCTACTCCTGCATGGGCTACGAGATCCCGGCCGGCATCGGCGTCCAGCAGGCCGCGCCGGACGCCCCCGTCTGGTCACTGGTCGGCGACGGCACGTACCTCATGATGCCGACCGAGATCGTCACGGCCGTCCAGGAGGGGCTGCCCGTCAACCTGGTCCTCATCCAGAACCACGGGTACGCGTCCATCGGCGGCCTCTCCGAGGCGGTGGGCGGCGAGCGCTTCGGCACCGCCTACCGCTACCGTGCACCCGACGGCACCTTCACCGGGGCCCCGCTGCCGGTCGACCTGGCCGCCAACGCCGCCAGCCTCGGCATGGACGTCCTGCGCGCCAAGACCGTGCGCGAACTGCGCGACGCCCTGGCCACCGCCCGCGCCTCCGACCGGCCGACGTGCGTGTACGTCGAGACCGACCCGACGCCCACCGCGCCCGACGCCGAGGCCTGGTGGGACGTACCGGTCGCCGAGGTCGCCTCCCGCGAGCCCGCCACCCGCGCCCGCGCGACGTACGACCAGCGGGTCGCCGACCGCCGCCGCCACCTCTGACACCCGCGCACAGCCCCCTCGTTCACCGGCTCCCCGCTCACGAAAAGGACCGCACCCCATGAAGAACATCGACCACTGGATCGGGGGGAAGCCCGTCGAGGGCGCCTCCGGCCGCTTCGGACCCGTGTACGACCCGGCGACCGGCGCCCAGGAGAAGCAGGTGCCCTTCGCCTCCGTGGACGAGGTGGACGCCGCCGTCGCCGCCGCGAAGGCCGCCTTCGAGAGCTGGGGCACCGCCTCGCTGTCCAGGCGCACCGCGGTCCTCTTCAAGTACCGCGCGCTGCTCGACGCCCACCGCGACGAGATCGCCGAACTGATCACCGCCGAGCACGGCAAGGTGCACTCCGACGCGCTCGGCGAGATCGCCCGTGGCATGGAGATCGTCGAACTGGCCTGCTCGGTCCCGCAGTTGGTGAAGGGCGAGCTGTCCACCCAGGTCTCCACCCGGGTCGACGTGGCCGCCATCCGCCAGCCGCTCGGCGTCGTCGCCGGCATCACGCCGTTCAACTTCCCGGCCATGGTGCCGATGTGGATGTTCCCGCTGGCCATCGCGTGCGGCAACACCTTCGTGCTCAAGCCGAGCGAGAAGGACCCCTCCGCCGCGGTCCGGCTGGCCGAGCTGGCCTCCGAGGCCGGGCTGCCGGACGGCGTGCTCAACGTCGTGCAGGGCGACAAGGTCGCCGTGGACCGTCTCCTGGAGCACCCGGACGTCACGGCTGTCTCCTTCGTCGGCTCCACGCCCATCGCCAAGTACATCCAGCTCAAGGGCATCGAGCACGGCAAGCGGGTGCAGGCCCTCGGCGGCGCCAAGAACCACATGCTGGTACTGCCCGACGCCGACCTGGACTTCGCCGCCGACCAGGCCATCAGCGCCGCGTACGGCTCGGCGGGCGAGCGCTGCATGGCCGTCTCGGTCGTCGTCGCGGTCGGCGACACCGGCGACGAGCTGGTCGGCAGGATCGCCGAGCGGGCCGCGGGGCTGAAGATCGGCCCCGGCAGCGACCCCGCCAGCGAGATGGGCCCGCTCATCACCCGCGAGCACCGCGACAAGGTCGCCTCGTACGTGGCGGGCGCCCGCGCCCAGGGCGCCGAGGTCGTCGTGGACGGGACGGACTTCACCGTGCCCGGCCACGAGAACGGCTTCTTCCTCGGTGTCTCGCTCCTCGACAAGGTCCCGGTCACCGCGGACGCGTACCGGGACGAGATCTTCGGCCCGGTGCTGTGCGTGGTCCGCGCCGAGACGTACGACGAGGGCGTCGCGCTGATCAACGCCTCCCGCTGGGGCAACGGCACCGCGATCTTCACCCGGGACGGCGGCGCCGCCCGCCGCTTCCAGCTGGAGGTCCAGGCCGGCATGGTCGGCGTCAACGTGCCGATCCCCGTCCCCGTCGGCTACCACTCCTTCGGGGGCTGGAAGGACTCCCTCTTCGGGGACCACCACATCTACGGGAACGACGGCATCGCCTTCTACACCCAGGGCAAGGTCATCACCACCCGCTGGCCCGACCCCGCCGACAGCGGAGGCATCAACCTCGGCTTCCCCAGCCATTCCTGACCCGAGCCGCACCGAGGGGGCCGTGCCCGACGCCGGCACGGCCCCACCGAAGCCGTACGCACGGACGAGTACGCACGGACAAGCGAGTACGCACGGACAAGCGAAGGGAGGGGCTCCCGTGGCAGGGACCGAAACCGCACGTCCGGCTACCGCCGCAGCCTTCGACCGCCTGGAGGTCACCCTGGACCGGGGCAGCCCGATCCCGCTCTACTACCAGCTCGCCCAGCAGCTGGAGTCCGCGATCGAGCACGGGGCGCTCGCCCCGGGCAACCTGCTGGGCAACGAGGTCGACATCGCCGCGCGGCTCGGCCTGTCCCGGCCCACCGTCCGTCAGGCGATCCAGTCCCTGGTGGAGAAGGGCCTGCTGGTACGCCGCCGGGGCATCGGCACCCAGGTGGTGCACAGCCAGGTCCGGCGTTCCCTGGAACTGACCAGCCTGTACGACGACCTCGCCGCCGCCGGACAGAGCCCCGCCACCCGGGTGCTGCGCAACGAGGTCGAGTCGGCCTCGGCCGAGGTCGCCGCGGCCCTCAGCATTCCCGAGGGCCGCGACGTCATCGTGCTCGAACGGCTGCGCTCCACCCACGGCGAACCCGTGGCCCACCTCCGCAACTACCTGCCCGCCGTGCTCCTCGACCTGGACACCGCACGGCTTGAGTCGACCGGCCTCTACCGGATGATGCGGTCCGCAGGCATCACCCTGCACAGCGCCCACCAGACCGTGGGCGCCCGCAGTGCCACCGCGGAGGAGGGCCGCCTCCTCGACGAGCCCACGGGAGCCGCACTGCTCACCATGAGACGCACGGCCTACGACGACACGGGCCGGGCCGTCGAGTACGGCACCCACGTCTACCGGGCCGCCCGCTACACCTTCGACTTCCAGCTGCTCGTACGCCCCTGATCGGATGCGGTCACCGGGCTCACCAGCCCTCCGCGGCGGTACGTTGGGCCCGTGCGGCGCGGGCGGACCGGGCGAGACGGACGGGAAGACCGCTCCCGGGGACGGAGAGGGCCGAGGTGGCGACGAGCGAGGAGAGCGGCGCGGCGCGGCGGCGATTCGAGGCCGCGGGCGCCGCGGATGCCGCGGACACCGCGGTGGTGCTGCTGGACGACCGCACCGCGGTGGCCGGCTGGACCGCCGACGCCGAGCGGCTGTTCGGCTACTCCAGGGCCGAGGCCGTGGGCCGGGCCGTGGCCGGCCTGCTGATGCCCGAGGACGCCGCGCGGCTGCCCGCCCTGACCGGCCTGTGCGCCAGGAACGGCGGCTGGACCGGGCTTCTCGCGGTGCGTCACCGGGACGGTCACCCGGTCGTCGTTACCGTACGGGTCGTCCCGGCCATGGACGCGGCGGACGGCCCGCCCCGCTGGGTGGCCCTGGCCACCGACACGACGGGCACCCCCGGCTGGGGCATGAGCCGTGGCGTGCTGGAGCGGCTGGCCGCGCACTCGCCGATCGGTATGGCCGTTCTCGACACCGACCTGCGGTTCGTCTGGTCGAACGCCGCCCTGGAACAGTTCGGCGGCGGACGCGGGCACGAGCGGATCGGCAGACGGCTCGGGGACATCCAGCCCGGCCTGGACGCCGAGGCCCTGGAAGCGGTGATGCGCCAGGTCCTGGAGACCGGCGAGACCGTCGCCGGTTACGAGCACGTCGGCACGGTCCGTTCGGAACCGCACCGGGAAACGGCCCACGCCATGTCCTTCACCCGGCTCGACGACGACCACGGCGACCCGCTCGGCGTGTACTACACGGTCGTGGACATCGGCGAGCTCTACCGGGCCCGGGAGCGCCTCACCCTCCTGGACCAGGCGGGCAAACGCATCGGCCGCACCCTGGACGTCATCCGTACGGCCCAGGAACTGGCCGACGTGGCGGTGCCGGGGCTCGCCGACTTCGTCACCGTGGACCTGCTGGAGACGGTCCTCGAAGGCGGCGAACCCGGCTGCGGGCCGGTGAGCGGGCCGGACGCCGTGCCGCTGCGCCGGGCCGGCCACCAGTCGGTCGGCGAGGGCGTTCCGGAAACCTCCGTGGGGATCGGGCAGCCGGCCCGCTACCTCGCGGACGCGCCCCCGGTCTCCGTCCTGACCAGCGGCCGGTCCTGGCTGGCTGAGCACCTCGACCAGCCGCCCGAGGAGTGGACCGTGGACCTGTCCCACGGCGAGGCCGCCGCCTTCCGCGACCTCGGCATGCACACCGTGATGATCGTGCCCGTCCGGGCGCGCGGCACCACGCTCGGCATCACCACGTTCTTCCGGCACCGCCGCAAGAACCCCTTCGACCAGGACGACCTGGGGCTTGCCGAGGAGTTCGTGGCCCGCGCCGCCGTGTCCCTCGACAACGCCCGCCGTTACACCAGGGAACGCGACGCGGCGCTGGTCCTGCAGCGCCATCTGCTGCCGCACCGGCTCCCCGAACAGGACGCGATGGAGGTCGCCGCCTGCTACCGCCCCGCCGACGAACTGACGGGTCTGGGCGGCGACTGGTTCGACGTCATCCCGCTGTCGGGCGCTCGGGTCGCGCTCGTGGTGGGTGACGTGGTCGGGCACGGCATCGAGGCCGCCGCCGCCATGGGCCGGCTGCGGGCCGCCGTGCAGACCCTCGCCGACCTGGACCTGCCGCCCGAGGAGGTACTGGCCCACCTCGACGACCTGGTCGACCGGGCCGGACAGGAGGACGACCCCGAGACGGCGCCGCGGGCCGACGGCGTACGGGCCAAGGGCGCCAGCTGCCTCTACGCCGTGTACGACCCGGTCGGCGGCCGGTGCTCCATGGCCGCCGCCGGCCACGGCCTGCCCGCGGTCGTCACCCCGGACGGCACGGTGGAGTTCCCCGAACTGCCGCCGGGCCCCGAGCTCGGCGTCGGCGGCCCGCCCTTCGAGTCGGTCGAACTGCGGCTCGCGGAGGGCAGCGTGCTCACGCTGTGCACCGACGGCCTGCTCGCCGCCGAGGGGCCCCCGGGCGACCGGGACGCCGCCGCCGACCGGGAGAGGCTGCGCCGGGTACTGGAACAGCGGGCCCCCGACCTGGACGGCAGCTGCCTGGCCGTGGTCGACGCCTTGGTCCCGGCCCGCCCGCCGGACGACGTGGTGCTGCTGATGGCCCGCGCCCGTCGCCTGCCCGCGGAGCGGGTGGTCTCCTGGGAGCTGCCCGCCGATCCGGCCTCGGTCGCCGAGGTCCGCAAGCGCACCGCACGACAGCTGTGCGAGTGGGGTCTCGACGAGCTGACCTTCACGACCGAACTCGTGGTCAGCGAGCTCGTCACCAACGCGATCCGGCATGCGACCGGTCCGATCCGACTGCGGCTGATCATGTCGAGGGCCCTGGTCTGCGAGGTGTCGGACGCCAGCCCCACGGCCCCGCACCTGCGCCACCCGAAGACGACCGACGAGGGTGGCCGCGGCCTCTTCCTGATCTCGCAGTGCACCCAGCGCTGGGGGACCCGCTACACCCGCAACGGCAAGATCATCTGGACCGAACAGTCCCTGGCGGGCCCGTCGATCTGAGCGGGGCGGCGGGCGGCCGGCGGCGCGTGGTTCTTCGAGTGCGGGCCGTCCGTGGCTGGTCGCGCAGTTCCCCGCGCCCCTGACGGGGCACCCGAGTGCGGCGCGCGGAACTGCGCGGCCGGCCCCCATCGGTCCGCACCCGTCTTCCGTCGGTGTCATGTTTTCCGCTGAAGCAGTGGCGCCTAACGGGGCATTCCATCATTTTTGTCGCATAGTGCGTCCGGAGGGCGAACCGGGACGGCCGCCCAGGCGCCCCGCGGTTCACCTCCTCGTGCCCGCACCCAACGAGGAGTGACGCCTCATGTCCGACACCGTGTCCCGGCGGTCCGTCCTGCGTCTGCTCGGCGGCGCGACCGCCGTAGCGCTCGCCGCGACCACCGGCGGCCCCGCACCGGCCCGGGCGGCCGTGCGGGAACCGGCCGCGGGACCCCGCGTCGAGGGCCTGCTCACCCGGCTCACCCTCGACGAGAAGATCTCCCTGCTGCACGGCGCCACCGACCCGCGGTCCCTGGGCCAGGCCGGCTACGTCCCCGGCGTGGCCCGGCTCGGCATCCCGCCCCTGCGCCTCGCCGACGGCCCCGCCGGCGTCCGCGTCACACAGCGGGCCACCGCCCTGCCCGCACCCGTCCTGCTCGCCTCCGCCTTCGACCCCGCCCTCGCCCGCCGCTACGGCCGGGTCATCGGCCACGAGGGCCGCGCGCTCGGCCAGGACGTGCTGCTCTCCCCGATGGTCAACCTCGTCCGCACCCCGTACGCGGGCCGCAACTACGAGACCTTCAGCGAGGACCCGCTGCTCTCCGCGCATCTCGTCGCCGAGGAGACCAGGGGCATCCAGGGCGAGGGCCTCATCGCGACCGTCAAGCACTACGCGATGAACAACCAGGAGAAGGACCGCGAGAGCATCGACGTACGGGTCGACGAGCAGACCCTCAACGAGGTCGAACTGCGGGCCTTCGAGGCCGCCGTCGGCGCCGGCTCCCGCGCCGCCATGGGCGCCTACAACAAGGTCAACGGCACCTACGCCTGCGAGAACAGGGAGCTCCTCACCGGCATCCTGCGCGACCGCTGGGGCTTCGAGGGCTGGGTGATGACCGACTGGTACGCCGCCCACAGCACCGTCGCCTCGCTCACCGCGGGCCTCGACATGGAGATGCCGAACGGCAAGTACTTCGGGACCGCCCTCAAGGCGGCGGTCCAGGACGGCGGCGTCTCCGAGGAGTACGTCGACCGGGCCGTACGCCGCATCCTCACCGCGATGGACGACTTCGGGCTGCTCGACGGCAGCGCCCCGCCCCGTCCGGCCCGGGACCCGGCGGCGGGCGCGGCCGTCGCCCTGGAGGTCGCCAAGGCGGGCGCGACCCTGCTGCACAACAGGAACGGCGCCCTGCCCCTGACCGGCCGGGCCGCCCGCAGCATCGCCGTCGTCGGCCTCACCGGCTCCGTCCCGTTCGTCAGCGGCGGCGGCAGCGCCCACGTCGTCCCCGACCACGCGGAAAGACCGCTCGACGCCATCAGGTCCCGCGCGGGGCAAGGCTCCCGGGTGACGTACGCACTCGGCGAGGACCTCTTCGGCAAGCCCCTGCCCGAGGACGCCCTCTCGGCCGGAATCGCCCCGGAGGGCCAGCGGATCGACGCCGGGCAGACCTGGACGTACGACGGGACGCTCACCGTCGAGGACGCCGACGAGTGGACCTTCGTCATCCACTACTCCGGTACGCGGCCCACGGTGCTCCTGGACGGGAGCGAACTCTTCCCGATGGCGGACCGGATGGCCGAACAGTTCGCCGGCGGACTGGTGTCGGCGGCGCCCGACGGCCTCGCGGTACGGCGCAAGGCGCTCGACCTCGCCGCAGGCGGGCACCGGATCGAGATCGTCGCCGAGGGCGGCGCCACCGGACAGACGTTCAGGCTGCGGCGCGTCACCGGCGCGACCCGCGCCCAGGACGTGGCCGAGGCGGTGCGGGCCGCGAGCGCCGCGCACGCCGTCGTCCTCTTCGCGTACGAGGACGCCACCGAGAACCAGGACCGCACGACCCTCGCGCTCCCCGGCCACCAGAACCGGCTGATCGAGGCGGTGACGGCGGCGAACCCGCGGACGACCGTCGTCCTCAACACCTCGTCCGCGACCGCGATGCCGTGGCTGGAACGCACCGCCGCCGTGCTCCAGATGTACTACCCGGGCCAGGAGGGCGCGGCGGCCACCGCCGCCGTCCTGTTCGGCGACTGCGACCCCGGCGGACGGCTCACCCAGACCTTCCCGGTCGACGACGACCACCACCCGGTCGCCGGCGAACCGCGTCGCTACCCGGGCATGAACGGCGTCGAGGAGTACTCGGAGGGGATCCACGCCGGCTACCGCTGGTACGACGCCAGGGGCGTACGGCCGCTGTTCCCGTTCGGGCACGGCCTCTCGTACACCTCCTTCGCGTACGAGGGACTGGAGGTGGCACGGACCGGGGACGGCCTCGACGTGGCCTTCACCGTGCGGAACACGGGGCGGCGGGAGGGCATCGACATCCCGCAGGTCTATGTGGGCCCCTCGCCGGACCTCCGGGTCGACCAGGCGGCACGGGTGCTGAGCGGCTACCGGCGGCTGGGGCTGAAGGCGGGGGAGTCGCGCAGGATCACCGTGCGCGTCGACGAACGCACGCTGTCCTCGTGGGATGCGGGGCGGCACGGCTGGGTGCTCGGCATCGGGCGGCGGACGGTGTGGGTCGGCGCCTCGTCGCGCGAGCTGCGACTGCGGACGACGGTGGACGTGTGAGGCCCCGGCAGCTCGGCTGCGCCTCAGCTGCCCCGGCGGTCCGGGTCCGTGGAACCGACCGGGTAGGCTGCCCGGCGTGCGCGTGACCGGCGTACGCCGGGCACGGCCCGGACCGCGGTGGATCTGGAGGGACCGGCGTTGCACGTCCAGGAGTGGCTAGAGACCGTGCCCGCGGTGAGCATCTACGCGCTGGTGGCCCTGGTCATCGGCCTGGAGAGCCTGGGCATTCCGCTGCCGGGCGAGATCATCCTCGTCTCCGCGGCGCTGCTCGCCTCCCAACACGGTGACATCAACCCCGTCGTCCTCGGCGTCTGCGCGACCGCCGGCGCGATCGTCGGGGACTCCATCGGGTACGCCATCGGCCGCAAGGGCGGGCGCCCGATGCTGGCCTGGCTCGGCGCGAAATTCCCCAGACACTTCAGCGAGGGCCATGTCGCCACCGCCGAGCGGTCCTTCGAGAAGTGGGGCATGTGGGCCGTCTTCTTCGGCCGCTTCATCGCCCTGCTGCGGATCTTCGCGGGCCCGCTCGCGGGTGTGCTGCACATGCCGTACTGGAAGTTCCTGATCGCCAACGTGCTCGGCGGGGCCCTCTGGGCGGGCGGCACCACCGCGGTCATCTACTACGTGGGCGTGGTCGCCGAGTCCTGGCTCAAGCGCTTCTCCTGGCTCGGCCTGGTGCTCGCCCTGCTCATCGGCCTCGTCTCGATGCTGGTGGTCAAGCGCAAGGCGAAGAAGATGACAGCGGAGCCGGAGTCGGGGCCGGAGCGGGAGCCCGTGCCGGTGGCGGAGTAGCGGCGGATTCGGCTGAGCCGCGCCCCACCAGGGGCGCGGGGAACTGCGCGCCCAGCCACGACGAACCCGCAGCCCGCGGCTGAGCCTCAACCCCCGTGTGCTTCCCGGTGCGTCCGAGCCAGTTCCACGTACAGCGTCCCGTTGAGGGAAACCCCCTCCCGCTCCTCGGCGGTGAGCTCCCGCTTGACCTTCGCGGGCACACCGGCGACGAGTGACCCCGGAGGGACCCGCATCCCCTGCGGCACCAACGCCTGCGCGGCGACGAGCGAACCCGCCCCGATCACCGCTCCGTTGAGGATGGTGGCCCCCATCCCGACCAGGCAGTCGTCCTCGACGGTCGCCCCGTGCACCACGGCGTTGTGTCCGATGGACACCCGCTCCCCGACGGTGACCGGAAAACCCGGGTCGACATGGAGCGTGCAGTTGTCCTGCACGTTGCTGTCCGCCCCGATGACGATCGGACCGGTCTCCGCGCGCAGCACCGCGCCGTACCAGACGCTCGCGCCCGGGTGCAGGGTCACGTCCCCGAGCACCACGGACGTGGGCGCGGCGAACGCCTCGGGGTCCACCTTCGGGTCCTTGCCGCCCACGCCCATGATCAGCGCCTTGTGCGTCATCGCCGTCTCCTCGTTCTCGTCGGTACCGGCACCGTATAGGGGGCGGGGCCGCGCAGGGGTGGGGCGAAGATCACAGCGGTACGAGCACGTGGGCGGACGGCACGCTGAGTACGGTGAGCGGGTGCCCAAGAAGAGGAACACGTTCTCGTCCCGTCGGCGCCGCCTCGTCCAGCGGGCCGTTCACGCGGGCTGGGCCTGGGTGCAGCGGACGGGCGCGGTGACCGCCGAGCGGCCCGGCCGGCTGCGCTTCGGCGCGATGGGGACGGGGACCAGGCTCGCCTTCCCGCAGGGCACGGTGTTCGGTGAACCGTGGATCCACCTCGGCGACCACTGCGTCATCGCCGAGCAAGTCACCCTGACCGCCGGGCTGATGCCCGACCTCGACCTCGGCGCCGAGCCCATCCTGCGCATCGGGAACGGCGTCGTCCTCGGCCGCGGCAGCCATGTCATCGCCGACACGACGGTCACGATCGGCAGTGACTGCTACGTCGGGCCCTATGTGTACGTGACGTCGACGAACCACTCGTACGACGACCCGCAGGAGCCCATCGGCAAGCAGTGGCCGCGGATGGAGCCGGTGGAGATCGGTCCGGGCTGCTGGATCGGCACGGGCGCGGTGATCCTGCCGGGGGCGCGGATCGGGCGGAACGTCGTGGTGGCGGCCGGCGCGGTGGTGCGCGGTACCGTGCCCGACCACGCGGTGGTGGCCGGGGCGCCCGCGCGGGTCGTACGGCGCTGGACGCCGGGCGACGGCTGGCAGCCGCCGCTGCGGACGCCGGCGCCGGTACCGATCCCCGACGGCGTCACTTCGGAGCAACTGCACGCGCTGGCGGAGCTGGACGCGGAGGGTGTGGCCGCGCTCCGGGCCGTCGAAAGCGCCCACGGGGACGTACGCGCCGAGCCCTGAACCTCGCGGCCCGAACGGCGCGGCCCGAACGGCGCGGTCCGAACGGCGCAGTGCGAATTTCGCGGTCCGGGCCTCGCAGTACAGTTCGGTGAACGATCGGGTGCACCGCACCGTAGTTCGGTTCACTTGACTCTGTCATCCAGAATATTGGACGGAATGTGTCGGATCTCGACCTCCTGACCCAGTCACTCGCGCGCAACGTCAAGCGGTGGCGCACCGAGCGCGGCTTCACCCTGGACGCCCTCGCCGCCCGTGCGGGGGTCAGCCGCGGCATGCTCATCCAGATCGAGCAGGCCCGCACCAACCCCAGCCTCGGCACCGTCGTGAAGGTCGGCGACGCGCTCGGCATCAGCGTCACCACGCTGCTCGACTACGAGCAGGGCCCGAAGGTCCGGATCGTCCCGGCCGAGCGGGCCGTACGGCTCTGGCACACCGACGCCGGCAGCTACAACCGGCTCCTCGCGGGCACCGAGGCGCCCGGCCCGCTGGAGATGTGGGACTGGCGGCTGATGCCGGGCGAGGGCAGCCCCTCGGACCCGCACCCCACGGGCACGGTCGAACTCATCCACGTCACGAAGGGCGAGCTGGCGCTCACCGTCGACGGCACGGAGCACCGCGTCCCGGCGGGCGCGAGCGCCTCCTTCGAGGCCGACACGCCCCACACGTACGCCAACGCCGGTGACGTACCCGTGGAGATGGTCATGGCCGTGTCGGTCCCCGGCGTGCACTGAACCTCCCGGCGGGAGACGTTCGCACGGCTGTTAGCGTGCGGTCATGCGCGCACCCATCGGACACTTCGACGACGCCACGCCCGCCACCGAACGCCTCGACGTGCTCACCGGCCCGGTCGCCGACGCCGTACGCGCATGGCGCGGCAGCGTCCCCGCCGAGCAGATCGTGTACGTGGACACCGAGCCGGAGTGGGCCGACACCGCCACCTTCCTCGAACACTACGGCCCCGAACTCCTCGACCGGTCCGCGAACTGCGTGGTCGTCGCGGGCAAGCGCGGCGGGGAGACCACGCTCGCCGCGTGCGTCGTGCCGTCCGCCACCCGGGTCGACGTGAACGGCGTGGTCCGGCGTCAACTGGGCGCGCGCAAGGCGTCGTTCGCGTCGATGGACACGGCGACCGGCGAGACCGGCATGGAGTACGGCGGCATCACACCGCTCGGGCTGCCCGCCGACTGGCCGGTGCTGGTGGACTCGGCCGTCGTCGACCTGCCGTACGTGCTGGTGGGCAGCGGCCGGCGGCGCGGAAAGCTGCTCATGCCCGGGAAGGCCTTCGCGGAGCTGCCGAACGTCGTGGTGCTGGAAGGGCTCGGAACCGCCTGACCACCACGGTGCCGGCATGGGTCGGTTGCGGTTCGCGGGCCCTGTCAACACACGTATGCAACGGCGCCGGGTGATCTGTTCGCCGTTCACCGGCTGGGCGACGGGCCCGCGCTCGGTCGGGCGCCCCGGTCCTGCGGCTGTTTCGGGTGTGCCTTCCGGGTACTCGGGACGCGAAGCCCCAGCCTGTCTCCGGGCGAGGGAGGCGCGAGCGGGGGATGCTGAGGAAGGCGGAATCACGGCCCGGCGAGCGCGTTCGCCGGCGCCGGGCGTCCGCCCGAACCCCTCGGCACGATTCAGGAACGGTACTGCCATGAACCGCGACGCAACTGTCCGAAGCGACGTCGTCTCCAGTCACTCGGTGGCGGGCGCCCCGTGCTGGGTCAGCCTCACGGCGCGCGACCAGGGGGCCGCGGAGGACTTCTACCGGGCGGTGCTGGGCTGGCGGTTCCGGACGACCGCGCTGATGGACCGGTTCCGTATCGCCTACGCGGACGGGGTGCCCGTCGCGGGGGTCGCGGCCGTGGCCTCGACGTGGCAGATGGCCGTCGCCTGGACCCCCTACTTCGCGGTGGACAACGCGGACGAGGCGGTCGCCCGGGGCCAGGAGCGCGGCGGCACGACAGCGGTCGGGCCCATCGGCTTCTCGCCGGGCCGGGCGGCCCTGCTGGCGGACCGCGACGGAGCCGTCTTCGGTATCTGGGAGGGCCAGCTCGTCGCCGGCTGGGAGACCTGGCGCCGGGCCGCCCCCGCCTTCCTGCGGCTGCACACGCGCAACGCCTTCGACGCCGCCATGTTCTACGGCGAGGTGCTGGAGTGGGCGACCTCCCGGCCCGGCTGCTGCGAGGTGCACTACGACGGCGACGAGGTGGTGCTGCGCAGTGAGGGCGACGTGGTGGCCCGTATCCACTCCGGCGCGGTGGAGGCCGCCCCCGACCCCACGATCCGGCCCCACTGGCAGGTCCACTTCTCGGTCGCCGACGTCGACGCCTGCATGCGCGCCGCGCTGGACCACGGGGGCACGGTCCGCGACGGGGCGTCCGCCACGGAGGCGGTGCTGCGCGATCCCGACGGCGCGCAGTTCACGGTGACGTCGAAGCCGCAGCGATAGGGCTCCGCCGGCGGATGGGGCCCGGCGTCCGCCGTCCCCGCCCGCCGGATCAACCCAGGCGGATCAGCCCAGGCGGGGAATCTCGATCGCCGGGCAGCGGTCCATGACCATGTCGAGCCCTGCCGCGCGGGTGCGCTCGTAGGCGGCCTCGTCGATCACGCCGAGCTGGTACCAGACCGCCTTGGCGCCGATGGAGACGGCCTCGTCGGCCACGGAGCCGGCGAGGTCGCTGTTGACGAACACGTCGACGACGTCGACCTCGAAGGGGATGTCCTCCAGGGAGGCGTATCCCTTCTCCCCGTGGACCGTCTCCGCCTTCGGGTGGACCGGGACCACGCGCTTGCCGTAGCGCTGGAGCACCGCCGCGACGCCGTACGCGGGACGGCGTTCGTTCGACGACAGGCCGACGACGGCCCAGGTGTCGCCGAGCTCGGTGAGGATCTTGCGGACCGTTGCCGGGTCGCCGTACACGGTGTGCCTCCTGGAAACGCGGGTGTACCTGCTGCGCCGGACAACAGCGGGCACGGCGCGGTGATTCCCGAGCCCCCGGGCGGGAGCCCGCGCACCGCCCGCTTCGCCGCGAAACCCACCGTGATAGCTTGCCGGAGCCAGTCGAACCCATGTACGTGGGTCAGGGAATCCGGTGGAAATCCGGAGCTGACGCGCAGCGGTGAGGGTGACGGGCGGGGCATCGGCCACTGGACCGGAATGACGGTCCGGGAAGGCGCCTCGTCCGGGTGAACCCGAGTCCGAAGACCTGCTGGCGGCCTCCGTGGTCCCGAGACGGCGGGGGAGCACCGTACGACCGGGCTCCGCGTTCGAGCCCTCGACGCCTGAGGAAATTCCCGTGCCCATCGCACGCCCCGCCCGCCCTGCCGCCCTGTTCGTTTCCGGGCTCGTCCTGCTGACCGGCTGCGGCGCGGCCGACTCGCCGGGCTCTCCCGGCTCGCGCGGCGCGGACTCCGCGACCGCCGTCACCCTGGACGACTGCGGCCACACCGTCCGCGTAAAGGCCCCGCCCCGGCGGGCCGTCTCCCTGAACCAGGGCACCACCGAGATCATGCTCTCGCTGGGTCTCGCCGACCGCATGGCCGGCACCGCCACCTGGACCGACCCGGTGATGAAGGGTCTGGAGAAGGCCAACGCGAAGGTGCGCCGGATCGCCGACAGCAACCCCTCCTTCGAGCGGGTCCTGGACGCCGACCCCGACTTCGTCGCCGCGTCGTTCGAGTCCACGCTCGGCAAGGGAGGCGTCGCCACCCGGGAGCAGTTCGAGAAGCTCGGCGTGCCCGCGTACGTGTCGCCCTCCGACTGCGCGGGCAAGGACAACACCGGAGACGGCGACGGCGCGCGGCAGAAACCGCTCGGCATCGACGCCGTCTACGGCGAGATTCGTGATCTGTCCGAGGTGTTCGGCGTCCCGGAGCGGGGCGACAAGCTCGTCTCCGAGCTCAAGCAGCGCATGAAGAAGGCCACGTCCGGTATCGACGCCTCGGACGTCTCCCTCCTCTACTGGTTCGCCAACGCGCAGTCGCCCTACATGGCCGGCTGCTGCGGCGCCCCCGGCGTCATCACCAGGGAACTCGGCGCGAAGAACGTCTTCGACGACACCCACGAGGAATGGCCCCAGATCAACTGGGAGACGGTGGCCGACCGCGACCCCGACGTCCTGGTCATCGGCGACCTGACCCGCAAGTCGCAGACCGCCGAGTCCGCGAAGAAGAAGATCGAGTTCCTGGAGTCCGACCCGGTCACCAGGAACATGACAGCGGTGCGGAAGAAGCGGTACGTCCTGGTCAGCGGGCAGGCGCTGAACCCGACCATCCGTACCGTCGAGGGCGTCGAACAAGTCGCCGCCGCTCTGCGGGAGTTCGGGCTCGCGGGGTGACCCGTCCGCGCGTGGGACTGCTCTGCGCGGCCGGTGCGGCACTGCTCGTCGCGTCCGTCGCCGTCGCGATCACCATCGGTCCCGCGGACATCGGTGTCGGTGACGTCTGGTCCGTGGTCGCGTCCCATCTCGGCTGGGGGAGCACGGAGCTGAGCCCCATCCGGGACGGGATCGTCTGGCAGCTGCGACTGCCGCGCACCCTCCTGGCCGCCGTCTGCGGGGCCGGACTCGCCGTGTGCGGCGCGGTGATGCAGTCCCTGCTGCGCAACCCGCTCGCCGACCCGTTCGTCCTCGGGGTGTCCTCGGGCGCTTCGACCGGCGCGGTCGTCGTGGTCGTCCTCGGGGCCGGCGGCGGCCTGGTGTCGGTCTCCGCGGGCGCGTTCCTCGGCGCACTGCTCTCGTTCGGGCTCGTGCTGCTGCTCAGTCACATCCTCGGCGGGACGACGGACCGGGTGGTGCTGAGCGGTGTCGCCGCGATGCAGCTCTTCTCCGCGCTCACCTCCTTCGTCGTGATGACCGCCGCCGACGCCGAGACCACCCGCGGCGTCCTGTTCTGGCTGCTCGGTTCCCTGAGCGGGGTCGGCTGGACCGACGTCTGGGTCTGCTTCGCGGTACTGGTGGTCACGCTGGCGGTCTGCCTGGCGTACGCGCGCACGCTGGACGCGTTCGCCTTCGGCCAGGACGCCGCCGCGAACCTCGGGGTGTCCGTGGCCCGCACCCGGCTCGTGCTGCTGTGCGCGACGGCACTCCTGACGGCCGCGCTCGTCAGCTCGACGGGCGCCATCGGCTTCGTCGGCCTCGTCCTGCCGCACGCCGCCCGCGCGCTGGTGGGCTCCGGCCACGCCCGGCTGCTGCCGGTCGCCGCCCTCGCCGGGGCGGTGTTCCTGGTGTGGGTGGACACCCTGGCCCGTACCGTCCTCGATCCCCAGGAGGTGCCCGTGGGAGTGGTGACCTCGCTCATCGGCGTACCGGTGTTCGTGCTGGTGCTGTACCGGACACGGAGGACGCGATGACGACCGAGGACGCGATGACGACCGAGGACGCGACGACGACCGAGGGCTTCGGAAGTGCAGAGGGTGTCGGGGGCGCCGAGGGCATCGGGAGTGCCGAGGGCGTCGAGAACGTGGCGGCCGCCGGGCCTGCCGCCGGGCTGCGGGCCCGGCGCGTCAGCCGGACCGCCGACGGACGCGTCATCCTGGACGGCGTCAGCATCAGCCCCGCCCCCGGCGCCACCGTCGGCCTCCTCGGTCCGAACGGCTCCGGCAAGTCCACCCTCCTGCGCCTGCTCTCCGGCGTCCTCGCCCCGGCCTCGGGCGTGATCACCCTCGACGGCCGCCCGCTCGCCGGTCTCGGCCGCCGCGACATCGCCCGCCGTATCGCAGTGGTCGAGCAACAGACCGACACACAGGTCGAGTTGAACGTCCTGGACGTCGTACGCCTCGGCCGCACACCGCACCGCCGTGCCTGGACACCCCCGTCCCCCGCCGACGAGGAGGCGGTACGTGACGCCCTGGCCCGCACCGGCCTCGCCGACCGCGCCCACCAGTCCTGGCACACCCTGTCCGGCGGCGAACGCCAACGCGTGCAGATCGCCCGCGCCCTCGCCCAGGAACCCCGCGAACTCCTCCTGGACGAACCGACCAACCACCTCGACGTCCAGCACCAGCTCGACCTGCTGGCCCTTGTCACCTCGCTCCCGGTCACCAGCGTCGTCGCCCTGCACGACCTGAACCTCGCGGCGATGTACTGCGACCGGCTCGTCGTCCTGCGCGAAGGACGCGTGGTGGCTCGCGGAACCCCGGGCGACGTGCTCACCGAGGAACTCATCGCCGAGGTGTACGGAGTGCGGGCCGCCGTCACCCGCGACGGCTCCGACGGCCGGCCGCACGTGCGGTTCCTGGGCACCGTGAGCCCGCCCGCGCCCCGGTGATCGGCACACACATGTCCGCAATCATGGCGGCATCCCTGCGCGCGGCCGTTCGCACGCCTACGCTCACCCCGTGCTGCGTATCACCGACGCCCGAACCGGCGACTCCGTCACCGCCGCCCCCGCCCGCCGTGGCCTGACCCGCGTCGAGGCCCATGTGCCGCGCCCCGACACCGCCGGGCTGCGCGTGCTCCTGATCGCCGATGTCCTCGTACGGGCCCTGGAGATCGGCGGAACACCCGTGTGGACCGTCCTGACCGGCACGGAGGGACGTGCGGAGCTCCGGGCCCGGGCCGCGACGCTCGGCATCCGGCCGTTCGAGGACGAACGGGACAGCAGCCCCGGCCTGGGCGAGTCCCAGGTGCTGCACGTACGCGGCCCCGCCGACGAGATGATGACGGCAAGGGACGAACCGGCGACAGCCGGCGAAACAGCGGCCGGTGCCGCGCCGGTCGGCCCGCGTATCGAGGTCGCCCCGGCCGCAGTCGAGAGCGGCGTGGCGGAGGTCGCGCAGGACGTCGAGCGCGCCTCGGCCCTGCGCCTCGCCCTGCTCGCCCGCCCCCGCGGTGAGGCCCTGCGGCTCGGCGCGGCCGACCTCGCGGAGGCCGAGGACCAGTTGAGGCGCTGGCGCGGCGCCGTCGCCACCTGGGCCACCCGGCCATCCGGGCCCATCCCCGACCCCGTACGGGAACAGCTGCGCGCCGCCTGGGAGGACGACCTGGACGTGCCCGCCGTACTGGCCGTGCTGCGGAAGGTGGAGACGTCGGGGACCGTTCCGGACGGGGCCCGCTTCGAGACGTACGCCTACGCGGACCGGCTCCTCGGTCTTGAGCTCACCCGGGACATCGGCCGCGGGGCCCCGGCGTGATCGCGCGCACCGGAGCGGGCCCGCTGCGCCGCCTCGTCGTGCTGCGGCACGCCAAGTCGGCCTGGCCCGACGGCGTCGCCGACCACGAGCGGCCACTCGCGTCGCGCGGGCGCCGGGACGCCCCGGCCGCCGGACGCGCCCTCGCCGCCGCCGACTGCCTGTCGGATCTCGCACTCTGTTCCACCGCCGTGCGCGCCCGGCAGACCTGGGACCTGGCCGCCGCGCAGTGGGGCACGCCTCCTCCGGTACGTCATGACCCACGGCTGTACGGGGCCGATGTGCCCGAGTTGCTCGAAGTGGTGCGCGAGGCGCCCGCGGACGCCGAGACCCTGCTGCTGATCGGGCACAACCCCGGCCTCGCGGAACTGGTCCTCACGCTGGCCGGGGACAGCCTCGACGGCGCGCTGGACGACGTCCGCTCGAAGTTCCCCACCTCGGCGATCGCGGTCCTCGCCTGGCACGGCGGCGACTGGACATCACTCGGCCCCGGCACGGCCCTGCTCACGGACATGATCGTGCCGCGCGGAAAGAAGTGATGGTCACCCGAGTGTGCGCGGCGCGCATACGCTGGCCCGATGCAGGACGAGTACCGCACCGTGGCCCGCGCGGGAGTGCACGAGACCGAGATCAACCGCTCCCGTTTCCGCTGCGCGCTGGCGCCGGCGGCCACCGAGCGCGAGGCCCAGGACTTCGTCGCGGCCGTCCGCAAGGAGCACGCTGACGCGACACACAACTGCTTCGCGTACGTCATCGGCGCCGACGCCTCCGTACAGAGGGCGAGTGACGACGGCGAACCTGGCGGCACCGCAGGCGTCCCGATGCTCCAGATGCTGCTGCGGCGGGACATGCGGTACGTAGTCGCCGTCGTCACCCGCTACTACGGAGGCGTCAAACTCGGTGCGGGCGGTCTCATCCGGGCCTACGGTGGCGCGGTGGGGCAGGCCCTGGACACCCTCGGCACGCTCACGCGTACACGCTTTCGTCTCGCCACCGTGACCGTCGACCACCAGCGCGCGGGCAAGGTCCAGAACGACCTGCGGTCGACCGGCCGGGCGGTACGCGACGTGCGCTACGGGGAGGCCGTCACCATCGAGATCGGCCTGCCGGACGCCGACGTCGCGGCCTTCCGGAGCTGGCTGGCCGACAGCACGGCGGGGACAGCGGGGTTCGAGCTGGGCGGAGAGGCGTACGGGGACGCGTAGGCCGTACATGGCCGCACAACGGGCCGGCTGAGCTGACACGGGAGCGGCAAGTCCAAGTGAGGTCCAAGTGAGGTCTCAGTGAGGTCTCAGTGAGGCCCAGGCGTGCGGTCTAGGTGTGCAGCCCCAGATCCGTGAGTGTGTTGACGAACGCGAGCTCGTCGCCGACGAACCACCCCTCTACGGCCTGCCCGTCACGGATGCGCAGGATGCCGGCTTCCTCGAAGGCGAACCGGCGGCCGTTGGGCGGCAGGCCGAGGAACGGCTCGCTGCCGGTGAACGACCCGCTCACGGTGAAGGCGCCGGCCACCAGTTCCGTATCGGCCACACAGTGGTGGATCGTGCAGGACCAGTCCGGGAAGGACGCCTTGATCCGGCTCAGCCCCTGGAGGAACCTGCGCTTGCCCGGCAGTTCGGCTCCCGGGGCGGGCGGCGGCCCGCCGAGGAGCGCGAACGAGGTGTGCAGGCCCGTCCGGTGCGCGACGAAGTCGTCGGCGAACAGTTTGCCGGCCAGTTCGACGTCGCCGAGGCCGACGACGTCCTCGATGATCGTGCGGTACACGTCGGCGGCGGTCATCGTGCGCTCCTCGTGGTGGACGGGGACCGGCGGGTCGTGCTTCCGCCGGCGGGCAGGGCCCACCGGGCGTGGACGGTGCTCCACCCTTCGGTGGTCGAGTCGCCGGCCCAGGCGACGTATCCGTCGGGACGCACCAGCAGTGCGGGGCCGTCGTCCTCGCGGTGGACGACTCGCACCGAGCTGGGAACGTCCAAGGGCGTGGTGGCGTGCTGTTCGAGGACCAGGAGGAACCCCGGCGTGCGCAGGGACCCGAAGAGCCGGCTGCCTTCACGGAGCGGGAGGTCCGGGGCGCGGGACCCGGTGAGCCGGTGCTCGCCGCGGCGGCGCGGGTAGGCGATGCCGATGCCGGAGAAGGTCAGCGCGGCCTTGCGGGCCGTCGGCCGAAGACCGAGGACCAGCCGGAGCAGGGCGGTGCGCAGCAGCCGCAGGGGAAGGGGCCGCACCGTCATCGCACGGATCATCGCCCCGCTGGTGCGCAGTACCAGCCGGCCGACCGGGTGTCGCTCGGCCTGGTAGGTGTCGAGGATCCGCGGGTCGGCACCGTCGAGGACGGCGGCCATCTTCCAGCCGAGGTTGGCGGCGTCCTGGATGCCCGTGTTCATGCCCTGGCCGCCGGCGGGGGAGTGGGCGTGTGCGGCGTCCCCGCAGAAGAACACCCGTCCGTCGCGGTAGGACGGCAGTTGGCGTTCGTCGCAGTGGAACCGCGACGTCCACGTGACCTCGCCCAGGCCGAAGGCGGTGCCCATGGTGCGACGCAGCACGCGGCGGATCGCCTCCGGATCGACGGGCGCGTCCTTGTCCTGCTGGTCGTTGCGGTCCCAGGTGATGACCCGGTACATTCCGTCGCCGAACGGCGCGAGGAACGCGAAGGAGTCCTTGGTCGCGTTCACCGTCACCAGGCTCTGCGGCGGAGAGTCGAGATACGCGTCCGCGAGCACCACCGACCGCAGGACGGAACGGCCCGGGAACGGCTGCCCGGTCATCCGGCGCACCGGACTGTGCACCCCGTCGGCGGCGATCAGGTACTGGCAGGACCATTCCTCGGTGGCATCGCCGCGGCGTCCCACGACGCGGACCGTGTCGGCCTCCCGCACCATGTCCACCATCTCCACGCCGCGTTCGACGACCGCGCCCTGTGCGTGCGCGTGGCGATCGAGGAGGCCGTCGACGTTCGCCTGCGGGGTGACCAGGATGCAGGGGAAGGGGGACGGCAGCCGGGTCAGGTCGATCTCGGCCTTTCCGAGCAGGCGCAGGCCCGGGGCGGTGACACCGGTGGCGGTCAGCTCCTCGGCGAGGCCGCGCTGGTCGAGGAGTTCGAGGGTGCGGGCGTGCACACCGAAGGCGCGGCTGAGCGCGGACGGTTGCGGCCGCTTTTCCAGGACCACCACCGAGTGGCCCTCGCGAGCGATCTCGGCGGCTGCCGTCAGGCCGGTGGGACCCGCCCCGATGACGACGACGTCGAAGTGACGCACTGTGACCTCCTGTGATTCTCTGGTCCTGGGGTCCTGGGGTCCTGGGGTCCTGTGGTCTTGTAGTCATGGGGTCCGGTGATCCGGTGACGTCGAACGCCGCGACGAGCGGTGCGACCGCGGGTGGCGTCGCGGCAGGGGGCGTACGTCTTCTCACGTCGTCTCACGGCACCTGGAACGTGGTGCCGATGCCCATGCCGGTGATCCATTGCGGAACCGGCTCGTACGAGGTCCACACCAGGGGGTCACCGACGGCGGCCAGGCCGGTCAGCCAGCTGCGGATCTCGTGGCCGCCGGTGCCGGCGTTGTCCTCCAGCCCCTGATGGCCGAGCGCGGTGATCGACGGGAGGTCGAAGGCGGTGAGCTGCTTGAGGAACCAGCCGTCCCAGTCGGCGTTGACCCGGGCGGTCGGGTCGCCGCCCATCGCACGGACGCGGGGCTCACGGGCCGCCGCGAAGGCCTGGACGTCCTGGCGGCCGTGGATCAGCGACCGGCGCTTCTCGTCGGCGACCGACGTGTCGCGGGGGTCGTTCGAAGGCAGCCAGTGCGACAGCCCGCCGCTGGCGGCGATGAGGACCCGGCCCGGGAAGTCGGAGGCGCGGACCGCCGCACCCAGGGACGTGCCCAGCGCGACGCAGCGGTCCAGGCTCGGCAGGGGCGGGGCGGCGCTGTTGACGACCAGGGGAACCATGGGGATCTTGCTGCCCCCGGTCACCATGTCGTAGCTCTGCACGATGCCGTGGTCGACGGTCAGCGCGTACGACAGGGAGACGTCGAAGTCCGCCGAGGCCAGCCCTTCCCGGATCGACCACGCCAGTCGGGCGGCCACCGGCAGGGGGCCGGCCGTGCCGTCGAAGTCGCCGAAGCCCTCCGCCGACTCGACGCCCAGGACGAACGGCGGCATCACGTCGTAGAAGTTCGCGTGGAAGTGGTCGGGGCCGATGACGACGATCGCGTCGGGCGCCAGGGCGGCCACCGCGGCCGTGACCCTGGCCGCGTCGGCGAGGAACGCGCTGCCCGGCTCGGTCGCCGACCCCGGCGGGAGCATGGTGACGAAGGGGGAGTGGGACATGCCCACGAACCCGATGATCTGGCTCATGCCGGGTCCTTGCGCAGAAGGAGGAAGCCACGGTGGGCGCGCAGGTAGTCGTCGACCTTCTCCCACTGCGGCCAGTGCCCGGCGTCCTCGATGACGTGCAGACGGCCGTCGGTCAGCCAGCGCAGGAGCATCGCGGCCTCGTCGAGCCCGCCCGTGGGGTCGTGGTCGGTCCACAGCAGCAGGGTCGGTGCGGTGATCGCGGAGACCCACTCCGGGGACCAGGCGAAGTCCTTGCGGGTCTCGGGGTCCTGGAGCACCAGCGTGTTGGTGATCGCACGGACGAAGCCGGGGCGGCTGTAGACGGCGCGCCGCAGGTTCACCAGTTCGTCGGTCACCATCTCCTTGTGGTGGAACAGGAACTCCACCCGCCGGCGCACCGTCTCCTCGCCCGGGTCGTGGACGGCGGCCAGGGTGCTGTCGCGCAGCCTGGCCATCACCTCGGGCTTGTTGGCGATGTTGCCGGGCGTGTTCAGCACCAGCCGCTCCACCCGCTCGGGGTGGTGGGCCGCGGTCCAGGCCGCCACCCAGCCGCCGAGCGACTCGCCCGACAGGTGCGCCCTCGGGACGCCCAGCGCGTCCATGACGCCGAGCAGATGGTCGCTGAGCACATCGATCGTGTACGGCCTGTCCGGCAGGTCGGACCAGCCGTGTCCGACCATGTCGTAGGCCGTCACCCGGAAGTCGGCGGCAAGCCCGGCGATGTCGCGGGCGTAGGCCTCCAGATGGCCACCGGTGCCGTGCAGGAGGACCAGCTCGGGGCCCGATCCGGCGCGGAGCACCCGGGTGCGGACTCCGTCGACGTCGACGTGCAGCAACTCGTGGTCCACGTCGGCCAGTTCGCTCCAGACGCTGATGTGCGCGGGCAGGCCGGTCATGCCGTGTCCTCCTTGAAACGCGCGCGGGCCTCGGCCATCGTGACCAGTCCCGCGCTCTGCCGGCGGACGAGACCGAGCATCCCGAGCAGCCGGGAGTTCTCGATGGTCAGGAACTCCACCGGATGCTCCGTGGAGTCGTTGTAGTGGCGGTGCCAGGTCCAGGGCGGGGTGTAGACGAAGTCGCCGGCCGACCACGATCCGGTGTCGTCCTCCACCTCGCTGTGCCCGTCACCGGAGATGACGTAGTGCACGGTCTCGTGGTGGTGGCGCTGCATGTCGGAGCTGAGGCCCGGCGGAATGGTCTGCCGGAAGATCTCGAACGTCGCGGTCGGCAGCCTGCCCGCGACGGCCAGCTCGGTCGGGTTGTGCACCTGCTCGGCGGGCAGCCGTTCGAGTTCCGCCGCGTGCACCACGAACGGCCGTGCCGTGCCCGGGGGCACGGTGTCGGAGATCGCTCCGAGGAACTCCGTCATGCTGAAGCCGGGTCCGGACAACGCCATCAGATGGTCTCCGTTCGTCCACCGTCAACGGTGAGTACGGTCCCGTTGACGTAGCTTGCGGCGGCCGAGGCCAGGAAGGCCACGGCCGCTCCGATCTCCTGGGGATGCGCGGCACGCCCGACGGGGACGCTCGCGGCGTCCTCGCCGTCGAGGTCGGCGTAGCCGCGGCCGGTGGCCTGCGCGCGGCTCGTCAGGATCTGCCTGCGCCGCTCGGTGGCGGTCGGGCCCGGCGCCACACAGTTGACGGTGACGCCGTGCACCGCGAACTCGCGGGACAGCAGTTTGGCCGCCGCCGTCACCGCCGAGCGGAGCACGACGGAGGCGGCGAGGTCGGGCTGTGGCTGGCGGACCGCGGTGGAGGTCACGAACACCACGCGGCCGAAACCGCGTGCGGCCATCGCGGGCAGGGCCAGCCGGGCCAGCCGCAGCGGGCCCAGCAGCAGGAGCTCGAACGCCGACTGCCACTGTTTGTCGTCGACCTCCAGGACGCGCCCCGGGGGCGGGCCGCCGGCGTTGAGCACCAGCACGTCGAGGGCGCCGTACCGGCGCTCCGCCTCGCCGACCGTGGCCTCGGCGGTGTCCGGGTCCGTCACGTCGCTCACCAGCCAGTCGACGGTGCCGCCCGTGCTCCGGATCAGCTCGTCGGCGGCGGTCCGCAGGGCGGTGGCGCGGCGGCCGGTGATGACCACCCGGTGCCCGGCGCGCGCCAGATGCTCGGCGGTGGCGTGCCCGATGCCGGTGGCCCCACCGCCCACAAGTACGGTCCGATTGCTGATGACGGCCTCCATGGGACGTAGGGCGGCGCGATCGCGGCGAACGCGATCCCGGAGAGCGGGAACGGGCCGAGCCCGAGAGCGAGAGAAGGAAGGGGTCGAGCCGGCGCGACAGGGATAGCCTGGCCCGCATGACAACCGGGAGCCAACGATGAGTCCCACGGGGTGGGACACCGGTACCGCCGAGGCGGGCGCGCTGGGGCGTGCGGCGATGATCCTCGGAGCCTTCGACGAGGATCACCGGGAACTGACGCTCGCCGCCCTGTCCCAGCGCAGCGGTCTTCCCCGGTCCACCACGCACCGCACCGCCGACACCATGATCCGGCTCGGCTGGCTGGACAAGCCGGAGCACCGCTACCGCATCGGCAACCGGCTCTTCGAACTCTCCGGTCTGGCCCCGATCCGGCACGAGTTGCGCGAGGCCGTGCTGCCGTACCTCCAGGACCTCCACCACGCCACCCGCATCACCGTGCAGCTCGGTGTGCTCGACGGACCGCGGGTCCTGGTCGTCGAGAAGATCACCGGACACCGGCAGATGCCCATGCTGTCCCAAGTGGGCGGCACGCTCCCGGCCTACTGCTCGGCCCTCGGACGGGCGATCCTCGCCTGGTCGGACGAGGAGACGGTCGACACCGTGATCGCGGCGGGGCTCCCCGCGCGCACCCCGCGCACCCTCACCAGCCCGGTGGCCCTGCGCCGCGAGCTGGCCGCCATCCCGGACCGGGGCTGGGCGGTCGAGCGGGAGGAGGGCAACATCGGCCTCAGCTGTGTGGGCGCGCCGATCTTCGGCCCGCTCGGCGATGTCGTCGCCGCGCTGTCGGTCACCGGCCCGACCGGACTGGTCCGTGCCGACCGCGCGGGCCCTGCGGTACGGATGGCCGCCGCTGCCGCCTCCCGCGCCTACGCTCCCCGCCGGTGACGCCCGGTCTGCCGAAAGTGTCCCAGTCGGCGGGACATCCGCTTGGTGGAACGCCGGGCCGCCGCCACGCTGTCGTCCACCACACACCGACCACCTGGCGGTGGGGCGACCTCGAAGGAGACAACGATGACTCTGGGCGGTGGCTACCTACTCCCCTCGCGTGAGGGCACACAAATCGCCGCACTCGGACTCGGCATCACCACGAAGGCCGACGGCAAAGCAACCCGCGACGCCTATTCGCTGTTCGAGTACGCGATCCCCCCGGAGACCGACGGGCCGCCGCTGCACACGCACACGCGTGAGGACGAGTCGTTCGTCTGCCTGGCCGGACGGCTCGACGTCACCCTCGGCGACCAGGCGTACGTCCTGGAGCTCGGCGACTACCTCTACCTCCCGCGCGATGTGCCGCACGCCTTCCGCAACCCCTACGGCGAGGAGTCCCGGGTGATCTCCGTGGTCTCACCGGCAGGCCTCGAACGCTATTACCAGGCGCTGGCCGAGCTGCCGCCGGGACCGAAGGACCTCTCGAAGATCAAAGGGATCATGGACGACTTCGGTATCGTCCTGGACCTTCAGCCGGGAGAGCGGTGAACCATGCGGATAGGCATCATCGGCGCGGGCGTCGCCGGCCTGACCACGGCCAAGGTGCTCAAGCAGGCCGGCCACGACGTCGTGGTCTTCGACAAGGCACCGGATGTCGGGGGAGTGTGGGGCGTTACGCGGCGCTACCCCGGCGTGTCGACGCAGAGCCCGAAGACGCAGTACTCGCTGTCGGACTTCCCCATGCCGAAGGACTATCCCGAGTGGCCCAGCGGGCCGCAGGTGCAGGCCTACCTCGCCTCCTACGCCGACCACTTCGGGCTCCCGCCCCACCTGCGGCTGAGCACCGCGGTGACCCGCGCCCGACCGGTCGAGGGCGGCTGGAGCCTTGAGGTCCGTGACGCGGACGGGACGCGGGACACGGTGGGCGTCGACCGGCTCGTGGTCGCCAACGGCGTGTTCTGCGAGCCGGCCGTCCCGGACTATCCAGGGCTGGACGAGTTCACC
This sequence comes from Streptomyces aurantiacus, assembly GCF_001418335.1. Taxonomy (GTDB): domain Bacteria; phylum Actinomycetota; class Actinomycetes; order Streptomycetales; family Streptomycetaceae; genus Streptomyces; species Streptomyces aurantiacus. Next base: position 37,476 of record NZ_LIPP01000135.1, on the reverse strand, counting down.
GAGGCCGGCGGCCGGCTGGTCGCCGCCACCGACTTCCACGATGCCGAGGAGGCCCGGGACCGGCACGTGCTCGTGGTGGGCTACGGCAAGTCGGCCTGTGACGTGGCCGTGGCGATCGGCGGGACCGCGGCGAGCACCGACGTGATCGCCCGGCAGCTGCTGTGGAAGGTGCCCCGCAGGATCGGTGGCCTCCTGAACTTCAAGATGCTGTTGCTGACCCGGATGGGTGAGGCACTCTTCCGCTACCTGCGGCCGACTGGCCTTGAGCGCTTCCTGCACGGCCCGGGCAACGGTCTGCGCCGCCGGATGCTCAACTCCGTCGGAGCCGTCTCCGTCCGGCAGTACCGGCTCAAGAAGCTCGGTCTGGTGCCCGAGGGACGCATGGAGGACATCGTCAAGGGCGCCATCGGACTGGGCACCGAGGGATTCTTCGAAGGCGTCGCGGCAGGCACGATCACCGTGCACCGCGACCGCACCATCACCCGGCTGCTGACCGTGTCGGGCCGCCCGCACGCGCGACTCGACGACGGCACCCTCCTGCCGGCCGACACGGTCGTCTGCGCCACCGGCTTCCGACAGGAAGTGCCCTTCCTCGACGAGGAAATACAGCAGCAACTCCTCGATGAGCGCGGCAACTTCATGCTCTACCGGCAGATCCTGCCGCTCGACGCGCCCGGTCTGTACTTCAACGGCTACAACTCGTCCTTCTTCAGCCCCCTCAACGCCGAGATGGCAGCGGTGTGGATCGCGGCCGACCTCGGGGGCCTGGTGCCGCTGCCCGATCCGCGGACCCGGCGGCAGCGGGTCGTCGACCAGATCGCGTTCATGGACGGCGCCACCGACGGGCACCACTGCCGCAACACGAAGATCATTCCGTTCTCCATGCACAACGCCGACGAGGTCCTCGACGACCTCGGCCTCAACATCGGCAGGCGGGTTCGCGCCGGGCACTGGATCAACCCGGTCGATCCCGCGGCGTACCGGCGGGTGACCCCCGCGCTCATCGAACGCCTCGGACAGCCGTCGAACGACCCCGACCCACAGCTGCCCGCGGCCGAGCCGCTCCTTCCCTCGAACTGAGGGACGAGGATCGGTTGCGGGGGACCGGTCGTACCGCCTGCCCGTCTTCCCCGAGCGGCCGGGACCTACAATCACCCCAGCGGCCACACCGCGCTCAAGGGGCAACCGCCCGCCGGCCGCGTCCAGTGCTGGTCTCGGGAGTGAAGTAGGGGAAGACATGCAGGTCGGAGCGGTACGTTGAGGATTCTGCACACTTCCGACTGGCATCTGGGCCGGGCGTTCCACCGGGTGAACATGCTCGGTGCCCAGGCCGAGTTCATCGGCCACCTCGTCACGACCGTGCGCGAGCGCGGCGTGGACGCGGTGGTCGTGTCGGGGGACGTGTACGACCGGGCCGTGCCGCCGCTGGCCGCGGTCGAACTCTTCGACGACGCGCTGCACCGCCTGGCCGGCCTCGGCGTCCCCACCGTGATGATCTCCGGGAACCACGACTCGGCGCGCCGCCTCGGTGTCGGCGCCGGGCTCATCGACCGCGCGGGCATCCACCTGCGGACCGAGCCCGCGGCCTGCGGCACTCCGGTGGTGCTGAAGGACGCCTTCGGGGACGTGGCCTTCTACGGGCTGCCGTATCTCGAACCGGCCCTGGTGAAGGACGAGTTCGAAGTGGAGAAGGCCGGCCACGAGAGCGTGCTCGCCGCCGCCATGGACCGGGTGCGCGCCGACCTCGCCACCCGCCAGGAAGGCACCCGTTCCGTCGTCCTCGCCCATGCCTTCGTCACCGGGGGCGAGGCCAGCGACAGCGAGCGGGACATCACGGTGGGCGGGGTCGCGGCCGTCCCCGCCGGGGTCTTCGACGGGGTCGACTACGCCGCCCTCGGTCATCTCCACGGCAGCCAGACCATCACCGAGCGCGTGCGCTACTCGGGCTCTCCGCTGCCGTACTCCTTCTCGGAGACCGAGCACCGCAAGAGCATGTGGCTCATCGACCTGGGGGCCGACGGTTCGGTGGCGGCCCAGCGCCTCGACTGCCCCGTACCGCGCGCGCTCGCCCGTATCCGGGGCGAGCTGGAGGAACTGCTCGCCGAGCCGGAGCTGGCCCGCCACGAGGAGGCGTGGGTCGAGGCGACCCTCACCGACCCGGTGCGCCCCGCCGACCCCATGGCGCGCCTGGTCGAGCGGTTCCCGCACACGCTCAGCCTCGTCTTCGAACCGGAGCGGACACCCGACGACCCGGACGTCTCGTACGCGCGGCGGCTCGCGGGCCGCAGCGACCAGCAGATCGCGGAGGACTTCGTGGCCCACGTGCGCGGCGCCGGCCCTGACGAACGCGAACAGGCCGTGCTCCAGGACGCGTTCGACACCGTCCGCGCCGACGACACCGTCCGCGAGGTCGCCAGGTGACTCCGTACGACCCGATCAGCCAGGTGACCGCGTACGACGACCCGCTCAGCCCGGGGGGTCCGACTCGGCCGCACGGCCCGGACCGCCCGCGTGGTCTGCGTGGCGCGGCGGCCGGCGGGCTCTGCTTCGAGGGGGCCCGATGAGGCTGCACCGGCTGCACATCACCGCGTTCGGGCCGTTCGGCGGCACCCAGGAGGTGGACTTCGACAACCTGTCGGCCGCCGGGCTCTTCCTGCTGCACGGTCCGACCGGCGCCGGCAAGACCTCCGTCCTGGACGCCGTCTGCTTCGCACTGTACGGCTCCGTGCCGGGCGCCCGGCAGGGCGGTTCGCTGCGCAGCGACCACGCGCCGCCCGGCACCCGCACCGAGGTCAAGCTCGAACTCACCGTGGCGGGGCGCCGTTTGGAGGTGACCCGGCAGCCGCCCTGGCAGCGCCCCAAGAAGCGCGGCACGGGCACCACGACGGAGAAGGCACAGAGCTGGCTGCGCGAGTACCACGTGCCCGCCGGCTCCTGGAAGGACCTCAGCCGCTCCCACCAGGAGATCGGCGAGGAGATCACCCAGCTCCTCGGGATGAGCCGCGAGCAGTTCTGCCAGGTCGTGCTGTTGCCGCAGGGCGACTTCGCGCGCTTCCTGCGGGCCGACGCCGAGGCCCGCGGCAAACTGCTCGGGCGCCTCTTCGACACCCGGCGCTTCGCCGCCGTCGAGCAGCGCCTGGCCGAGCGCAGGCGCGCGGCCGAGACGCGGGTGCGCGCCGGGGACGCCGAGCTGCTCGCCGACGCCCACCGGATGCAGCAGGCCGCCGGTGACCTCGTCGAGCTGCCGCTGCCCGATCTGGCCCCCGGTGCCCCGGGGCTCGCCGAGGCCGTTCTGGAGTGGGCGGCGATCGCCAGGAGCACGGCCCGGGAACGGTTCACGATCACGCGGTGCGCGCAGTCGGCCACCGAGTCGGCTCAGGCCGCCGCGGATCGCGTACTGGAGGACGTACGCGAAGTGGCGCGGCTCCAGCACCGGTTCGCCGAGGCACGGGAGCGGGCCGCCCGCCTTGAAGAGCGCTCCGGGGCCCATAGGGAGGACCGGACCCGGATGGAGCGGGCCCGCAAGGCCGAAGCGGTGGCGCCCGCGCTCGGGCTGCGCGACGCGACCGGGGCCGAGCACCGGCGGGCGGCCGACGCCGAGGCACGCGCGCGTGCCCAGCTGCCCGACACCTTCACCGACGCCGGGGCCACGGGCCTCGCGACCGCCGCGCGCAAGGCCGCCGAGGAGCTGGGCGGACTGGAGTCGGCCCGCCGCGGCGAGCACCGGCTCGCCGAACTCGCCACCGCACGCCAGGCGTTGGACCGCGAGGAGCGCGCCGACGACGACGTGCTGCAGGACACCGAGCACTGGCTCTCCCAGTGGGAGACGAGCAGGGCCGGCCTCCAGACCCGTATCGAGGAAGCCCAGGAGGCCGCCACCCGCGCCGAACAGCTCGCGGTCCAGCGCGACCCCGCCCGGTCGCGGCTGTCGGCCGCCCGGCTGCGTGACCAGCTCGCCGGGGACACCGACGAGGCCCACGCGCGCGTGCTCGCCGCTCGCGAACGGGCGACGGACGCGCGCGCCCACTGGCTGGACCTGAAGGAACAGCGCCTCGCGGGCATCGCCGCGGAACTCGCCGCGGGCCTCGTGGACGGTGAGGCCTGCGCCGTCTGCGGTGCCACCGAGCACCCCGTTCCCGCCCGGAAGGTCGAAGGGCACATCGACCAGCGGGCCGAGGACGCCGCGCTCGCCGCCTACCAGAGCGCCGACGAGCAGCGCACCGAGGAGGAGCGGCGGCTCGGGGTGGTGCGCGAGGCGCTGGCCGCCGCGACCGCCGAGGCGGGAGACACGCCCACCGGCCGACTCGCCGAGCAGGCCGCGGAGTTGGAGCGCCGACACGCCGAGGCGCGGGCCGCCGCCTCCGGGCTGCACGCGGCCGGCGAGGCACTCCGGCAGGCCGAACACGAACACGGGCGCCGGCTCACCGCCCACCAGGAGGCCGCCGTACGCGGCGCCTCCCGGGCCGCGCGCAGGGACGCCCTGGCGCGCGAAACGGCGGCCCTAGAAGGGGAGTTGGCGCAGGCCAGAGGCTCGGCGGGCAGTGTCGCCGAGCGGGCCGCCCAGTTGGAGCGGCTGGTCTCGACGCTCACGGAGGCAGCGGACGCCGCGCGCGTCGCGGCGGACACCGCGCAGCGGCTCAAGGACGCCGACGCGCGACTCGCCGACGCGGCCTTCCGCGCCGGGTTCGACACGCCGCAGGCCGCCGCGGACGCCCTCCTCGACGACGTGGCCCACCGCGAGCTGCAACGCAGGCTCGACGCCTGGCAGCAGGAGGAGGCGACGGTCCGCGCGGTGCTCGCGGAGGCGGAGACGGCAGCCGCCGCGCACCGGCCGGCCGCCGACGTGCGGGCCGCCGAGGAGACCGCCGCCGTGGCCGTCCGGCGGGTGCGCGAGGCGGCCTCCGCGCGCGACGCGGCCCTCCGCCGCTGCACGGAACTCGACCGGCTGACCCAGCGGGCCACCGCGTCGGTCCGCAGGCTGGGGCCGCTGCGCGAGGAGCACGACCGCGTGGCCCGCCTCGCGACGCTCGCGGCCGGCACCTCCGCGGACAACGAACGCAGGATGCGCCTGGAGTCGTACGTCCTCGCCGCCCGTCTGGAACAGGTCGCGGCAGCCGCCACGGCCCGGCTGCGGCGCATGTCCGCCGGGCGGTACACCCTCGTCCACTCCGACGACCGGGCCGGGCGTGGCCGCAGCGGCCTCGGGCTGCATGTCGTGGACGCCTGGACCGGGCGTGAGCGTGACACGGCGACGCTCTCCGGAGGTGAGACGTTCTTCGCTTCCCTCGCACTCGCGCTGGGCCTCGCGGACGTCGTCACCGACGAAGCGGGAGGGGTACGCCTCGACACGCTCTTCATCGACGAGGGCTTCGGCAGCCTCGACGACCAGACGCTCGACGAGGTCCTGGACGTGCTCGACTCGCTGCGGGAGCGGGACCGCAGCGTCGGCATCGTCAGTCACGTCGCGGACCTGCGGCGACGTATCCATGCGCAACTGGAGGTCGTGAAGGGGCGGTCGGGGTCGGTGGTCCGGCAGCGGGGCGCAGGCTGACGGCGCCCTGACCGGCTCTGGACCGGACCTCGACCGGACCTCGACCGGGGCCGCCGCCACGACCGGGGCGCCCCTGTGGCGGTCGTCCGGACTCAGTCACGTATCAGCTGTGAGGCCGAGCAAAGGAAGCGTCAATTCGGGGCCGCGCGGGCGTGTAGTTTCTGCGCATGGTGAGTTATGCGGATCCCAGTTCGGTCGAGTGGGTCGAGTCGGGCGGTGGACCGCTCATAGCGATACCGGAAGTGGTGCTGCCGTTCTGGACGGGGGCCGACGGCGACGAGCTGGCTTCCGACTACGACAGGGCGTGCGAGGTGGAGGGCCTCACCGGCCTGCTGCCCGTCGGCAACGCCACGGCCCTCGTCCTCGGTGACGAACCGGCCGCCACCGCCTACCTGCCCGAACACACCACGTTCGTACGGTGGTTCGCGGGCGAGTCGGAACGCGAGCTGCTGGCCGAGGTGCCGGCCGCCCTCGACACCGCGGCATGGGGCCGAGAGGTGCACTGGCAGGTTCCCGGGGCCGTCATCCTGTTCGACGCGGCGTGGCCGGGGGAGGAGTCCACCAAGACGGGGCATCTGCGGATCCCCCTCGCCCCGGGACGCTACGCGGTACGCGCGACCCACGCCGAGCCGGGCCCGGAGACCTGGCTCGGACTCGTCCAACTGAGGCTGCTGGGACGGTGAGTGGGGGCGGGGGCCGAGCAACTCGGCTCCCGTACACGGCGGCCGAGCAATCGGCCCCCGTACACGGCGACCGGGCCGGCCGCCGTGTACGAGTCGGAGCCGTGTGTGAGTGAGATTCCTGTGCGGGTCGGAGTCCGGTGTGGGCCGGAGTCCTGTGTGGGTCAGAGCCGGGACAGTTCGTCCACGAGGTCGTCCAGGCCCAGGGAACCCTGGGACAGCGCCGCCATGTGCCACGCCTTCGCGTCGAAGGCGTCGCCGTGGCGCTTCTGCGCGTTCGCGCGGCCCAGCAGCCAGGCGCGTTCGCCGAGCTTGTAGCCGATGGCCTGACCGGGGATGGAGAGATAGCGGGTCAGTTCGCTCTCCACGAAGTCCGCCGGGCGGCTGCTGTGCGCGCCGAAGAACTCCTGGGCCAGCTCCGGAGTCCAGCGCTCACCCGGGTGGAAAGGCGACTCGGCCGGAATCTCCAGCTCCAGATGCATGCCGATGTCGACGATGACGCGGGCCGCGCGCATCATCTGGGCGTCCAGGTAGCCGAGCCGCTCCTCGGCGTCCTTGAGGTAGCCGAGTTCGTCCATGAGCCGTTCCGCGTACAGGGCCCAGCCCTCGGCGTTGGCGCTGACCCCGCCCACGGTGGCCTGGTAGCGGGAGAGGTCCCCCGCGACATGCACCCACTGGGCGAGCTGGAGGTGATGGCCGGGGACACCCTCGTGGTACCAGGTCGACACCAGGTCGTACACCGGGAAACGGGTCTGCCCCATCGTCGGCAGCCACGTACGTCCGGGGCGGGAGAAGTCCTCGCTCGGAGCCGAGTAGTACGGGGCGGCGGCGCTGCCCGGCGGGGCGATGCGGGACTCCACCTTCCGTACCCGCTCGGCGAGTTCGAAGTGCGTGCCGTCCAGTTCCTCGATGGCCCGGTCCATCAGGGACTGCAGCCACTCGCGGACCTCCTCCACGCCCTCGATGTGCCTGCCGTGCTCGTCCAGGTGCGCGAGCGCCACCCACGGGGTCTCGGCGCCGGGCAGGACCTTCTCCGCCTCCTTCTTCATCTCGGCGAGGAGCCGGTGGTACTCGGCCCAGCCGTACGCGTACGCCTCGTCCAGATCGAGATCCGTACCGTTGAAGTAGCGCGACCAGCGCGCGTACCGCTCGCGGCCCACCGTGTCGGGCGCGCCCTCGATCGCGGGTGCGTACACGTCACGCATCCAGTCGCGCAGCACGACGACGGCCGCGGTCGCGGCGCGGGCGGCCTCGTCGAGTTCCGCGCGCAGTGCCTCGGGCCCTGCCGACGCGAAGTCCTCGAACCAGCCGCGGCCCGAACCGTCCGTGTCCGACCACTCCGTGAGCTGCTGGACGAACGTCGCGGTCGGCCGCGGCCCCGCGTACAGCTTGCGCTCAAGACCGAGACCGAGTGACTCGCGGTAACCGGCGAGGGCCGTCGGTACGGCGCGCAGCCGCTGGGCGATCGCGGACCAGTCCTCGTCCGTCTCCGTCGGAGTGATGGTGAACACCTCGCGCACCGCGTGCGCGGCCGTGTGCATGTTGCCGACGGCCCGCAGGCCCTCCTCGGCCTGGTGCACACCGAGTTCGGCGGTGAGCCGCTCACGCAGCAGGCGCGCGCAACGGCGCTCGATGTCACTGTCCGCGCCCGGCTGCCGCTCCGCCTCGTCGAGCCGGGCCAGCGTCACCCGCGCCAGTTGGGCGAGCGCCTCCTGGCCGGCGGGCGAGGTGTCGGGCAACCTGCTGGAACTCTCCTTCACGCCGAGATACGTACCGGTGACCGGGTCGAGGGCGATGAGCTCGTCGACGTACGTGTCGGCGACCTCTCGGGGCAGCGGGTTCTTCGTCTGTGACATGCGGCCATCCTCATACGGCGACGGGCACCGCGTCAGCCCGGTTTTCCGGGCCTAGGGCCCTGTCACCCCGATTTCGCCGAGGGCGGGGCACCCGGAGGATCGGGCGGCAGCAGAGGTCCGCAGTCCCACTGCTGGAAGATCAGCCGGGTTTCGACGCGCGCCACCTCGCGGTGGGCGGTGAAACCGTCGAGCACCAGCCGCTGCAGATCCGCCATGTCGGCGACCGCGACATGCACCAGATAGTCGTCGGGCCCGGTGAGATGGAAGACGGTACGAGACTCCGGCAGCGTCCTGATCCGCTCCACGAACGGCCCGACCAACTCCCGCCGGTGCGGCCTGACCTGCACGGACAACAGCGCCTCCAGGCCCCGGCCCAGCTTGGCCGGATCGAGCCGCAGCTGATGGCCCAGGATCACGCCCGAGCGGCGCAGCCGGGTGACTCGGTCCAGGCAGGTCGAGGGCGCGACACCGACCTGGGCGGCGAGATCCCGGTACGTGGTCCGGGCGTCGTTCTGCAACAGGGACAGGAGGTGGAGGTCCACCGGGTCCAGTACGACGGATTCGGCCATGAGCCGAACGTAACACGGGCTTCGGAGCGCATCCTCCGGTTGTTGTTCAGGCTGCCGTGTATGGACTTCGGCAGCAGCACTGACAACGGGCTCCACGACACGGCGGACGAGAGCGGGCGGACGACCGGGGCGGCGGAGACGGCGGGAGCGGTGGGGACGGTGGGAGCGGTGGGGACGGCGAGGACCGTGGGTGTGGTGGGTGTGGTGGAGGCAGCGGGGCCCGGAGCGCGGCGGGCCCTGGACACCGAAGCCGTGCACGCGGGGCGGGACGACCTCGCCCGGCAGGGGCTGCACGCCGCGCCGATCGATCTTTCGACCACCTATCCCTCGTACGACAGCCGCGGCGAGGCGGCCCGCATCGACGCCTTCGCCACCGACGGGGCCGAACCGGACGGGCCCCCGGTCTACGGCCGGCTCGGCAACCCGACCGTCGCCCGGTTCGAGACGGCTCTCGCCCGGCTGGAGGGCACCCCGAGCGCCGTCGCCTTCGCGAGCGGTATGGCGGCGCTGAGCGCGGTGCTCCTCGTACGGAACTCCATGGGGCTGCGCCATGTCGTGGCGGTGCGGCCCCTGTACGGCTGCAGTGATCACCTGCTGACGGCTGGGTTGCTCGGCTCCGAGGTGACGTGGGTCGACCCCGCGGGGATCGAGGACGCGCTACGGCCGGACACCGGTCTGGTCCTGGTCGAGTCACCGGCCAATCCGACGCTCGCCGAACTCGATCTGCGGGCCGTCGCCCATGCCTGTGGAAGCGTTCCGTTGCTCGTCGACAACACCTTCGCCACACCGGTGCTGCAACGGCCCGCCGAACACGGCGCACGGCTCGTGCTCCACAGCGCCACCAAGTACCTGGGCGGACACGGTGACGTGATGGCCGGGGTCGTGGCCTGCGACGAGGAGTTCGCCGGGCGGCTCAGGCAGGTGCGGTTCGCCACGGGAGGCGTGCTGCATCCGCTCGCCGGCTATCTGCTGCTGCGCGGCCTGTCGACGCTGCCCGTACGGGTGCGCGCCGCCTCCGCCAACGCCGCGGAACTGGCCCGGCGTCTCTCCGCCGACCCACGGGTGGCCCGGGTCCACTATCCGCGGATCGGCGGCGCCATGATCGCTTTCGAGGTCCATGGCGATCCGCACGAGGTGATCGCCGCGGTCCGGCTGGTCACCCCCGCGGTGAGCCTTGGCAGCGTCGACACGCTGATCCAGCACCCCGCCTCGATCAGCCATCGCGTCGTGGACGCGGCGGACCGGCGTGGGAGCGGCGTGACCGACCGACTCCTGCGACTGTCGGTGGGACTGGAGGACGTGGAGGACCTCTGGCGCGACCTGGACGAGGCGCTGGGCCGGGCGCGGGACAGCGATGTCGTACGGGTGGCCGCGGCGCGGCGGTAGTCGGGGCGCCGACGAGGGTGCGGGGGAGGCGCGGGGGAGTTCGGCCCGAAACCTGTACGGCCGCGGGCCCGGCCATCACAATCGTGCCGGGCCCGCCGCCGTACGGGTGCAAGGGGCGGGCGGTCAGGTCAGGTCAGCCGTTTCCGTCAGTCGCGCACGGAGGGCTCGGGCTCGGGCGCCGGCCTCTGCTCGTACTCGTGCCCGTGTCCGAGAGTTTCGGCGTGCGGCGGCAGGCCGGCGTGGAGCGACGCCTTGTCCAGACGGGCCGTGATGACGAGGGTGCCCTCCTCGACCTGGTAGTCGAGGGGCAGGCCGAGGCCGCGCATCGCGGCGACCATGCCGGTGTTGGACGACTGCGTGACGGCGTACACGCTCTCGCAGCCGGCTTCGACGGCCATCGCCACCAGGCGGCCGATCAGCTCGCCGCCGATACCGCGCCGCTGCCACTCGTCCTCCACCAGCAGCGCGATCTCCGTCTCGTCGCCGTCCCAGAGGAGATGGCCGAGCCCGACGACGCGCCCCGACGCGGTCTGCACGGCGAGCGTGCGCCCGAAGTGCGGGCTGAGGAGGTGTTTGAGGTACTTGTCCGCGTCGCCGACCGGGCCGTGATAGCGCAGGCGCAGCGTCCGCTGCGAGCACCGCTCGTGCATGGCCTTCGCGGCGCCGACGTCACCGGCGTCGGCGCGGCGCACCGTGATGTCGTTGCCCTGGGGCAGTGTCAGTACGTCCCGGCTACGCGGCACCCGCGGGCCGAGCCGGGCATCCAGCTCGACCAGCGCACGGGCCCGCGCGAACTCGGTGGGCGTGAACGGCAGATACGGCCGCTCCACGGTGATCACTCCGCCTTCCGGTGCGCGCAACCGCATCACCGTGTCGTCGAGCGCCCCCTCGACGGGCGCTCCCTCCTCCGAACGGTCACCGCGCGCCGACGAGGCGGGCAGCGACCGGATCGTGCACCGCCCCAGCAACTGCCGCAGCGCCATCGGCAGTTCCGCCGCGTCCAGCGCGGTGCGCGTCGCCAGACCCAGCACACGCGTGGGCGCGTCCACCAGGTCGTGCGTGTCGGCCCGCTCGATCCACGTGCCGAAGCCACCTGACAGCGACACCGCACGCGTGACCTCGGACGCCGCCACCGGTGCGGGAGCCCGCAGCAGGAACTCGTCCACGGTGCCCTCGGCCAGCGGATGCGTCTGCAGGCTCAGGATGTCGACCCGCAGTCCCGCCAGCGCCATGCACAGCGCGGCCAGCGAACCCGGTTCGTCCCGCACGGTGGTACGCATCCGCCACAGCACGGTCTCCCCGGAGCCGGCCGCCGGCGCACCGGGGTTCTCCTCGGCCGCCATGACCGGCAGCACGAACGCGGCCGGGGCGGCGCCGGTATCGCCCGTCGGAGGGGCGTGACCGTGGTGGCGTGACCACCATGTGTGGAACCCGGCCGTGGCGATCAGCGCGACCGCCGAGATCGCGAGCAGGACGGGGCCGTCGGGGCCGTGCCCGATCAGGTTCGCCACGGCGTCGGCGACTGCCACCGCCGTGAACAGAGCGGCCAGCTCGACGAGGTCCCTGCGCCAGTGGTGGACCGGCCGGCCGTTTTTCGCGCGCGTCACATCAGACATGTCTGGAGTCATACAGTCACTGTGAAGTACGGGTGTTGCGTGATCGCGAACGCTTTGTGACTGATCGGTTAAGTATGCATCTGCCCTCTTTGTTGCATTCTTTACGATTCTCTGTCGCGCCTCGCACGCCCACGTGAACGGCTTGGTCGGTCAAGGGCGTTGAGCCGCGATCGGGACCGGGATCGGCACCGGGAGCGAGACCGGGGGCAAGGGGAGGGGAGGGTGAGACCGGTGCGCCCTCGGTGCGACTGCGTCAGGCGGCCACCTCCTGTTCCAACGCCGTACGCAGCCGGCGAGCCTGCGTCACGAGCCGGGACGAACCCCGTCGCTCCGCCACCGGCCCGAGGTGTGCCACGTCGCCGCGCGCTTCGGTCCGCTCGGCGCACTCCGCGGCGACGGCCAGCAGTTCGCCGAACCCGCGGGCGGCCGGAGCCGCGCCCTCCGACGCGAGGTCCGCGAGCAGCACAGGCAGCGCGGCCCGGAGTATCGACCAGACGGTGCCGTACGCTCCGGTCGTCGCCGCGGTCTGTACGGACTCGGCCAGCCGCAGGGGCTTCACCGCGCCGCGTCGCACCAGCTGTGCCAGGTCCGTGCCGAGCTTCTCGGCGTCCAAGTGCCCGCGCGCGGCGAGGACCAGCAGGGCGTCCACCGCGCTGAGCCGGTCCTCCGGATGGCGCGCGCCCAGCCCGTACGCCACACAGAGGTGCACGGCCTCTCCCGCTTCGCCCTCCGCCTCGGCGATCAGCGGCAGGACCGCGGCGGCGCCTCGCGTGTCCTCCACCGCGACCGTGGCGAGCTCGCGCATCAGGCGCGCGGCCACCATCTCCCGCCACCCGGGCAGCACGGCCAGCCAGTGCTGCTGCTCGACCGGGTTCCAGTAGTGGTGGCAGTATCTGCGCGACCCGTGGACACCCACGGGCAGGCCGAGCTGACGGAACGCCTGGGGGAGGTCCTCCGGCAGTCCGTCGAGTTCGCCGAGTTCGAGCAGGATGTGCGTCGCCGAGACGCGTCGTCTGCTCGTGGGCGTCGCCAGGCCCTCGCCCGTGAGCCATCGGGCCAGCCGCTGGCCCTCCGTCGTGCCGAGCGCGGCGGCCCGCTCGGCGGCGGACGCGGCCACCGCCCGGTCGTCGCGGCGCAACCGGAGCAGCGCCTGGGTGAAGTCGGCCTCCCCGGGCCTTGCACCGAGCCGGTGGTACTCGCCGAGGCGGGCCACCAACTCGTCCGGCTCCAGGAATCCCGACGACCAGGTGGGCGTGGCCAGGAGGAACGGCAGCGGATCGGTCCGTACCCGATGGGCCGCCTCCCACAGGCGCGCGTCGAGGACGGCGGCCAGGGCGCTGTGCACGCAGTTGTTCGACGTCGGCCCGTGCCGGTCGGCCCGCTGGAGCGTGGACATACGCACCCTGCCGAGCAGGGCCGCGAGCACGAGCTCAAGGCCGTGCGGCGCGTTGCGGAAGTACTCGTCCGGCGAGTGGTGATGACGCTCGGTGTCCATCCACCAGCTCCGTGCCGCGACCGGCCGCAGGGCTTCGGCCAGCTCCTCCCGGCGCAGGTAGGCGTGCCGCACCAGACCGTCCAGGGCGCGCTCGAACGCCGCCGTGTCACCGTCGGCGGACACCAGCAGGGCCCCGACCTCCTCGGCCACCTCGGTCACCGAGTCCGGCGCGGGCGCGAGCCGTGCCGGCAACGGCACGGGCGGCAGCAGCTCCAGATACGGCTGCGGCGCGAGGTCGGTCGCGTCAAGGCCCAGGGCCGCGACGGCACGCGCTCGCAGTCCGGCGCTCAACTGGACGGCGCCCTCGGCCACTTCACCGCGCGCCCGCGGGTCCACCGCGCCGATGTGCCGCTCCACCAGCTTCAGCGCGCGCTCCTGCACGTCCGTGTCCTCGTGCCCGAAGGCCTGCGCCACCGCGGGCAGCAGCTCGGCCGCGCTCGACGGGTCGCGCCGGAGCGCCTTCCCGAGGAGCACGAGCTGGGCACGCACCATCTTCTTCTCCGGGCGGAACAGCACGACGGAGGTCATCTCGGCGAGCTGACGGGGCGTGGCCTCGCCGGCCAGGGCCAGAGCGCCGAGTACCGACTGGGCGTGCGACGCCACGGCCGAGGCCGCGTGGGAGACGAGCGCCAGCCAGTCGGAGGCACGCTGCCGCTCCTCGTCCCGGCTCGGCTCAAGTGCCTTGAGAAGCTTGAGGAAAACGCGGCAGTCGGATGCCACGGAGCCGCGCAGCAACCTGGCGACGCAGGCGTCGATCATGACCTTCCGGTCGAGGAACCCTTCCTCGGTGAGCGTCGCGAGAGCGTTGAACCAACTGTCCGGACCGTCACCGAAGAGCCAGTCCAGGTGGCTGCCGATGTCCGGGATCTCGAAGAGGGCGGGGACGAGCTCCGCCATGTACGGATCCTGGCGAAGGCGCTGCAGGACGGTGTCGCCGCGCTCCCACAGACTGCCGATCTGCTCGACCCAGCCCACGACGTAGGTCTCCGTCGTCGGCACCGCGCAACGGGACAGCCGTACCAGTCCCGCCATCAGCTCGTAGGGCACCTGGGAGGTCTCCGGGCGGTCGGCGAGTCGCCGCGTGAGGTTGCCCAGCCAGTCCTGCCCCCGGTCGCCCAGCACATGGAGCAGGACCGCGGGAGACGCCTGCGACCAGCGCATGTCCGCCGCGGTGAGCCAGGTCGCCGCCCCGGCCGCTCCGGTGTGGCAGGCCGCCCCGGCCGCGTGCAGTGTGGGATACGCCTCGCGGGACCTGGCGTCCCAGGGCGCGACCCGCAACTCCTTGCGCAGCTCCTTCAGCACGGGCAGACAGAGCCGGCGCTCGGCGTCCGTCATCCCGTCCAGCAGACTCACCACCTCGCTCGTCCGCCCCGCCCGTACGGCCTTCAGCAACGCGTCACTCACCGACACCGCGTCACTCACCGCCACCGCCACCGCCACCGCTCCACTCCCGCTCACCGACACCGCCCCGCTTCCGCTCACCGACGCCTCGCCCCTCACCGAAACCCCCTCGCTCACCAACACCTCACCGCTCAACGCACACCCCCGTCGAGCAGAACCTCAGCCTGTCCGGACGGCGCGCCGCGGCGGACCATCCGTACCGCCAGCGCGTGCTTGCACGGTCCGCGCCCGCCCCGGTACTTGGCCCACCACAGGCAACTGCAGCTCAGCACCCCCGCGTCGTCGCGCACCCGCTGCGCGTGCCCGTCCTGCGCGGTCACCGTGCCGAGGACGCCGTCCAGGACCACCGCGCCCGCCCTCACGAGGTCCCGGGCGGCCCGCAGCCGGGGGTTGTGCCGCTCCACCCGCTCGGCGTCGTAAGGGAGTTCACGATGGAAGTAGGCGGCTTCCGCGGTGTCGTAGCCCACGCGTCCCGAGGTGCCCAGCCGGACGAGGGCCGCTCGTACCCGCTCGGCGGACAGACCCGAGGCGGCGGACAGGTCCCCGACATCGATCCTGGGCTCCCACGCCAGCAGCACCGCTGTCAGTTCCGCGTCCTCGGCCGCCTCGTCGGTGGCCAGCGCGTCGAGCACGCCACCCTCACCGGAGAAGCCCCGGGAGGCCTCCGGGGACAGCGTCAGCGTGAGCCGCATTCCGGGCAGCGCGACCTCCCAGGCACTGGCCGCCGCGGCGGACCCGGTGAGCGCGGGACCGTACACCCGCAGGGCCGACGCATGGCGGAGAACCCTCTGGAGGGCGATCAGCCGCTCGGGGCCGGGGAGACAGACGGCTCCGGGCACCGGCCGGGTCGTGGGCCGCAGAACGCGTCCCGCGGGCACCACCCACTGCGCACCCCGGGAGGCGCCGCGCGCGTCGGCCCGGGGCAGCGAGCGCAGGAACCGTACGGCCTCTGCCGCGGGCAGTTCGGCCCGCAGGTCGAAACCGGCCGCCGTCACCTGGGCCTCGGCGAACCCCCGCAGCCAGCGGTCCGGCAGCGGCACCTTCTTCTCCACGACCGGACCGTCCAGGGTGGTCACGGCCATCTCGTCCGGGCCGACACGCAGGTGCAGCGGATCGTCGGAACCGATCCTCGACAGGGCGTCCCGCAGCGGGTTGTTGACGTCGACGTTCGTCGTGCCGTGCCCCACCTCGCCGCCGTCCAGACCGGCCGCCAGCACGTCCAGACGCGCGTACACTCCGCCGCAGCCGGAGAAGGACTCGAAGCGCAACCGGTCGCCGTTGCCCGTGACCACCGGGTCAAGGGACGACCGCAGCTGCCGCTGGTAGTAGCGCGCACTCGCCACGTCGGCGACCGCGAGGAGTCCCGCCGACGCGACCTGAGGCGACGTCAGGAAGCCCGCGAAGAAACGGGGATGGTCCTCGACACCGTGGGGTGTCGTCCCCCGCGAGGTCTCAAGTCCCAGGCGCTGTCCGCCCGGTGCGGATTCCAGCGTGGAGGGTCGGGTGTAGGCCACGGCCTGCATCGATCGCGTCATGGAAAAACCGTAGAGGCGACCACTGACAATCGCTCTGACCTGTGGAAACGGGAGACTCGGGAGCAATGTGAGACCCGGGAACACGGGAACAACGGGGAACCCGGGAGCCCGGGAACGCAGACGTGCCGCGTACTGGGGGATGACGCCGGTACGCGGCACGGGGTACGAGAGTACGGGAGCCGGGAGTACGAGAGCCGGGGTGGCGTGACGCAGGCGAACTACTGCCCCACGCGCCCCGGTTGCAGCACCTTCGTGAACAGCACCGATCCGCCGGTCGCCCGCAGACGGACCGTCAGTTCACCGCTGCCACCGTCGATGTCGACCTCGCCGAAGTACTGGGGCGACTCCATCGGTGAGACGTTCGACGTCGTCGGCGCCTTGACGAAGACCCGGTCCGGACCGAACGTGCCGTCCAGCGCGTTCGCCGGGAAACCGCCCGCGGCGAGCGGCCCTGAGACGAACTCCCAGAACGGCGCGAAGTCCTTGAAGGCCGCACGCGAGGGGTCGTAGTGCTGAGCCGAGGTGTAGTGCACGTCCGCCGTCAGCCACACGGTGCCGGTGATCCGGCGGTGCTTGACGAACCGCAGCAGCTCCGCGATCTGCAGTTCGCGTCCGAGCGGCGCGCCCGGGTCGCCCTGCGCGACGGCCTCGATGTCCGTCGAACCGTCGGGTACGACCAGGCCGAGCGGCATGTCGGAGGCGATCACCTTCCACACCGCGCGCGAGCGTGCCAGCTCCCGCTTCAGCCAGGCCAACTGCTCCGCTCCCAGGATGCCGGTGGTGTCGTCGGTCTGCCGGCCGGGGGAGTTGGCGTTGCGGAACGTACGCATGTCGAGCACGAAGACGTCCAGCAGGGGACCGTGGCGCACCACCCGGTGCACCCGGCCCTCCGCACCGGTGGCGGGCAGGGTGGAGATCGGGAAGTACTCGCTGAACGCCTTGCGGGCGCGGGAGGCCAGCGTGTCGACGTCCTTCACCGTGTAGCGGGCGTCGGTGAGGATCTCGCCCGGGTACCAGTTGTTGGTGACCTCGTGGTCGTCCCACTGGGTGATCGTCGGAACCTGCGCGTTGAACCGGCGTACGTTCTCGTCGAGCAGCGAGTAGCGGAAGTTGCCGCGGTACTCGGCGAGGGTCTCGGCGACCTTGGACTTCTCCTCGGTGGTGACGTTCCGCCAGATGCGGCCGTCCGGCAGCGTCACGGACGCCGACAGCGCGCCGTCCGCGTAGATCGTGTCGCCGCTGCACAGGAAGAAGTCCGGATTCAGGCGACGCATCTCCTCGTACGCGTAGAGGCCGCCGATGTCCGGGTTGATGCCCCAGCCCTGGCCCACGATGTCGCCGGACCACAGGAACCGGACGTCCTGGCGCCGCTTCGAGGGCGCGGTCCGGAAGGTGCCCGGCACGGGCTCGCCGGTGCGGCGGTAGTCGTCCGGGTCGGCCAGCGTCACCCGGTAGTGGATCTGCTCCCCGGCCGGCAGGCCGTGCAGCGGGACCGTACCCGTGAAGTCCGTGCCGGCGCCCAGGAGCGGTCCGTGCCATTTTCGCGGCCTGCGGAACGACTCGGTCGCGGAGGTCTCCACGATCATGCGTGCGGGGCGGTCCGAGCGGGCCCACACCAGGCCGGAGTTCGTGGTCACGTCGCCCGCCTGCACGCCCCATCGCGCCTGGGGCCGCCCCGACAGGGCGAACGCCGGAGCCGCGGCGCCGACGGCGGAGGGCAGCGCGAGTGCCGCCGACGCGGCGAGCGAGCCGCGCAGGACACTGCGACGGCCGGGGAACGGGCTCGGCGGACGGTGTGACATGGGGTGCCTCCTGGGACGGGTTCGGCCAGTGTGCACGGCTACACCTACTGGTACGCCGCAGCGCACACGGAAACCGCAGGTGAACAACTCGCTCCGCTGGATTTGGCGGAGGTAGCGGCGCTCGGTGGATATGTGCGGGTTCGTGGGGGCTGGTCGCGCAGTTCCTCGCGCCCCTCAAAAGCAGGCTGGGGGTGTTGTCGTCGAGTGGCTGGTGGCTAGTGGGATCGTGTCGCGTTCGCCATCAGGTGGATTCCCTCGCGGATGTGTGTCGGGGACACGTGGGCGTAGCCGAGTACGAGACGTATCACGTCATTGCCGCTGTCGGTGCCGTGGTGGTCGGACATTGTTCGTGTGTAGGACGTGAGGGAGCGCACGGCGATGCCGGCCGAGGCCGTCGACGTGAGGAAGTGGTCGGGTGGACCGTAGCGGGCGGGCAGCGCGGCGATGGCGTGGAGGCCGGCGGCGATGCCGGAGACCTCCGTCCCGGGAAAGTGTTCGGCCAGGGCCGTGACCAGCGTGTCGCGGCGCTCCCGGTACGCGCGGCGGCAGCGGCGGAGTTGGCGGTCGTAGTCACCGCGTTCCACGAAGCGGGCGAGCACGGCCTGGTCGACGACGGGATTGCCGAGGTCCATCGTGCGCTTGCGTTCGACGACCTCCTCCGCGAGCGACGCCGGTACCAGCAGCCAGCCGAGCCGCAACCCCGGCGCCAGGGACTTGCTGACGGAACCCGTGTACGCGACGTGCTCCGGATCGAGCCCCTGAAGAGCCCCCACGGGCGCCCGGTCGTAGCGGAAGTCACCGTCGTAGTCGTCCTCGACGACGAGGCCGTCCACGGCACGTGCCCAGTCGAGGAGTTCCGCACGGCGTCGCGCCGAGTACGCGATCCCCGTAGGGAACTGGTGCGAGGGCGTCGTCACCACGACCCGTACCCCCGACGCCCACAGCACCCCCATGTCCAGCCCCTCGTCGTCCAGCGGCAGCGGTACGACGTCGAGGCCGGCCGACGCGTACAGGGTCCCGTGCTCGGGGCTTCCGGGGTCCTCCACGCCCACGGCACGCACCCCGCGCGCGTGGAGCACGAATCCGAGCAGGGTGGTCGCCTGGGCCACCCCGGAGACGACCGCCACCCGCTCCGGATCCGCGACCACTCCCCTGCGCCGGGTCAGCAGCTCGGCGAGTGCGGTACGCAGCCGGGGCAGCCCGCGCGGATCCGGGTAGCCCAGTGTGTGATGCGGCAGTTCGGCGAGCACCCCGCGCTGCGCGGCCGACCACGCCGCGCGCGGGAACAGCGACAGGTCGGGCGTACCGGGCACGAAGTCCGCACGGGCGCCGCGGTCGCGCGGAGCGAGGTCCCGCGCGCGTGGGACGGCCGCCCGCACGGCCCCGCCGACCCAGGTCCCGGCACCCCGGTCGCTACGGAGATAGCCCTCCGCGGTCAGCTGTTCGTACGCCTCGGTGACCAGGCCCCGGGACACCCCGAGATCCGCGGCGAGTTCACGGCTGGACGGCAGACGGACACCCGGCGTGAGCAGGCCCGAGCGGACCGCCTCCCGCAGGGCGGCCTGCAGAGCACGGCCACGCGCGCGTGCCGGCGCCGAAGCGGCGGGCAGGAGCACTTCCCAGGCGCCGGCCCAGCCCACCGCCGCGGGCGGATCCGGATTGGTCCCCGATGACGTCATGGAAGTGGACCTTAAACCGGACCGCCGTCCTACGTAGCGTCACTTCCATGAACGCCACCACCACACGCGGGACCCGCGGGATGCTGCTCGCGGCGCTCGCCGCCGTCCTTGTCGGAGGCTCCTTCACCGCCAACAGCGTCCTCGGCCACTACCCGTACGCGGGCGGCCAGTTCCTGCGTTACGGCCTCGCCTGCCTGCTGCTCCTCCCGCTCGTCGGACGGGGCGGCGCGGCACCCCTGCGCATGCTGACACCGCGCCGATGGGTGCGTCTCGCGCTGCTGGCGGCCGTCGGCATGGTCGGCTTCAACCTCGCCGTGATCGCCGCGGAACGCTCCGCGGAACCCGCGATACCGGGTGTCTTCGTAGGCTGCGCCCCGGTCGCCGTGGCCGTCCTCGTTCCCCTCCTGGAGGGCCGCAGGCCCCAACGGATCGTCCTGTACGGATCGTCGTTGGTGGCCGCCGGCGCCTTCACGGTCCAGGGCTGGGGCCGTACCGACGGCGCCGGAATCGCCTTCTCGGTGTGCGCGCTCGTCGGCGAGATCGGCTTCGCGGTGCTCGCCGTGCCCGTCCTGCGGCCGCTCGGACCGCGCCTGCTCTCCGCGACGGTGTGCGGGCTCGCGGCGGTCGAGTCGGCGGTGGCCGGGGTGCTCGTCGACGGCCGCGCCTGGCTGCGCATGCCGGACTCGACGGAGGCCGTCGCACTGCTGTGGCAGGCGGCGATCGTCACGGTCGTCGGCTTCGTCTGCTGGTACATGGGCATGCAGCGCATCGGCGCGGAGCGCGCGACGCTCTTCTCCGGCCTCATCCCGGTGGCCGCGGCCTGCACGGCCCCGCTCGTCGGAACGGGCTCCTACGGAGCGGCGCAGGCCGCGGGCAGCGCGCTGGTCGGCGCCGGAGTCGCCCTGGGGTCGGGCGCGTCGATCCGGCGGAGGCGAAGCTCAGCGGCTGCCGTCCAGGATGACGCGCGCGACCAGCGCGGGGTCGTCGTTCATCGGGACGTGCCCGCAACCGGGCAGCCGCACCAGCCGGGCCCGGGGAATGATCTGCTTGGCGCGGACTCCCTGGCGGCGTACGAGGATCCGGTCCCGGGTGCCCCAGGCGACGGTGACCGGAAGGCCGGGGACGTCGTCCGTGAACTGGACCGAGGCACCCGCCCTGAGCGTCTCGGTGAAACCCTCGGCGCGGGCCAGCGCGAGGGTCTCGGCGACCACCGCCTCGGGTGAACGGCGGGCCGGGCGCGCGTAGATGCTGCTGGTCAGCACCGAACGCCCGGTGGCCGACCGCGACAGCCGCTCGATCATCGGGAGCGGCATGCTCCGCGCGGCCTGCCGCATCGCCGTCAGCAGACCGAACGCGTAACGCCGCTCGACGGGCGACCAGAACCCGGCGGGCGACAGTGCCGTGACGGACCGTACGAGCTTCTCGCGGCCCAGCTCCAGGGCCAGCAGCCCGCCCAGGGAGTTGCCCGCCACATGCGGCCGGTCGAGCTCCAGCGTCTCGCACAGCGCGGCGAGCGCCGCGTTCGTCGTCGCCAGATCGTGGGCGAGCCCCTCGGGCAGCGCGGGGGATTCACCGAAGCCGGGCAGGTCCACCGCGATCACGTCCCGCTCGGCCGCCAGGAGGCCGACGACCGGGTCCCACGCCTGCCGGTGATGCCCTATCCCGTGCAGCAGCAGAAGCGGCGCGCCGCTGCCCACGCGCCGGTACGCGAGGGTCACGGTCCGCGGGCCGTGCGAAGAGGGGACGGTGAAGGAGACCGTGTCGGCCATGGGCTGCTCCTCGTCTGGAACCGACTGACTCCTAGACACCTTGTCAGCAATTACTACCCGCGGGTAGCCCTGGGTGGCGCCGAGGTCCGGGATGTACGTCCCTCAAGGTGCCACGCCGTCTGGGAGTGGCCCCCCGGGACTCGCCACCCTGGCTTACCGCCTGGACACGGCCTGACCTGTCGGGATGGGATGGACTCGTGGCTACCGACACCGTGACCGAGGTCTTCGAAGAGCACCGTCCCGTTCTGATGGGCGTCGCCTACCGGATGCTCGGCCGGGTGGCCGACGCCGAGGACGTGGTGCAGGAGGCGTGGCTGCGCTGGTCCGGCGCCGACCGCTCCGATGTGCGCGAACCACGCGGCTACCTCGTGCGGATCACCACCCGGCTGGCCATCGACCGGCTGCGGCTGGCCCAGGCCCGTAACGAGGCCTATGTGGGGCCCTGGCTACCCGAGCCGTACGTCACCGACTTCGGGGACACCGTCGCCGACACGGCGGAGCGGGCCGTCCTCGCGGACTCCGTCTCGCTGGCCGTCCTCGTCGTCCTGGAGTCCCTCTCGCCGCTGGAGCGCGCCGTGTTCGTGCTCCGGGAGGCGTTCGGCTATCCGTACGCGGACATCGCGGTCACGCTCGACCGCAGCGAGTCCGCGGTGCGCCAGCTCGCCGGGCGGGCCCGCAGGCATGTCGAGGAGAAACGGCCGCGCTACGAGGTCGATCCGGCCGAACGGCGCGATCTCACGGAGCGGTTCCTCGCCGCGGCCACAGAGGGTGATCTCGACGGGCTGATGTCCCTGCTGGCTCCGGACGTACGCCTGGTGGGCGACAGCGGGGGCCGGGCCCAGGCGCCGCTGCGGGTCCTCGAATCCGCCGACAAGGTGGGCCGCTTCGTCGAAGGGGTCTCTCGGAAGGGCGTGGCGGACGCGACGTTCCGCTTCCTGGAGGTCAACGGCGGACCGGCGATCCTGGTGCTGTCCGGCGGCAAGCCCGACAGCGTCCTCCAGGTGGACGTCATGGACGGCCGAATCCAGTGTGTCTACATCATCCGCAATCCGGAGAAGCTGCTGTCCCTCGGTGTCGACCCGTCGACCGTTACTGACTGACTGACTGACTGACGCAGACCGGCAGGGCGCTGTCCGGCCGAAGCCTCCGTCCTGGTGACGGAGGCTTCGCCGTTGTGTCACGTACCGGGCGTTTCGCGAATGTCGTATGAACGCTGTGCGGTAACACGTGTGTGCGAGCTGTAACGGATCGAGGATTGGTCTTGACCAAGGGTGGGGGCCGCCATATGGTCGCAGGGATAGTGCAGGAACCTTTAATAAACAAGGGCGCTAAAAGCCGCCGGGACACGGCGATTGCGGAGGACACGGTGGGGACCACGCAGTTGGATACGGTGCCGGAGCCCAAGTACTGGCATCTGAGGACCGTGCTCAGCGAAGCACTGGACTCAGAGTTCTCGGTGGGCGAGATCCTTCCGAACGAGCGCGATCTCGCGGCCCGGTTCGGCGTCGCGAGGGCCACACTCCGCCAGGCGCTGGAGCAGTTGGAACTGGAAGGCCGGCTGCAGCGTCGCCGCGGCGTCGGCACGACCGTGGCACCGCCGCGCGTGGGCGTGGCCGTCGGATCCGAGCAGCACACGTGGCCTGGCGCGTCCGGCGACGCCTGGCAGCCCGCGGACTGCGCGGTGGCGGTCCCGCCCGCGGCGGTGGCCCAGAGCCTGGAGATCGACCCCGACGAACAGGTACACATCGTGCGCCGTTCCCGGGTGACGCACGGCCAGCCGGTCGCGGCCGAACTCCTCTATATTCCCGCGTCGTCCGTGCCCGACCTGTCGGGCATCGACGCGCCGTCGGGCACGGCACGCGCGCGTGGGGTACTGCGCGAGCTCCAGCGCCTGGAGCTGGACGGTGACGACCGCGCCGTGGAGCTGGGCTCGGCCGGCGCGGACGACGCGAAGGAACTGGACCGGCTCCCTGGTGCCCCGGTCCTCGTCGTCACGACCCGCTTCTTCGCCGGGGGACGTACCGCGGCGGTCTCCGTCGCCACCTACCGCGCCGACACCTGCCGGCTGACCTTCGGGGACTCCGTCGGTGTGGAGATCCACCACGACCCCGAGCGCCGCGCTTCCTGACCGGCGGTCACCTTCTCGCGTGCGTCGCGTCCCGGACTTCGGGGCGCGACGTTCTGCTGTCGGGGTCCGTCGGCGCCGACGCTTCAGCAAGCCAGCAAGCTGGTTGGTAGGTCGGCAAGTCTGCAAGTCGGCGAGCTGACCGGCCTTCCGGACGGAGCGGGTCTCAGCGGCGGGCCGTCACCGTGCCCTCCACCGCGAAGAGCTCCTCCTCCACGTGGTCGAGAGCCAGTCGCAGGGCGCCTGTCGCCACGGCCGCCTCGCCCAGGAGGGACAGCGTCACCCGGGGCGGCCGCAGACAGTAGCGGGCCAGCTCCTTGCGCAGCGGCTCCAGGACGTCGTCGAGGCCCGCCGCCCAGCCGCCGATCACGACGAGTTCGGGGTCGAGGGCCAGGACGAGCGCGGCGACGTCGTGCACCAGACGCTGTATGAAACGGTCGACGGCGGCCCGAGCCCGTTCGTCCCCCGCGCGCGCGTGCGTGAAGACCTCCGCCACCGCCTGCTCGTCGAGCGGATGCAGTGGCTCGTCGGTCGTGGACAGCAGCGTCTCCGGAGTGACCTCGCGGCCCAGCAGGTGCAGCGCGCCGATCTCCCCCGCCGCGCCCCCGTAACCGCGGTGCAGCCGCCCTCCGATGAGCGAGCCGGCCCCGGGGCTCAGCCCGGCCAGCACGAACACCATGTCGTCGGATTCGGTGGCCGCGCCCTTCCAGTGCTCGGCGACCGCCGCCGCGTTGGCGTCGTTCTCCACGAGCACCGGGCACTTGAAGGAGCGGCGCAGCCGTTCGCCCAGCGGCAGGCCCGTCCACTCCGGCAGCGCCGTACCGAGGCGTACCGTGCCGTCCGCCTCGACGATGCCGGGCGAGGCCACCCCGACGGCACGCAGGGAGCCGCGCGAGACTCCGGCGCGGCGCAGCAACTCGGCGACGGCCGTACGCAGCCGTTCGAGCCGTTCGTCCGCCGACGCCGTCTCGCAGACGTCCTTGGCGAGCGAGCCGAGCACCCGGCCGTCCAGATCCGACAGGAGTACGGACACACGGTGGGAGCCGATCTGCACCCCCAGCAGGTGGCCCGCCTCCGCACGGAAACGGAACCGGCGCGCGGGCCGCCCCTGTCGCCGTGCGGCACTCTCGTCGGCCGCGGTCTCGACGACGAGCCCGCCGTCCATGAGCCCTTCGACGACGCCCTCGACGGTGGGCCGGGACAGCCCGGTGACCTGCGTGATCTCGGTGAGTGTGGCGAAGTCCCTGGCCCGCAGCGCGTGCAGCACCACCGCGGAGTTGATCCTCCGCAGCAGAGAGGGGTCCCCGCCGGTCAACTGCCCCAACGTCCGTCCTCCCAGCTCGTGCGCGTGTTGGTTGGCCGGATCGTACTCGGCACGGCGGGTCCCGGCGAGTGCCGGGGATCACCTCCTTGGCCGAAACCGGAATCAGCCGGGCGCCACGAACCCCGACTCGTACGCCGTGATCACCGCCTGCGTGCGGTCCCGGGCCCCCAGTTTCGCCAGTACGGCGCTGACATGGGACTTCACCGTCTCGGTGCCGACCACCAGCCTCGCGGCGATCTCCGCGTTCGACAGGCCCCGTGTCATCAGCCGCAGTACCTCCTCCTCGCGCCCGGTCAGAGCCGCCCTCTCCAGAGCGGCCCGGGCCGCGGGATTCCCGTCACCGTCACCGTTCCCGTACTCGGCGGCCAACCGCCGTACCGAGGCAGGGAACAGCAGCGACTCGCCCGCGGCGACCAGACGCACGGCGTGCACGATCTCGGCCGGCCTGGCCCGCTTCAGCAGAAACCCGTCGGCTCCCGCGCGCAGCGCCTCGTACACGTACTCGTCGTTCTCGAAGGTCGTCACGACGACGATCTTCGGCGGGCGGTCGACGGTCCGCAGCACCGCGCGCGTGGCCTCGATCCCGTCCATCAGGGGCATGCGGACGTCCATCGCGACGACATCGGGCCGCAACTGCCGCACCAGCGGGATCACCGCCGCGCCGTCCGCGGCCTCACCGACGACCTCGATGTCGGGCTGCGCCTCCAGAACGGCCCGCAGACCGGCTCGTACGAGGGGTTCGTCGTCGACGAGCAGAACGGTGACCGTCATCCCACCACCCTAGATCAGCTGTCCTACCACCGTGGATCAGCTGTCCCACCACTCCGGATCAGTGCAACGGCAGCTCGACGTGCACTTGCCAGTCCCCGTCGGCCGGGCCGGTTCGCGCCCGGCCGCCGAGCAGTGCGGCGCGCTCCCGGATGCCCCGCAGACCGCTGCCCCGGCCGGGCCCCGGTATCTCAGCCGTCAGTGGGTTGCGCACCTCCAGGGCGAGCGTCCGGTCCTCCACCGCGATACGGATGCGGACGGGCACCGAGCCCGCGTGGCGCAGCACATTGGTCAGCGACTCCTGGAGGATGCGGTAGCCCTCGCGGGAGATCGGTCCCGGCACGGTCTCCAGAGGGCCCGTCAGTTCGGCGTCGATCTTCGCCCCGGAGACCCGCGCGGACTCCATGAGCCGGTCGGCCTCCACCAGCGTCGGGCGCCCGCTCACCGGCCGTCGCGACTCACGCAGCACGCCGAGCACCCGCTCCAGGTCCTCCAGCGCGGCACGGCCGGTGTCCTCGATCGCGAGCAGGGCCCGGTCGGTGAACTCGGGGTCTCCCGCGGCGCGCGCGGCACCCGCCTGCACCACGGCCACCGTCAGCGCGTGGCCGATCGAGTCGTGCAGCTCGCGGGCGATGCGGGTGCGCTCCAGGAGTTGCTCGGTGCGCTCCTCCAGCGCGGCGACCCGCTCGGCCGCCGACGGCCCGAGGAGGCGGCGTGCGACTACCGTGACCAGCTGCCCGAGACCCACCACCATTCCGTACAGGGCGAGCAGCGGCAGCGGCGCGAGCAGTGCGTACGCCCAGTGCGCGTGTGACACCGGCAGGAACGGATTGTCGTCCGGCACATGGCCGGTCGAGATCCGGATCAGATCAACGGCGATCAACGGGAGCCAGACGGTGGCAGCCGCCATCACCCATCCGAACGCCATGCGCGCTTCCAGCCACACCACGGTCCGCAGCCGGTCCCGCCAGGTGGCCGACGGGGCGACCGAGATCGCCGGGTCATGTCCGCCCCGTGTCAGCATGAACTGCGCCTGCACACCCTCGCCGCGACGCACGGCAGGGATCAGCCCCAGCGGGACGACCATCAGCGCGGTCGCCCACGGCCTGGACAGGTCGATGAACAGCCATACGCTTGTGGCCAGCATGGGAACCCACAGGTGCACGAAGCGGGTGTACGTCGTCGCACGGGTCAGCGGGCGCAGCAGGTGGGCCATTGCGTCATCGTGACACCCGGTACCCGCAACGGGCCTCCCCCCAGCGAGGGAGACGTCCTCCCCGGGCGGGGGAGGACCAAAGCCCCTGCCGGCAGCCAGCCTTGAGCCATGACCAGCATCGACGTCCAAGCACTCACCAAGGAGTACGGGACCACCCGAGCCGTGGACCGGCTGACCTTTCGTGTCGAGCCGGGCCGGGTCACCGGCTTCCTCGGTCCCAACGGCGCCGGGAAGTCCACCACCATGCGGCTCGTGCTGGGCCTGGACCGGCCCACGTCCGGCACCGCCACCCTCGGCGGCAGGGCGTACGCGGCGCTTGAGGAGCCGTTGCGTCACGTCGGCGCCCTGCTCGACGCGCAGGCCGCGCACGGTTCGCGCACCGCACGGAACCATCTGCGTGTGCTGGCGGCGAGCAACCGCCTGCCAGGTCACCGCGTGGACGAGGTCCTGACGGAGGCGGGGCTGGCCTCGGTCGCCCACCGCCGCGTCGGGACGTACTCCCTGGGCATGCGTCAGCGCCTGGGCATAGCCGCGGCACTCCTGGGCGACCCGCCGGTGGTCCTGCTGGACGAGCCGTCGAACGGGCTCGACCCCGAAGGCATCATCTGGATCAGGGGGTTGCTGCGCCGGCTCGCCCGGGAGGGCCGCACCGTGCTCGTCTCCAGCCATCTGATGAGCGAGACCGCGTCGTTCGCCGACCACCTCGTCGTCCTGGGACGCGGCCGGCTGCTCGCCGACACGGCGATGCGGGAGTTCATTCATGCACGGGTGGATCCCCGGGTACTGGTGCGCACCACGGACGGCGCGGCCCTTCACGACCTGCTCGCACGGCACGGATACGACGCCGTGAAGGCCGAGGATGAGGGTGAGGGTGATGGCGAGCTCGAAGGCGGAAGCGGGGGCGGGGAAGAGAGCGGGGGGCAGAGTGCGGGCGAGCGGTGGATCGTGCACCACGCGCGCGTGGAGGACATCGGCCGCCTCACCTCCGGCGCGGGCCTGACCGTCCTCGAACTGGCGGCGGAAGAAGCCACGCTGGAGCAGGCCTACCTCGATCTGACGGCCACGGAGGCCGAGTTCGCAGCCCAGTCCCCGACTCAGCGCCCGACTCAGCCCTCAGCCCAATTCCCCGCCCAGTCACAGGAGGCCTGACCGTGTCGTTCGCACCCGTACTCCACTCCGAGTGGCTCAAGATCCGCACCCTGCGGTCGCTCGTCGCCGGACTGGGTGCCGTCGTCCTCGTCACCGCGGCCTTCTCCGCCCTCGCCGGGCTCGACAACTCCGGGGACACGGACTTCGATCCGATGTTCTCGGCGTTCTTCGGTGTCAATTTCGGACAAATCGCGGCGATCACTTTCGGCGCGCAGGCCATGTCGTCCGAGTTCCGGGGAGGCGCCCTGCGGGTCTCGCTGGCCGCCGTACCCCGTCGCGGACGGTGGTTCGCGGCGAAGGTGACGGCCATCGGCGCGCCGGCCCTGGCCGTCGGCCTCCTCTCCGGGTGCGTGAGCCTGGCGGCGGGCAGAACCGTCCTCGGCGACCGGGCCGACGGGATGAGCTGGGGCGAAGGGCTGAGGGGGGCCGTGGGCTGCGGGATCTACCTGGCCCTGATGGCGCTGTTCGCGGCCGGGCTGGCCGCGCTGCTGCGCAGCGGCGTCGCCACACTGAGCATCCTCATACCCTTCCTCCTGCTGGTTTCCTTCGTGGTCGGAGACATGTCCGGGAACGCCGCAGACTTCCTGCCCGACAGGGCGGGACAGGTGGTGCTGCACGAGAACTGGGACGGCACGCTCGGGCCGTGGACCGGCCTTGCGGTGACAGCGGTGTGGACGTCGGCCGCACTCCTGGCCGGAGCACGGGGCATTCGCCGCCGGGACGCGTGAACTTGGGGACGCGTGAATGCCGAGATTCGTGGCCCCGGACATCCGTTGTCACCTGACGGGACGCCAAGTGTCAGTGGTGACCGCTTTACTGGACTTCATGACCACTGAGCGACACCTCGCCACGATCGACGAGCTGTGCGTCCGCGACTTCCCCGCGGTGCACGGTTGGTCGGAGGTCGGCGCGGGGGGACCCGGCTACCACTTGGTGGTGCTGGAGACGACGCGCGATTTCGGTACGGGTGACCAGTCCGGGCGGGAGGAGATCGCGGACCAGTTCGGCG
Organism: Streptomyces aurantiacus; assembly: GCF_001418335.1. Classification (GTDB taxonomy): domain Bacteria; phylum Actinomycetota; class Actinomycetes; order Streptomycetales; family Streptomycetaceae; genus Streptomyces; species Streptomyces aurantiacus. The sequence continues at coordinate 8,546 of NZ_LIPP01000135.1, read as the reverse complement.
CCTACAGAGACGGCGTGGCGCAGCGCCTGGGTGAGCGCTGGGGCGAGGCGGAACCAAAGAGTCTGGACGGTGTCTTCCTGCGCTCCGAGGACCCGGGCGAGGAGATACCGAAGCCGTGGGCCTACCTCAGCGCCTACGTGAGATACGTGGACCTGTGGGAGGCCGCCGGCACCGGACGCTGGGTCGCCGTGGGGGTCTCGGAGCCAGCGGAGGGAGACGAGTTCCAACTCTTCGCGCTGGTCACGGACTTGGCGCCGCCGTGATCGACCGGATCGACCGGACACGGACAAACCTCTCGGAGTGCTACTGATCCTGCGCGGCCTCTCGCGGACCTTCGGACGCGGCCTCCCGCAACCGGCCGAACTCCTCCGCCATCGTCGTCGCCGTCCAGTGCGCGTTCAGGCCACTCGGGTTGGGCAGCACCCACACACGAGTCGAGCCGAATGTCCGCTCCTGGGGCCCGATCACGGCCCGTCGGTCGTCGAAGGCCGCCCGGTAGGCGGTCACACCCACCACCGCGAGCCAGCGTGGCCGCAGCCGTCCCACCTTGGCGGCGAGCAGCCGCCCGCCCTCCCGGTACTCGTTCGCGCTCAGCTCGTCGGCCCGGGCGGTCGCCCGCGCCACCACATTGGTGATGCCGAGTCCGTATGAGAGCAACTCGCCCTGTTCGGAGGGCTTCAGTAGCCGGGGAGTGAAGGAGGACAGGTGCAGAACCGGCCAGAAGCGGTTGCCGGGGCGTGCGAAGTGGTGGCCCGTCGCGGCCGTCATGAGACCGGGGTTGATACCGCAGAACAGCACCTGGAGGCCGGCCGCGACGACATCCGGCGCGAGCCGGTCGCGGGCGGCCTCCAACTCGGCCGCGGTGAACCTCGTCAGAGGATCGCCCCCGGCGTGTAGCCGGCGGCCTCCGGGTGCTGCTTCAGGATCTCCTCGACGCGGGCGACGACCGCCGTCACCTGGTCGGCGGCGGCCCCCGTGAAGGACAGCTTGTCGGCCATCAGTACGTCGAGCTGCGCGCGGTCGAGCGGGATGCGCTCGTCCGCGGCGAGCTTGTCAAGGAGTTCGTTGCGTTCGGTGCCCTGCTCACGCATGGCGAGGGCGGCGGCGACGGCGTTCTCCTTGATGGCTTCGTGCGCGACCTCTCGGCCGACACCCGCGCGCACCGCGCCCATCAGGACCTTGGTCGTCGCGAGGAACGGCAGGTAGCGGTCCAGCTCGCGCGCGACGACCGCCGGGAAGGCACCGAACTCGTCGAGGACGGTGAGGAAGGTCTCCAGCAGACCGTCCAGCGCGAAGAACGCGTCCGGCAGCGCGACCCGGCGCACCACCGAGCAGGACACGTCGCCCTCGTTCCACTGGTCGCCCGCCAGTTCGCCCGTCATCGAGGCGTAACCGCGCAGGATCACCATCAGGCCGTTGACGCGCTCGCAGGAGCGGGTATTCATCTTGTGGGGCATCGCCGAGGAACCGACCTGGCCCGGCTTGAAACCCTCGGTCACCAGTTCGTGCCCGGCCATCAGCCGGATGGTCTTGGCGATGGACGAGGGGGCCGCGGCCAACTGCACCAGCGCGGTCACGACCTCGTAGTCCAGCGAGCGCGGATAGACCTGGCCCACCGACGTGAACGCCTGCGAGAAGCCGAGGTGCCGAGCGATCCGCTGCTCCAGGTCGGCGAGCTTCGCCGCGTCCCCGCCCAGCAGGTCGAGCATGTCCTGAGCCGTGCCCACCGGGCCCTTGATTCCGCGCAGCGGATAACGGGCGAGCAGTTCCTCGACCCGGCCGTGTGCGACGAGCAGTTCGTCGGCGGCGGTCGCGAAACGCTTGCCGAGGGTCGTCGCCTGCGCCGCCACGTTGTGGGAACGGCCCGCCATGACCAGCTCGCCGTACTCACCGGCGAGCTTGCCCAGGCGCGCGAGGACGGCGACCGCACGGTCGCGCACCAGCTCAAGGGAGAGCCGGATCTGCAACTGCTCGACGTTCTCGGTGAGGTCCCGGGACGTCATGCCCTTGTGGACGTGCTCGTGCCCGGCGAGGTCGTTGAACTCCTCGATCCGCGCCTTCACGTCGTGCCGCGTGACCTTCTCGCGCTCGGCGATCGAAGCCAGGTCGACCTGGTCGAGGACCCGCTCGTAGTCGGCGAGGGCGGCGTCGGGCACCTCGATCCCGAGGTCCTTCTGGGCCCGCAGCACGGCGAGCCAGAGCTGACGCTCCAGCCTCACCTTCTGCTCGGGGGACCACAGGGTGGCGAGCTCGGCCGAGGCATAGCGGCCGGCGAGGACGTTCGGGATACGGGGCTTTGCGGGCGCAGTCACGTGTACGGAGCATACCCGCTGTGTATGGGGGTCTCTGCGGGTCTCCACCGTCGAGGTAGAGGCCATCGGGGTTCACAGCGTCTGCCTCTGGACGCAGAGTCCGTGAGAAAAGTGTGAGAGATCCAGCAGGGGTAGCCCGCGGACAGACAGAAGCCCCCGGCCTACAGACACTGTTGGGAAAGTCGGGGACTGAGCGTGACGTCGGCCTTCACTGCCTGAGTGTGGCGGGGAAGGCCGACGTTGTGTTCGGGGAGGGTGTCACTGCGGCAGCGGGGCTGGGAGAGATTCCGGCGCAGACGGCGCAGGTGGCGTGGACGGTGTGTCCGAAGCACACGCTGGCGAGGCGGCTGCGGGATGGGTTCGCGGAGGTCTTCTCCGCCGAGGACGTCGGGCAGCTCTTCCCGGCGGTGGGCCGTCCAGCGGTTCTGCCTGGAGTGCTGATGCTGGTCACGGTGTTGCAGTTCGCCGAAGGGCTGTCCGCCCGGCAGACCGCGGAAGCGATCGGCAGGCGGATCGCTGGAGAACATCCCTTCGCCGTGGCGCCGGAACTCCTCGACTGCGTGCACGCACGAGATCGGCGGCGTGTTCCCCGCGCTGGCCGGGCTGCTGTGAGCGTGGGCCGCTATCGAGTGGTCTTCACCGATGCCGCACGGCAGGCTCTGCGTGAGCTGGACGGCGCCGAGCGGCTGGCGGACATCACCCCGGGAGCGCTGTCACGGGAAGCGCTGAGCGCGCTGCTGTCCGGCACGACGCCGGGCACCCTGCCGGAGGCCTGGAAGCGCTGGCGGCCGATCCCTACGGCGGGCCGACCCTGGCAGGGATCGTCGGGGCGAAGGACGACCGCATGAGCCTGTTCGGAGCGCTGGCGGTCATCTACATGGTCAGCCCGGCCACACAACCCCCGTGATCGCTGTCACCGCCAATCCGGGCCTCAAAAGCACGTAACACCCTGCGGCGGGGGCAACTCGATGCAGTGGCAGCCGGAGAATTGGGTGCAGCAGCCGCAGCCGGTGTCGCACATCGATGACTGCAGGTGTCCGCAGGTTGAAAAAGCGGCATGCCGGGGCTGATGCGGCAATCACTCACCTGCGGCTGTCCCGTGGCAGGCTGGCACCCACACAGCCGGGTGCCATCTTTGCCGAACGGCCACGGATAGGCGTAGGTGTCGCCTCTGAAGCAGTCGCGCAGGTCGTGTGGTGCGGCCGGAGGATCGGCAGGAACGGCGAGGGCATAGGCGAGCGAGTCGATGGACGTCGCGTACTGCTCAGCCCACTGCGTCCAGTCCGCCGCGACGTCCGCCCGGCGGGCTGCGGAGCAGAACGCCCGGATGTCCTCCGCCAGGCGCCAGCGTTCCACCTGACCGGTGAGAACTGCCCCGCGGTGCTGCGTGATCTGGGCTGTACGGGCCTGGCGCAGCGCCTTGTACCAGTTCCGCTTGCGTGCGGCCTCTTCCTCTTCCTTCGGGATGCTTCGCTGTTCGGCGTGTACGGCAACCTGGTCCAGGTCGCGCAGGAAGTGACCGAGCCGGTCCTCCAGTTTCCACCGTGCGCCGTCCGCGCAGCTGTAGGCCGGGCTGTAGTAGCTGTTCAGCTGGGGGGGACGCGATTCTGAGGCGGCCGTCGGGATGGTGGTCGTACTTCGGGGGCTTGCGCGCCCAGGGATTCTTCTCGAGGTTGCGCAGTTCCTGGGGTGTGGGCTCATGGGGCACTTTGCTCGTCCACGATCTTCAGGACCATGTCGCCTTTGTCCCGGCCCGTGACCCGCAGCTTGCAGCCGTTGGGGACATGCCCGTGCTGCAGTGCGCGTTGGTAGGCCGCCCGCCAGCGGGCGCGGGTCTTGGGCCCGCAATCCGGCACGGTAAGTGTTCCGCCGGTTTCACGGATCCGGACCAGCAGCGCAGGCCCGTCCGCCGGTGCGAGAGCAGCCTGGGCCGGGTCGTCCTTCAGCCGCGGCTTCTGCGCTTCCGCCTCCTTGGGATGCTTCCCGTGCTTGAGATAGAAAACGGCCATCAGCCGTGACGACCGCGGTCCGACGACCTGCGCTTCCGTAGCCGGTCTTCACCAGCGTCCGCTGCTGAAGCGCCCACAGCACACCGCTGTGTGCGCCCTGTACCTCGAACGCCTTCGACGCTGCCGCCACCTGCTTCAGCAGCTCCAACTGTTTGTCACTCAGCGAATACTTCACAGCCCCTGTCCCCTTCCCTGCCCGCCGTGTGCGCCGGGCCTCAGCTGAAGGGAGTAAGACGCAGCCTCCACCGGGCCTGCAGCCGGAATAGGAAGATGTCCCCCCCTGCGGGTCACGTTCTGGCGACACCGGCAACTGAACCTTCCAACCGTCCCGGCGGTAACCGCAGAACGCGACCGAGGGTGGGCGTGCCGTGGCGTCGGCGCGCGGTCAGGCGGTTCGGGCGAGGTAGCGCTTCAGGCAGCGGATGATCTCCCGTTTGGACAAGCCTTCGGCGGTCCGGCGCTTGAGGTACTCCTGGGTGGCAGAGTCCCAGCGCAGACGGGAGAGCACCGCCCGGAACAGGGTTGCGGTGGCCTGCCGGTTGCTGCCGCGGTTGAGCCGGCGGCGGCTGGTCTTTCCGGAAGACGCCTCGACAGGGCTGACCCCGCATAAGGCAGCGAAGGACGCCTCGCCCCTCAGCCGGTCGGGGTTGTCCCCCGCCGCGATGAGCAAGGCGGCCGCCGAGTCCGGCCCGATGCCCTGAAGCTGCAGCAAAGCCGGCACCGCCTGCGCGATCAGGCCGGTCATCTGATCCAGGGCGTCCTTGATCTCCGCGTCGAGGTATTGGATGCGCCGTGCCGGTCGGCGCAGGGTGTGGACGACGGCGGACTCGGCAGCCCCGAGTCCGTCCTGTGCGAGCGTGGTGCACCAGGCGAGGAGCCGCGGCACGGCCAGGCCATCCAACGGTTCGCGCATCCCCGCAGGAGCGTTGGCGAGGACGGCCTTGAGCTGGTTCACGGCCTGGACGCGCGCCTTGACGGCAGAGTCCTTGCCGATCTTCAGAACTCGGACCGCCTCTGAAAGCCGCGGCTTCGGGTCAGCCGAACTGCCAGTTCTGACTCTGGGTTCCCGTTGTACCGCAGGGGAACTGGATGATCCCGGCCTTGTCGGACAGGCTTGAGTTGGCAACCGTCGCGCATTTACCACTGTGGCGCGCCACCAGCTGGAACCCCACGCCCACTTGCTGAAGCTGCCACTGCTGACTGAATTCGGAGTTGCAGCCGTTCTGCACCACAACCGCCCTGTCGTTCGTGCTGTGGTCGCGAACGTCCAGGCACTTGCGGCTGTTCTGGTTGATGAGATGGTAGAAGCCGTTGCCCTGGGATTCCCGTGTCCACAGTTGGTTGCCGTTGCCGTTGCACCCGTACTGCTCGATGCCTTGGTTGTCACGGTTGCTGTTCTGCGGAACGTCCAGGCACTTCACACTCTCGGAGTTGATCGCCAGGGTGTATGTCACCGCGGACGCGGGTGTGGCCGTGAAGCCGAGGCCGAGCAGTGCGGTGGCGCCGAGAACTGTCGCGGCTCTGCGGTACTTGGTCATTTTTTTTCTCCTCTTGGACAGTCGTCGCCATGGCCACTGCCACACGTTCCTGGGGGCAGTGGCCGGCGTATCCCCGGAGGAGATCCTGCTCGTGCCGGTGGGGAAGCACATGAGCAGTCGTTACTCAGCTATGCGCCGGGGGATGGTGCCCTGAGGGTCTGGGCCAGTTCGCGGCGGGTGGTGACGCCGAGTTTCGTGTAGGCGTGGTGGAGGTGGTTGTCGACGGTGCGCACCGACAGGGCCAGGGATCGGGCGATGTCCATGCTGGCGTTTCCGGCTGCGGCAAGCAGGGCTATCTCGCGTTCGCGGGTGGTGAGCGGGGCGGTGGCCTGGGCGGTGGTCAGAAGTGGAGTGCGGGCGCCTTCGCAGCGGGCCAGGACTGCGGCGGCCCGGTGGGCGGCTGCTGAGGCGCGGCGGGATTGGCCTGTCCGGCGCCAGGCGGCCGCGGCCGCGGTGGCCGCCTCGGCGGCGAGCAGGTCGGCGCCGACGGCCTGGCACGCGTCGGCCGCCTGGCGGAGCTGGTCGGGGTCATCGGCGGCCAGCGCCGTCGCCAGCTGAGCCCGGGCGGGGGCAAACGCCCCGTCGCACCTCTGGGCCAGTTCGGCCAGCCGGTCCGCGGCATCCTTCGCTCCGCCGAGACGGGCGACGTCGGTCAGCAGCAGTGCCTCGCCGGTGAGGTGGCCGGTCGAGCGGGCGGCGCGGGCGGCGGCGGTGAGCACGGACCGTGCCTGACCCAGGCGTCCGCGGGCGGCCAACAGCCATGCCTCGCCCAGGCATTCCTCCCCGGCGGACAGCAGGCCCGGTGCCAGCGGCGGCAGGATGCGGTGCTCGGCCAGCGACGCTTCGGCCGCGTCCAGGTCTCCCAGCACGGCCGCGCAGGCGGCGAGGCCGCCGAGCACCGGGCGCAGGGCCATGGCGTGGTCGAAGGTGCGGGCCAGAGCGGCGGCCTCGGCCCACCATCGGCGGGCGGTCGCCGGATGGCCGGCCAGCCACTGGGCGCGGCCGAGGAAGACCGCCATCCAGACCCGCACAAGGGAATCGGCGGCAACCAGTTCGGCGTAAGCGCGCTCGCCCTCCCGGCGGGCTTCGGCCGGGAGACCGGCTTCGGTGAGAGCGAGGACCAGCGGGATGCGCTGGACGGCGGGATGGGAGACCAGGGCGTGTTCGTCGACGTGCCGGTGGGCGGCGTGGGCGCGCTCCGCCCAGGTCGCGGCCTCGCCGGTGCGGCCCACCAGTGCCAGACCGAACGGCTTCATCCAAGCGCCTCGGAGCCAGGCGTTGACGTCGGAGGCATCGTCGACCTCGGTTTCCAGGTCCTCCAGCAGGGCCAGCCCCCGGACGGGCCGGCCGGACGCGATCCGCATGAAGCCCTCATTGATCTTGAGCTTGCGGCGGCCCGCCGGACTGCTGATCCGGTCCAGGGCAGCGACGTTGATCGCGAGTGCCTCGGTGACGGGGGCGTTGCTCCACAGCAGGTTCGTCGTCCGGACCAAGGCCACGGCCAACTTGTCCTGCTCGCCGATGGCATGGGCGTCGGCCCGGGCGAGCACCGCCTCGGCCTGGTCCCAGCGGCCCATCTCGAAGAAGGCGTTGCCGAGCATCAAGCCGGTTGCGGTGGTGCGGTGCATTTCGGGCAGAGCCTCCAGGAGCGTGACGGTCTGCGCGTAGTCGTGCGCGTGGCGAGCCAGTACGGCGGCCTGCGTGAGAAGGGCGGGGTCGGCGGTGCCCGTGGCGGCCAGCCGCCAGGTGGCGATGTGCAGCAGGTCACCGCGGCGGCGGGCGCCGAGGGCCTCGACGCGTGCGGCCTGGTCCAGCAGCAGGGCCCGGCGGCGCAGGACCGGCAGACCGGCTCGCAGCACCTCGCCGTACAGCGGGTGAGTCAGGGAGACGGTGGTGCGCCGCCGGTCCTGGGTGACACGGATCAGCCCTGCCTGTTCCAGGGCTGCCACCACCTGCGGCGGGGCGAGGGCTTCGGCATCGGCCAGCGGCAGCGGCTCGCACAGTGCCAGCAGTTCCAGGACAGGGCGTCCGGCAGAATCGGCGGTGGCCAGCCGGGTGCCGATCACTTCGGTCAGCCGCGCGGTGCCCGGCAGTCGGCCCTCGCGTAAGTGCCAGATCTCCCCGTCCTCGGTCAGATCCCCGGCGGTCAGGGCGCCGAGAACCAGTTCGCGCAGGTACAGCACGTTGCCGCCGCTCGCAGCCGACAGCTCGTGCAGGGCGCGCCGGGCGACCGTCCTGCCGAGCGCGGCCTGCAGCAGCGCCTCGATCTGCTCCGTGCTCAGTACGGGCAGGTCGACCCGGTACACCGTGTCCCCGCCCCGCAGCGCCGCGACGGCCTTCCCGTACGGCTCGCCGCTGCGGACGGTGCCGATGAGCAGAAGCACTCCGGAGTCCATCAGCTCCCGCAGCAGCACCGCCGAGGCCGAATCCAGCAGATGCATGTCATCCACCAACAGCGCCCACCGCCGCCCCGGCCCAGCGGCCAACCGCTCGGCGACGGCAGCGAACCCGGCAACCGGGTCGGACAGGTCCACCCCGGCGGGCAGCAGATGCGCGATCGCCCCCAGTGGCACCGCACCCGCCGCGGCACTCGCCGTGGCCCGCCCCACCCGGAAACCCGCCGCCGCGGCCCGCTCCAGGCACTCCTCAGCCAGCCGGGACTTGCCCACCCCGGCCGACCCGCCCAC
>NZ_LIPP01000134.1 GCF_001418335.1 Streptomyces aurantiacus | reverse complement strand
GGGTACGGGTGGGGCGGTTCTCGGTGCGGGGGTCGGGGTCTGTGCCCTGGTGGGGCATCGGGTCGCCAGTTACGACTATCCGTCGAAATTCGTCCACTTCACGGCGGGGGTGGCGCTGCCGCTCGCGGCGGCGGCGCCGGTTGTCTATTTGCTGGGTCGGGCGCTGGTCTGAGGGTTCTTCTGTCACTGACTCGGGGGCCGGCCCCTGAACCGGCCCCAGGAACGGGACAGACAGGGCCACCCCTGTCACAGCTGATCGACAACTCACCCCGTCCCCCGGCCGGAGGCCCCCACAGGGTTACTCTCGCGGAGAAGAACCGCCGAGGTGGGGGAACACGGAGACAATGCGAGCACTGCGAATACTTCTGATCGTGATCGTCGTCCTGGGCGGACTCTTCGTCATCGCCGACCGCGTCGCCGTGGGCTTCGCGGAGGACGAGGCGGCGGACAGGCTCAAGACCAACGAGGGCCTGGCCAGCAAGCCGGACGTGTCGATCAAGGGCTTCCCCTTCCTCACCCAGGTGGCCGGCGGCGAGCTGGACGAGGTCGAGGTCGGCATCAAGGACTACGACGCCGACACGAGTGGCACGACGGGCAGCGTGACGGGCCGCGCGCCCTCCAAGATCCGTATCGAGAACCTCACCGCTGAGATGCGGGGCGTGGCGTTCTCCGGCGACTACAGCTCCGCGAAGGCCTCCTCGGCCACCGGCACGGCCACGGTCTCGTACGCCGAGCTCCTCAAGGCGGCCAAGGCCGAGCCCGTGGACGTCGCGAGCGGGGTCACCGCCCAGGTGGTCGGCCTCTCCGACGGCGGCAACGGCAAGATCAAGGTCAAGGTGGAGGCCACCGTGCTCGGCACGAAGCTTCCCAGCCCGGTCTCCGTGCTCAGCTCGGTCAGCGTCAAGGGCGACGTCGTCGTGGTGCACGCGGACTCCCTGCCCAACCTGGGCGTGCAGCTCGCCGAGGACAAGGCCCGCCTGATCACCGACTTCGAGCAGAAGATCGACGGTCTGCCCGGCGGCATCAAGCTCGACAAGGTGGAGGCGGCCGACAAGGGCGTCGACATCGAGGTGAAGGGTTCGAACGTCAGCCTCGTCGGGTAGTTGCACCCAATACCCGGCGGGTCGTCCGAAGGGCGAGACGGACCCGTCCGCACCGCAGATGCGGGGCGGACGCGCAGCCTGTGTGACGAGGGCTACAAGGGCCCAGGGAGCGCGCCGGAGCAGACCGCGCGCCCCCTGCACCCGCTCCGCATCCCACATCGCGGACGATCGCGTCTCAGCATGCGACACGCCGGTGACATGCCTGCCTGTCCGTCCTTACGATCGACGGCATGAAGCGCCAGGCGGACCTCACGAAGCGGCGGGCAGTAGACCTGTGCCGCGTGGCCGCCATGCTCTGTCGCACCTTCTGAGCGGAAGCATCCGTCTTCCGCGAGCCGGGCACTTCGACCTCTTTTTTGTCGGGGCCGCCCTCGCGCCGCGTACGCCCCGAGCGGCCACGACCGCCGAGCGCGTCCCGCACCGCACCCTCACTGACGCACAGCCCCGCCGCAACTGCCCCGGAGGAGAACAAGCATGAGCCGCAGTGACGTCCTGGTAGACGCCGACTGGGTCCAGGAGCACCTGGACGACCCGAACGTGGCCGTCGTCGAGGTCGACGAGGACACGTCCGCGTACGAGAAGAACCACATCAGGAACGCCATCCGGATCGACTGGACCAAGGACCTCCAGGACCCGGTCCGCCGTGACTTCATCGACCAGGAGGGCTTCGAGAAGCTCCTGTCGGGCAAGGGCATCGCCAACGACACCCTGGTCGTCCTCTACGGCGGCAACAACAACTGGTTCGCGTCCTACGCCTACTGGTACTTCAAGCTCTACGGCCACGAGAACGTGAAGCTCCTCGACGGCGGCCGCAAGAAGTGGGAGCTCGACTCCCGCGACCTGGTCGACGGCTCGCAGGTCCCCGAGCGCGCCACGACCACGTACAAGGCCAAGCCGCAGGACGCCTCGATCCGTGCCTTCCGCGACGACGTCGTGGCGGCGATCGGTCAGCAGAACATCGTCGACGTCCGCTCGCCCGACGAGTTCTCCGGCAAGCTGCTCGCCCCCGCGCACCTGCCGCAGGAGCAGTCGCAGCGCCCCGGCCACGTGCCGAGTTCCCGCAACATCCCGTGGTCGAAGAACGCCAACGACGACGGCACGTTCAAGTCGGACGACGAGCTCAAGGCCCTCTACGAGGACGAGCAGGTCGACCTGTCGAAGGACACCATCGCCCTGTGCCGCATCGGTGAGCGTTCCGCGCTGACCTGGTTCGTGCTGCACGAGCTGCTCGGTGTCGAGAACGTCAAGAACTACGACGGTTCGTGGACCGAGTACGGCTCCCTCGTCGGCGTACCGATCGAGCTCGGCGCCGGCAAGTAACCCTCAAGGACTCGAAGGTCCCAAACGCCTCAAACGTCTCAAGGACGGAAACGAAACATGTGTGGAGCGAAGGCCGGCGGCCCGGACGCCTCGACGATCAAGCCCGGTGAGACCACCATCCAGGGTCACGTGACCAAGGACGGCGAGCCGGTGGTGGGCTACGTCCGCCTCCTGGACTCGACGGGCGAGTTCACCGCCGAGGTGCCGACCTCGGCGACCGGACAGTTCCGCTTCTACGCGGCCGAGGGCACCTGGACCGTTCGCGCCCTCGTTCCGGGCGGCACGGCGGACCGCACGGTCGTCGCCCAGACCGGCGGCCTGGCCGAGGTGGCCATCGCCGTCTGAACCGCCAGAACCGCTGAACCGCCAGAACCGCTGAACCGTTTGAGTCATCCGACGGTTCGCACCGTATGAACGGCCGAAGGGCCGCACCCCCGGGGGTTGGACGCTTTCCGGTAAGGGGTGCGGCCCTTCGGCTTGACGGTTCTACCCTGGACGTATGTATGCGCGAAGGCGTCACGTCTACTTCGCCATGATGGGCACATGCATCGGGCTGTTCGTACTGGCCTGGGGAGTCGTACGGCTCTGGTCGGTCCCCGTCGCCGTCGGCATGTGCGTCGTGGCCATGGTGATCCCGCCGCTCGCGGCCATGACGGCCAACCGCCGAGGCCCCGACGACCGCTGGTGGGACGACCCCTCGGGCGACACCAGGTCCGACGAGTGGTGGGACGAACTGGACGGCAAGAAACGACGGCGGTAGAAACCGGGAAGAGGCAGAAGCGGCAGCGGAAGAGGTGCCCATGGCCCGTACGCGTACGAAGGTCTCCACGGTGGTGCTCGACACGGACGACGTGCACGTGCTGGCCGGCTTCTACCGGCGACTGCTCGGTTACGAGGTACGCGCCGACGAACCCGACTGGGTGCTCATCGGGCCGCCGCCCGGCACCGAGGGCATCGGGCTCGCCTTCGCGACCGAGCGCGAGTACGTACGGCCCGTCTGGCCGGCCACGAAATCCGGCGAGCAGCAGATGATGCTGCACCTGGACATCGAGGTCGACGACGCCGACGACCTGGAGGGCGAGACCGCGCGAGCCGTGGCCGAGGGTGCCACGCTCGCCGCGTACCAGCCGCAGGACGACGTACGGGTGCTGCTCGACCCCGCCGGGCACCCGTTCTGCCTGTGGGTGCAGACGCCGGAGCCCGAGCACGACGACGCCTGAGCCGGGCCTGAGCCGGGACCGGGCTCTCAGTACACGTGCTCTGAGTACACGTGCTCTCAGTACACGAGTGCCTGGGTGTCGTCCGCCAGGGCCTCCTGGACGAAGACCTGCGCGCCCGCGATCCGTACGCCGTCGATGACGTCCTTCTCCGCGATGTCGCGGCGGGCCGCGCACTGAGTGCAGAGGGTGAGCCTGCCCCCGGCCAGGATCGAGTCGAGGAGGTCGGGGAGCGGGGCCGCGTGCGGCAGCTCGAACTCGGCGGCCCGGCCCGGCAGCGCGAACCACGCGGACTCGCCGGTCAGCCAGAGCGAGACGTCCACCCCGCTGGCCACGGCGACCGCCGCCACCGTGAAGGCCTGCGAGCAGCGTTCGGGGGCGTCGGCCCCTGCCGTCACCTTGATCACTAGCTTCTTCGCCATGCCCGAATCGTAATCAACTCCCTTGCAACCCAAAGCATTGGCCATGGGTCTCCTGTGCGCGCGGATAGGGAATCCGTGCTTCACGTTCTGTGGGGGACGTCGTCTTGGAAGTACCCGAAAGACCTGTTGAAGTACCTGCGATGTCTGCGGTGCCTGAAGTGCCTGCGGTGCCTGAAGCGCCGGGTGTGGTGGAGGAACCGGCGCCTGTGGTGCGTGTGCGCCGCCGTGGGCGTACGACGCTCCTGATCGCCGCAGGCGCCGTGCTGGGACTGGTCGCCGGTACCTGTGCCGGATACCTGGTCCAGGCCAACCGTGAGCCGACCAAGCTGCCGTCGCTCTCGCAGCCGTCGCTGCCGCAGGCCAAGGGCAAGGGGCCGCAGCCCCTGTCGGCCGCGCAGGACCGCAGGGTGCGGACCGACGGTGACCTGCGCAAGCTGCTGATCAAGCGGCCGAGCGGGACGCGGGACATCACGTCCGACGGAAGCGCCGACGGCTGGCTGGGCCTCGCCGCGTTCGCCGACGGGTACACCAAGCCGACGGGGGCCTACCGCGACCTCATCGACGACGCGTTCCGGCGCGCGGCCATCACCGTCTGGCGGACGGGCCGTACGAACACGGTCGTGGTCCGACTGGTGCAGTACCGCCAGGAGGAGGGCCTGACCGCCCGTGACTGGGTGGCGAGCGAGCTGGAGTTCGAGGCGGAGGAGGAGACGGACAACTGGACCGTTCCCGGCACGAGCGACGGCATGGCGTACGTCCGGAAGCAGCCTGAGACCAAGGCCGGATACCTCCCGATGTACTCGGCCGAGGCGCACGCCTGGCGGGGCGACATCGCCATGCAGATCTTCGTGAACGACACCAAGCCGATCAGCAAAGCGAAGATCATGGACCTGGCCGAGCGGCAGATGGAGCGGCTGTGAGCGAGAACAACCCGAGCAGCGCGCCTGCGACGGAGCCCGCCCCTGCGACGGAGCCCGCCCCTGTGGCTGAGTCCGCGCCAGTGGATGCCGTCCCGGTGGACGCCGTGCCGTCGGTCGAGCCCGTCGCGCCTGTCGAGCCGGCCGCCAAGAAGCCCGTACGCCGTGGCCGTATCGCCACCCTCGTCGGTCTCGGTCTCCTGGTCGCCGCCGTCGTCGCCGGCACCGGCTACACCGTCGTGACCGTCGACGACGCCGACCGTGACGCGGGCGCGCCCGTCTGGAACCTCCCGAAGGAGACGGCGGACGACGACAAGCCGGCCGCCGCCACCGGTCTCGCCGGCCTGCTCGTGCCGTACACGGAGGACGAGTGGAGCCGCGGACCCGACCTCGGCGACTACGGCTACGACGTCCAGCTCGGCGGCGCCCAGGCCACCGCCCTGCGCAAGGAGTCACTGCGCGGCCTGCCCCGTTCCCAGCGACGGCGCCTGGAGAGGCAGATCGACAAGCAGCGGCTCCAGGGCATGGCGATGCGCAGCTACGTCAGCGCGTCGGGCAACTTCTACGACGACTCGGAGAAGCCCTTCGACGTGAGCGTCGTGCTGTCCCGGATGGAGAACAAGGCGGAGGTCCGGGACATCGCGACATTCCAGAACGAGTTCCTCGACGCCCTGGACGTCTTCCGCGAGGGCCCGAAGATCAAGGGCCACAAGAACGCCCAGTGTTTCCTCCAGCCCAAGATCACAGACGATGAGATCGAGGCGATGGTCTGCTCCGCGTACGAGGGAGACGTGCTGGTCAGTGCCACCGCGTCCGGGCTCAAGCCACTGAACACCAAGGGAGTCGAGTTGCTGCTGCGCACTCAGCTGGACCGCATCACCGACCCGGGGGAGGCGGTATGACCCAGCAGGCAGAGCAGCAGGCAGAGCAGAGTGTGGTGCCTTCTTTGCCCGACTCGCCTTCCGCAGCCGCGGCAACCCCGTCGGTCCCCGAAGGAGCGCCGCCGGTACCGCCGGTACCGGCGGTACCACCCGTACCACCCGAGCTGCTGCCCGCACCGCCGCCGCCCAAGGTCGCGAAAGACCGCCGTGTCCTGCGTGCCGTGCTGCGGTGGACCGCCGTCGCCGTGGCGTTCGCGGCGGTCGGTACGGCTGCCGCGTACGGCGTCACGCAGCCGGAGCGCACCGACCTGCCGGGTCTCGCGACCGAGCCGGACGGGCGCTGGGACTACCCGGAGCTCGTCAAGCCGCCGCTGCCCGCCGGCAGCCCGGCCCCCTTCGCGGAGGTCAACGCGGCCGCCGCCCACTACGCCGACCTGCGCGAACTCGTACTCCCCGCGCCCAAGGGCGCGAAGGCCGACAAGGCGCTGCGCGGCAAGGACGGCTGGCTCGCGACGAAGGACTTCCTGGCGGAGTTCACGTCGAAGGAGGACCGCACGGCCGCCGACCAGGTGATGACCGACTACGGGCTGCGGCACATCGCCGCCCGCGGCTGGACCACGCCGGACGGCACGCACACGCGGATCTACCTGCTGCGGTTCGACACCGCGGCCGTCGCGGACGACATGTACGCGACCGAACTGGTCCGCTACAACAGCCCGGCGTTCGCCGTGCGCGGGGCGGACGAGTTCGACCGGGACGAGGGTTTCAAGGCGGAGAGCGAGCTCGCCGACGTCAGCCGCTCGCCGTACGCGGAGACCGAACCGTACGGCGCCGAGCAGGTCCGGCAGGCCTACCTGTCCGCGGGCGACACGGTCGCCGTGATCGTGCAGTCCCGCAAGGGCACCGCCAAGGTCGTGCCGTTCCGGCAGACCGTGGTCCTGCAGAGCCAGCTCCTGAGCTGACCGGCGGACCTCGGAGAGAGGGCCGGTTCCCACCCCACTAGAGTGGGGACCGGCTCTGTACTGCCCGCCACCGCGTCACCCGAGGAGCACCCCGTGCTTGAGTACTTCTTCGAAATCCTGCTGATCCTGGTCTGCGTCGGCGTTCTCGCCTTCACCGGGCTCGCCGTGAAGAAGCTGTACCAGGGCCAGCGCTGACCCCCACCTAGGAACTGCCGACCTCATGATCGAGATCCCGTCCGACCTGCACAAGGACCTTGTCCCCCTCGTCTTCCTGCTCGGCGAGTGGACCGGCGCGGGCGTGCACGACTTCCCCGGCGCCGAGAAGTGCAACTTCGGCCAGGAAGTCAGCTTCACCCACGACGGCCGGGACTTCCTGGAGTACCACTCGCACACCTGGGTCCTCGACTCCGAGGGCAACAAGGTGCGCCCGCTGGAGTCGGAGTCCGGCTTCTGGCGCATCGACGAGAACCGCAAGGTCGAGGTCGTGATGGTCCGCGACGACGGCGTGGTGGAGATCTGGTACGGCGACCTGGCCGCCAAGAAGCCGCAGATCGACCTGGTCACGGACGCGGTCGCGCGCACGGCCGCCTCGGGCCCGTACACCGGCGGCAAGCGTCTGTACGGCTATGTGAAAAGCGATCTGATGTGGGTCGGCGAGAAGCAGACCCCCGAGGTCGCGCTCCGCCCGTACATGTCGGCGCAGCTCAAGAAGGTCGTCGGCGCGGAAGACGTCGAGCGCTGGGCGAAGGCACTCCCGGACGACCTGCCGGACGACGGGATCGCTTTCTTCAAATAGTCCTAGACTTCCGAGTGTGGTGAGCACCGGAAGCAGCACCGAAGGCATCGAAAGCACCGCGGGCGCCGAAGGCACCGAAGGCACCGACTGGAAGAGCGATCTGCGGCAGCGCGGCTACCGGCTGACGCCTCAGCGGCAGCTCGTGCTCGAAGCGGTGGACACCCTGGAGCACGCGACTCCCGACGACATCCTCGTGGAAGTGCGGAAGACGGCGTCGGGGGTCAACATCTCCACGGTGTACCGGACCCTGGAGCTCCTGGAGGAGCTCGCGCTGGTCTCCCATGCCCACCTGGGGCACGGCGCGCCCACGTACCACCTCGCGGACCGGCACCATCACATCCATCTGGTCTGCCGCGACTGCACGAACGTCATCGAGGCGGACATCGAGGTCGCCGCCGATTTCACCGCCAAGCTGCGCGAGACCTTCGGCTTCGTCACCGACATGAAGCACTTCGCGATCTTCGGCCGCTGTGCGGACTGTGAGGACTGCGCGGCGAAGCCCGGTACCGGGAAATAAAAACGACGCCCGCACGGTCGTAGGCTGTGTGGATATGAAGAGCCCTCTGCTGTCCCTGCCCGGTGCCGTTCCCGCCGAGGGCGTGGACGAAGGTGTAGCCGCCCACTACGGCGACCTGTTCCGCGAACAGCGTGCCCTCGCCGACGGCACCGGTTTCGTGGACCTCTCGCACCGTGGGGTGGTCGCAGTCACCGGTGACGACCGGCTCAGCTGGCTGCACCTCCTGCTCACCCAGCACGTCAGCGATCTTCCGGCGGGCCGGGCCACGGAGGCGCTGATCCTCTCCGCGCACGGCCATGTGGAGCACGCGCTGTATCTCGTCGACGACGGGACGACGACCTGGGCGCACGTGGAACCCGACAGCCAGGACGCGCTGATCGCGTACCTGGAGTCGATGAAGTTCTTCTACCGGGTCGAGGTCACCGACCGCACCGGCGACATCGCGGTCGTGCACCTGCCGGCCGGTTCGATCGCCGAGGTCCCCGAGGGTGTCGTCGTACGCGAGACGTCGTACGGGCGGGATCTGCTCCTGCCGCGCGCGGACCTGGAGGCGTTCGCGCAGGACGCCGGGAAGCACGGCCCGGCGGTCGGACTGCTCGGGTACGAGGCGCTGCGCGTCGAGCAGCACCGGCCGCGGCTCGGCTTCGAGACCGACCACCGCACCATCCCGCACGAGCTGGGCTGGATCGGCAGCGCGGTGCATCTGCAGAAGGGCTGCTACCGCGGCCAGGAGACCGTCGCCCGCGTGCAGAACCTGGGCAAGCCGCCGCGCAGGCTCGTCTTCCTGCACCTGGACGGCAGCGAGGTCCATCTGCCGCCGCACGGCACGGAGTTGCGTCTCGCGGACGAGGGGCCGGAAGGACGCAAGATCGGCTTCATCACGACGTCCGTACGGCATCACGAGCTCGGCCCGATCGCCCTGGGCCTCGTCAAGCGGAACGTGCCCGTGGACGCCCCTTTGGTGGCCGACACGACGGCGGCGGCCCAGGAGGTCGTGGTCGAGCCGTAGGCGTAGCCGTGCCGACCCGTGGGCATCGGTTCCGGTGCCCGGTGCCTGCGGCTCACATGTCGATCAGCACGGTGAACGGGCCGTCGTTCGTCAGCGAGACCCGCATCTGCGCGCCGAACCGGCCCGTGGCCACCGTCGCGCCCAGCGAACGGAGTTGGGCCACGACCTCGTCGACGAGCGGCTCGGCCACATCGCCGGGCGCCGCCGCGTTCCAGGTGGGGCGCCGGCCCTTGCGGGCGTCCCCGTAAAGGGTGAACTGGCTGATGACGAGCAGCGGTGCGTCGATGTCGGAGCACGACCTCTCGTCGGCCAGCATCCGGATCGACCAGAGTTTGCGGGCCAGTTGGGCCGCCTTCTCCTTCGTGTCCTCGTGGGTCACCCCGACGAGGACGCACAGCCCCTCGCCGCTGATCTCCCCGACCGTCTCACCGTTCACGACGACGCTCGCGCCGTCCACCCTCTGCACCACCGCACGCATACGAACCATCATGCCGTGCGTCCGGACGAGCTCCGTACGGGGTCTTTCTTATTGCTGCTTAACCGTCCATCTGGGGTTGATCGGGGGCACTCGGTCACATAGCGGCCACTGGGGGTGGCACGATGCTCACACACGCCGGTCGAGGGGACGGTTGAGGCACATGAGCACACCGAGTACGGGGCAGTCACCCGGGTTCGTTTCGCTGATCAGGGGGGAGCCGCCGGAAGCATCGTCACCATCACTGTCACCATCATCGGCATCGTCGTCGCTGGCGGCGGTGCTTCCGGTCGTGGCGCGTCCGCCCACCCAGCGGACGGACAGTCCGGCGCCGGAGCCCGCGCCCGATCTGCCCGATCTGCCCGATCCGGACGTCCTGCGGCTGTCCGCACTGCCCGAGCTGCGCGCCCTGCGCAAGGACGCGCAGCGGGACGAGGCCGATCTGAGTTACGTACGGCGGCTGTTGCAGGGGCGGATCGACATTCTGCGGGCCGAGCTGAGGCGGCGTACGGACCCCCGAGGAGGCCCGGCCGGTGGTCGCGGGACTCAGTACGCCGGGGAGGCGTCGGTCGTCGCGCGGCTGTCGGAGATTTTGACGGACGCGCCCGCCAGGCACCGCTCGTCGGCGCGGCACGTGACCGTGGGGACGCCGTACAGCGAGGAGTACCGGCGGCTGGCCGGCGACATGCTCGCCGAGGTCGAACTGTCCGACCTGGAGGCGCGTACGGATCTGGAGCTGAACACCGCGATGGGGCGGCTCGTGCGGTACGAGCAGCAGGTGTCGCGGAGCCGGCAGCGGTTGCAGCGGACGGCCGACGACTGCAGCGCGGAGATCGCCCGCAGATACCGCGAGGGCGAGGCCCAGGTCGAGGACCTGCTTGTGTAGGTGCCCTGGTGAGGGGCTTCGGAGGGTCGGCGGCAGGCGCAGGAGTGTGGCAGGAGGTGTACGGGGGACGGCCGCATCCGCCCCCTGTGCCCCCGCGCACGGAAATCCGCACGCATGCCACCGCAACTTCCCTTCACCGTGATCGACCGGACAGCCCTTAGCGTGGGCGCATGAACTCGTGCCAGGACATCGACGTACGCCTCATCCGTGACGACGAGATCCCGGAGTGGGTCCGCGCGCTGAACGCGGGGTTCCAGCGGCCACCGACCGCGTCCGGGGCCGAGATCGAGGACCGCGGCAGTTACCTCGTGCCCGAGCGGACGCTGGGGGCCTTCGACGGTGAGCGGTGCGTGGGGACCTTCCGGTCGTTCGCGCAGGAGATCACGGCGGTGGGCGGTGCGGCCGTGCGGGCCGACGCCGTCACGAACGTGTCCGTGACCTCGACCCACCGCCGGCGGGGAATCCTGACGCGGATGATGGCCCAGGGCCTGGCCGCCGCCAGGGAACGCGGCGATGTCGTGGCGACACTGATATCCGCGGAGTATCCGATCTACGGTCGGTACGGGTTCGGGGCGGCCACCACGGTCGCCGAGTGGACGATCGACGTCCCGAGAGCGGGGCTCGACCGTCGCTGGGCGGGTCCTGACGACGGCGGCCGTATCGACCTGGTGGACGGCGCGTACGTACGGAAGACCGGGCCGGAACTGCACGAGCGGCTCAGGCGGGCGAAGCCGGGCGTGGTCGACCGGAGCGAGCGGTGGTGGCAGGTCGCCACCGGGGCGCTGGTACCGGACCGGGTCGCCTGGACCGAGCCCTTCCATGCCGTGTACCGCAGTGCGCGGGGCGAGGTCGAGGGCCTGCTCACGTACACCGTGGACGAACGCTGGGGGGACAGGAAGCAGCCGGTGGAGACCGCGGAGGTCAAGGACATGCTCGCCGTCTCGCCGGCGGCGGAGCGCGCCCTGTGGCGGTACATCTGCTCGATCGACTGGGTCACGACGGTCAAGACGGGATGGCGGGCTCCCGACGACCTGCTGCCGCATCTGTTGCCGGACCCGCGCGCGGCGGGGATCACCGCGCAGGCCGACTGCCTGTGGGTGCGGGTCCTGGATGTGGTGGCGGCGCTGGAGGCGCGTACGTACGGGGCGACGAGCTCCCTCGTCCTGGAGGTGGTCGACGCGGACGGGCCTGCCGGGGGACGGTACCGGCTGGACGCCTCGCCCGAGGGCGCGAGCTGCGCGCGGACCACCGAGGACGCCGAACTCACGCTCAGTGTGGGTGAGTTGGGGACGCTGTGGCTCGGGGACGAGTCCGCGGTCCGGCTCGTGGCGCTGGGCCGGGTCCGGGAAGAACGAGCGGGCGCCGCCCTGGTGGCCGACGCCCTGCTGCGTACGTCCAGGCGACCGTGGTGCCCGGACATCTTCTGAGGGCCGGGGTTCCGGGGCCGTTTCTGAGGGCCCCGGAGCTCCGGGTTACTTCGGTTCCTCATCCGTAGCTGTTCATGCGTGACTGTTCATGCGTGACTGTTCATCCGTAGCTGTTCAGTTGTAGTCGTAGCTGTGCAGTTGTAGCTGTTCAGTTGTGGTTGTTGTTCCTGTGCTTCCGCGGGCGGCGGACCGGGCCGCGGTGGTGCGGGCCGACCGGGCTCCCGGCTCCCCTCCGGAAGGGAACCCGGTCGGCCGGACTGGGCGGGCGGTGAGGCCCGATCAGCCGGACTGGGCGAGCAGCACGACGAGGATCACTGCCCCGATGCCGCTGATCATTGAGTTCTTGGCCTTGATACCGATGGCGAGGGCGACGAAGGCGACGACGCCCATCGCTCCGTACTTCACCTGGAGCAACTGCTCCAGGCCGATGGCAAGGGCGGCTATGACGATGGCGATGAGCGGCATGCGGTCCCTCCTTCGGGACGGGGAGGCGGACCCCCGCTGGGACCGTCCACCTGGTCACCTAGTGCGACTCTGGTGGCCAACCCTTCGGAAGTTTGACCATGTTGCTCAAGTTGGTTACCAACTCCAAGGAAGTTATCTCCACTTGGATGCGGCTCATAACCACCTTCACAGTAACTGCCCAAAGATGGCGTGAAGTTGTAGGGTTTGGCCGTGGAACCCGAACACGCCGCCGCCAATGGGCGGAAGAGGGCACAACGGTCACAGCTGTCCCACCAAGAGGTGGCCGCCGAGCTGCGCAGCCGGATCCTGTCGGGTGAGCTGCGGGCGGGAGAGCGTATGCCCACCCAGGCCAGGCTCGCCGACGAGTTCGGAGTCGAGCGCGGGACCGTACGGCATGCGCTGCGCATCCTGCAGTCGGAGGACCTGCTGTCCAACGTGACCAAGGGCAGCCCGGCGACCGTCGCCGAGGACGTGGAGAAGGCGCTGACCGGGCCGGGAGCTCCGCCGCAGAGCACCATGGTGGCGCTGGCCTCCCGGATCACGGCCGCCTTCGCCGTGCCGCACGTGGCGATCGACGCACTGTGTCTGACGGCCGTCTCGCTGACGCTCGCGATGGGCGAACCGCTGCGTCTCATCCATGAGGGCCGAACAAAACCGGCCAGAATCGACGTTCGCGTACTCCTGCCGTCCCGCGACATCGATCTCGCCTTTCCGGCGGCGGTGGACGCGACGGAGGACGGCGAGCGGGTGCAGCGCCGCTGGCTGGCCCAGCGCAACGCCCAGGGCCAGGTCCTCAAGCACAACCTGCTGGCGTTACGGGCGACGCACGGCATCGACGTACACATCACGTTCCGGGCCCTGCCGTTCACTCCGCCGGTGAAGTTGTACCTGCTCAACGACGCGGAGGCGCTCTTCGCGTACTACACGCTGAAGCGGCGCGGCGAGGAGATCGACCACGAGTACCTGGAGACGTACGACGCGGAGGGGACCCAGTCGACGCTGTTCGCGTTCGAGCAGGGGGAGGGCCTGCGGGCCACCACGTTCGTGGAGCAGTCGCACCTGTGGTTCAACGCACTGTGGGAGACCATCAGCTCGGAGCTGGTGCTCACGGGCTGAGATCTCCCACGGGTTCGGTGTGACGGTTCCCCGGATTCCGGGTCCTTGTCATTCCAGGTCCTTGTCATTCCGGGCCATTGTTATTCCAGGTCACAGGGTCGGCCTTGCGAACATCAGGGCGAGGACGACGGCGCCGACCGAGCTGCAGGTGGGGCTCTTGACCTTGAGACCCACGGTGAGCAGCAGCAGTCCGACGGCGCCGCTCGGACCGTACCGCCACTCGACGAACTGCTCGAAACCGACGACGAAGAGGGCGGAGAGAAGAGCTATGGCGGGCATCGTGGCACCTCCTTCGGGTGTGAGAGGGCGGGCGGGAGGAGTGCGATGGTGCTGCGGTGCTGGGCTGTGCCCACCGGTGCTCGGGAGGCGCGGCTTCTTCCCAGCTGCCAACTATGTGCGAGAGGAGGCGAACCTTCCGCCATCTCTTCCAAGTTGGCAACCAACTGTGTTTAACTTATCCCCAGTTGGTACCTACTCGCAAACAACTTTCAAACAACTCCCCTTAGATGGACCAAAGTTGTAGCGTTTGGTCGTGACCCAGGAGAACGTGGCAGTGAACGGCAGTAGAAAGCTCTCGCCGCAGGAGATCGCCGAGATCCTGCGGGACCGCATCCGCGCTGGTGACCTGCGCGCCGGCGACCGCCTGCCCACCCAGGCCGAGCTCGCCGACGAGTTCGGTGTGGAGCGCGGCACGGTCCGCCAGGCCCTGCGCGCCCTCCAGGACGACGGCCTGCTCAGCAACATCAGCAAGGGCAGCCCGCCCCGGATCGCGGAGGTCGTGCCCACCCGGGACGAACCTCAGCCCACGATGGTGGGGCTGGCGCCGCGACTGGTGGAGGCGTTCGCCGCGCCGCGGGTGTGCGTGGACGTCGTGTGCCACACGGCGGAGACGCTGATGCTCGCCATCGGCGACCCGGTCCGCCGGATCCACGAGGGTGCCCTGCGCCCCGAGTCGATCGACGTCCGCATCCTGGTGCCCTCCCGGGAGATAACTCTCGCCTTCCCCGTCTCCGTCGACGGAGACGGGGAAG
>NZ_LIPP01000133.1 GCF_001418335.1 Streptomyces aurantiacus | reverse complement strand
CCATCAGAAGGGCCCTAGGCGGCGGGCTGTGACATACCGGCACGCCCCCGCCCGGTCGTGTCGCGGCTGCGGGGAGTGCCTCAGGAGGTACGACAAAGGCCCCGTCCTGGTGGACGGGGCCTTTGGGTGGTGGCTGGGGCCGGGATCGAACCGGCGACCTATCGCTTTTCAGGCGATCGCTCGTACCAACTGAGCTACCCAGCCACGCGATCCACGAGGAATCGCAGCGGTCCTGACGGGATTTGAACCCGCGGCCTCCACCTTGACAGGGTGGCGAGCACTCCAAGCTGCTCCACAGGACCTAGCTTTGTGCGCGAGCAAGCGAACTTAAGTCTCGCACACGGTATTGCGTGCCCCCAACGGGATTCGAACCCGTGCTACCGCCTTGAAAGGGCGGCGTCCTAGGCCGCTAGACGATGAGGGCTATCGGCCCGCCTGGGCGCCTTGCGGCGCGTCGGGGACGTGAGAAGCATATGGGATGGCGGGAGGGATCGCCAAAACGGTTTAGGGGGTGGGCGTGGAAGGAGTCGCGGTGGACGGTGCGCCGGGTTGGTTCTCCTTGGGGAGGTGGCGGCTGACCTCGGCGGTGGTGAGGCCGAGGCCCCCGAGTTTGATCTCGTCCCAGGCCTGGAGGCGGCGGGTGTCGCGGTCCAGGTAGAGGATCGAGGCCTCGATCGGATCGGGGTGCTTGCCCTCGACCGCGCGCAGACCGCTGCCGCCCGTGGAGCCCTCGATGCGCAGCCGCGTGCCGTACCGCATGACCTCCATCTCCTGGTGGTGGACGTGGCCCGCCAGGACCAGGGGCACGGCGCCGTCCGTCTCGCGGGCCGCCCTCGGATTGTGTGCGATCGCGATGTCGACCGGGGTGCCGGCGGCCTCCTGGTCGCGCAGGGCGGAGGCGAGGCGGGCGCCGGCCAGTTCCTCCGCCGGGTCGCCGACCGCCTTGACCGAGCGGTCGGGGGTGTACTGCGGGTCGCCGATCCCCGCGAACCGCAGGCCCGCGACCGAGACCGCCCGGCCGTCGTCGAGGACGTGCACGTTCTTCATGCGGTCCAGGTACTTCTGGGTGATCTGCGAGTCGTGGTTCCCGCGGACCCAGACGTAGGGCGCGCCGAGGTCGGCCGCCGGGTCCAGGAAGGCGTTCTCCGCCGCCGTCCCGTGGTCCATCGTGTCGCCGGAGTCGACGATGACGTCGATCTTGTACTGGCTCACCAGCGAGGCGATGATCGTCCAGCTCGCCGGGTTGAGGTGGATGTCGGAGACGTGCAGGACCCGGATGGTGGAAGGGTCCGGCGCGTACGCGGGGAGCGTGGACGTGACGTCGTACAGCTTCGTCACGTTCGTCACCAGGCGGGCCAGTTCCTTCTGGTAGACGTCGAACTCGCTGACGATGCTGCGGGCGTTGCCGACGACCGAGGGGGCCGAGGAGAGCAGGCCGGAGAACTTCGGCTCCAGGACCGACTTGGGGTTGAAGGTGGCGAAGGCCGTCCCCGCGCAGGCGACGAGCAGGGCCAGCGCCAGGCCGCCCGCCGCGAGGGCCCGGCGCGGGCGGCGGTAGACCGCGAGGCCGAGGGCGGTCGCGCCGGAGACGACGGCGACGACGGAGCGTACGGCCAGGTCGAGGGTGCCCGCGCCGACGTCCTGGGCCACCTCGTCCTGGAGGCCGGAGAGCCGTTCCGGGTGGTCGACGAGGGCCTGGGAGCGGACCGGGTCGAGCTGGTCGACGTCCACGTCGAGCCGGAGGGGCGCGATGTGGCTGCGTAGTTCGAGGGCGCCGAGCGGGGAGACGTTGATCTTCGTGCCGCCCGTGAGGGAGGGGCGCAGCGTCATCGTGGTGTCCATGGGACCGACCGGCGCGCGCACGTTCCCGACGATCAGCAGGCCCAGCCACGCGCCGAGCAGGACGACGGCGATCAGGCCGAGCGCGCGGGTGTACGGGTGCGGCTGGTGGACGAGTTCGACGACGGGGTGGGTGCGGCGGGAGCGGTAGTGGCGTACGAGGGCCAGGGGAGCCTTTCGTACGTGGCGCAGGGCGGCGGCAGCGGGGACGCGGGCCATTCGTCCCGTATGCCCAAGGTGTGGGGCGGATATGCGGCGGCTCCACCGTCCGGGCGGCAGTCCTGTCGTGCGACGGCGGCCCTGTCGTTCGAACAGCGGCCCTGCGTTCGTACGGCACCCCTACCGTGCGGGCGTCCGTACCGGACAATGGTCTTGTGCTGGAAATGACGCGCGAGGAGTTCGAGGAACAGGTCGCCGAGGCGCTGGACCGGATTCCGCCGGAGCTGACGCGGTTGATGGACAACGTGGCGGTGTTCGTCGAGGACGAACCGCCCGCCGACGATCCCGAGCTGCTCGGGCTCTACGAGGGGACGCCGCTGACCGACCGCGGTGAGTGGTACGCCGGGGTGCTGCCGGACCGGATCACGATCTACCGCGGGCCCACGCTGCGGATGTGCGGGTCGCGCGAGGAGGTGGTGGCCGAGGCCGAGGTGACGGTGGTCCACGAGATCGCGCACCACTTCGGGATCGACGACGCGCGGCTGCACGCGCTGGGGTACGGCTGACGGCTGACATCCGGCGCCGGGTGCCCCGGGTGCCCGGGTGTCCCGGGTGCGTGGGTTCCCGGCAGGCGGCAGGGGGAGGCGGCGGCTCTTCGCCCGGTGCGTACCGTCGCGTGTCCTCTTGTGGGCGGCGGGAGTTGGGCAAGGGGACTCATCCCGTTCCCCGTGCTCCCGTTGCCTGCGGGGAGGGGGACCCATCCGGAGGTAGCTGCCGTGCGCGCCAAGTACGTACCCGTCCGTCTGGCCGCCGCGGCCCTGGCAGTCGCCGCCGGTGCCGCCTGTGCCGGCTGCGTGAGCGTCGGTGACGACGAGGGGAGGCGGGCCGAGCCCTCACACTCGGCGGGGCCCCGGGGCGGCGAGGTGCCCGACGGAGGGCCGTCGGTGAGCGGCGGCTCCGGGCGGCACGGGACGGGTGACGGAAAACACGCCGGGGCCAAGCGCCACGAGTCCGCGTCCGGGTCGGCCTCGCCGTCGCCGGGGGAGAGCGGGTCGGCCGCGCCGAAGAAGCCGGGCAAGGGCGAGGCCGGTGAGGAAAAGCCCAGGCCAGAGGGGCCTTCGCCGACCGGGGAACGGCCGACGCCGACGCGTCCGGGGCCGGAGCCGACGCCCACCAAGGCGACACCGTCGCCGTCACCGGACCCGACGACCGCCGAGCCGTCGTCCTCGGCGCATCCGGACCCCGAACCGCAGCTCGTCGAGCGTCGGGAACCGGCGCCGGAGGCCGGGTTCGCGGCCTGAGTGGGGCCTGAGTGGGGCCTGAGTGGGGTTCGGACGGGGTTCGGATGGGGTCCGGACGGGGTCTCTGACCTGGGCAGTCGGCCTCGGTTTGCCTTACGAGCCACAGGGTGCGTATGGTGGTAGATCGTTTGATCCCATTGCCCGGCGCCAATAAAGAGAGCGCCGCGTGGCGCGTACTCTCCCTTGCCGTGGCTGACCGCATTGAGGCGGTCGTTTGCGAAATCACGGAGTTGACGGGCGCGTGCCGACGAGACTCCGGAAGGTTTCGCATTCGCATGTCCATTTCCAGTACTGATCACATCGTCGTGCCCGAGAACGAGGCGACGGAAGTAACCGAGGCTCCCGAAGCCGCTGTGGTCCTCGACGTTGCCGAGGTCCTCGACGTTCCCGCCGTCCCTGAGGTCCCTGAGGTCACCTTCACCGATCTCGGTCTCCCCGAGGGCGTCGTGCGCAAGCTCGCGCAGAACGGCGTGACCAGCCCCTTCCCGATCCAGGCCGCGACCATCCCGGACGCCCTGGCCGGCAAGGACATCCTCGGCCGAGGCCGCACCGGCTCCGGCAAGACCCTCTCCTTCGGTCTGCCGCTGCTCACGCAGCTCTCCGGTGGCCACACCGAGAAGAAGAAGCCCCGCGGCATCATCCTCACGCCGACGCGTGAGCTCGCGATGCAGGTCGCGGACGCCCTCCAGCCGTACGGCGACGTCCTCGGCCTGAAGATGAAGGTCGTCTGCGGCGGTACGTCGATGGGCAACCAGATCTACGCCCTGGAGCGCGGCGTCGACGTCCTCGTCGCCACCCCGGGCCGGCTGCGCGACATCATCAACCGCGGCGCCTGCTCCCTGGAGAACGTCCAGGTCGCCGTGCTCGACGAGGCCGACCAGATGTCCGACCTGGGCTTCCTGCCCGAGGTCACCGAGCTGCTCGACCAGATCCCCGGCGGCGGCCAGCGCATGCTGTTCTCGGCCACGATGGAGAACGAGATCTCCACGCTGGTCAAGCGCTACCTGACCAACCCGGTGACGCACGAGGTCGACAGCGCCCAGGGCAACGTCACGACCATGTCGCACCACATCCTCATCGTGAAGCCCAAGGACAAGGCGCCGGTCACCGCCGCGATCGCCTCCCGCAAGGGCCGCACGATCATCTTCGTCCGCACCCAGCTGGGCGCCGACCGCATCGCCGAGCAGCTCTGCGACTCCGGTGTGAAGGCCGACGCGCTGCACGGCGGCATGACGCAGGGCGCGCGTACCCGCGTGCTTGAGGACTTCAAGAAGGGCTACGTCAACGCGCTCGTCGCGACCGACGTCGCCGCCCGCGGCATCCACGTCGACGGCATCGACCTGGTCCTGAACGTGGACCCGGCCGGTGACCACAAGGACTACCTGCACCGCTCCGGCCGTACGGCCCGTGCGGGACGCAGCGGCGTGGTCGTGTCGCTCTCCCTGCCGCACCAGCGCCGGCAGATCTTCCGTCAGATGGAGGACGCGGGCGTGGACGCCTCGCGCCACATCATCCAGGGCGGTGCGGCCTTCGACCCGGAGGTCGCGGACATCACGGGCGCCCGGTCGATGACCGAGGTCCAGGCCGAGTCCGCGGGCAACGCGGCGCAGCAGGCCGAGCGTGAGGTGTCGCAGCTCACCAAGGAGCTGGAGCGCGCGCAGCGGCGTGCCGTCGAGCTGCGCGAGGACGCCGACCGGCTGATCGCGCGGTCCGCGCGGGAGCGTGGCGAGGACCCGGAGACCGCGCTGGCCGAGGCGGCCGCCGTCGTCGAGGCCGCCGCGGCGGCCGTGGCCCAGGAGCCGGCGGCGCAGACCGCGGGCACCGATTCGGTGCGCGACGAGCCGCGTCAGCGTCGTGACGACCGTGGCAACTACGAGCGCCGCGACCGTGACCGTCGTGACGACCGTCCGTCGGGTGGTTTCCGCCGGGACGACCGTCGTGACAACGACCGTGGTGGCGACCGCGGCGGGTTCCGTCGTGACGACCGTTCCTCCGGCGGTGGCTTCAACCGTGACCGCCGCGACGACCGTCCTTCGGGTGGTGGCTTCAACCGTGACCGCCGTGACGGCGACCGTCCGGCGTCGGGTGGCTTCAACCGCGACCGTCGTGACGACCGTCCCTCGGGTGGCGGCTTCAACCGTGACCGCCGTGACGAGCGCCCCTCGGGTGGTTTCCGCCGGGACGACCGTCGTGACAACGACCGCGGTGGCGACCGTGGCGGATTCCGCCGCGACGACCGCCCCGCGGCCTCGGGTGGCTTCAACCGCGACCGCCGTGACGGCGACCGCCCGGCGTCGGGCGGCTTCCGCCGTGACGACCGTCCGGCCGGTCACCGAGGCAGCGACCGCCCGTTCAACCGTGACCGGCAGGGCGGCGACCGTCCCGCGGGCGGTGGCTTCCGCTCCGGCGGCCACGACCGTCCGGCCGCCCGTCGTGACGACCACCGTGGTGCCGGCTCGGGTTCGGGCTCCGGCAGCACCGGTTCCGGCTCCTCCTACGGCCGCCGCGACGAGAAGCCGCGCTGGAAGCGCAACGGCTGACGACTGACAGCTGATGGCTGATGGCTGACGTGGCCTGAGCGGCCACGGCAGCCGCAGGAGCCACGGGAGCCGCAGCACATCGCGGCGCAAGGCATCGCATCGCATCGCATCACACGAAGGGCCCGGATGACCTCGGTCGTCGTCCGGGCCCTTCGGCGTGTGTATTTCGGCCAGATGAACCGCTCTGTGGCGCATGTCATACCCCTGGCGAGGGAATTGCTGGGGGCATGACAGATGACGCCAGAGTGAGTGGGCTGTCGGACGAAGAGCGGCTGGCCCAGCTCGGTTACACGCAGGTTCTCGCCCGCCGCATGTCGGCGTTCTCCAACTACGCGGTCTCCTTCACGATCATCTCGGTCCTGTCGGGCTGCCTGACGCTCTACCTGTTCGGCATGAACACGGGTGGCCCCGCCGTGATCACCTGGGGCTGGGTCGTGGTCGGGCTCATGACGCTGTTCGTCGGGCTCGCGATGGCCGAGATCTGTTCGGCGTATCCGACCTCCGCGGGCCTGTACTTCTGGGCCCACCGGCTGGCACCGCGCCGCACGGCCGCTGCCTGGGCGTGGTTCACGGGGTGGTTCAACGTCCTCGGCCAGGTCGCGGTGACGGCGGGCATCGACTTCGGCGCGGCCTCGTTCCTGGGCGCGTACCTGAACCTCCAGTTCGACTTCGAGGTCACGCCCGGCCGTACGATCCTGCTCTTCGCCGGCATCCTCGTCCTGCACGGCCTGCTGAACACCTTCGGCGTACGCATCGTCGGCCTCCTCAACAGCGTCAGCGTGTGGTGGCACGTCGTGGGCGTGGCGGTCATCGTGGGCGCGCTGACCTTCGCGCCGGACCACCACCAGTCGGCGTCCTTCGTCTTCACGGAGTTCGTGAACAACACGGGCTGGGGCAGCAGCTTCTACGTGGTGCTGCTGGGCCTGCTGATGGCCCAGTACACCTTCACCGGGTACGACGCGTCGGCGCACATGACGGAGGAGACGCACGACGCGTCCACGGCCGGCCCGAAGGGCATCGTCCAGTCCATCTGGACGTCGTGGATAGCGGGCTTCGTGCTCCTCCTCGGCTTCACCTTCGCGATCCAGTCGTACGACGGCGCCCTCGGGTCGCCGACAGGCGTGCCGCCGGCCCAGATCCTGCTGGACGCGCTGGGCGCGACCGCGGGCAAACTCCTGCTGCTGGTGGTGATCGGCGCGCAGTTGTTCTGCGGCATGGCGTCGGTGACCGCCAACTCCCGCATGATCTACGCCTTCTCGCGTGACGGGGCGCTGCCGTACTCGCACATCTGGCACACGGTGAACCCGCGCACGCGCACACCCGTCGCGGCGGTGTGGCTGGCGGCGCTGGGCGCGCTGGTCCTCGGCCTGCCGTACCTGATCAACGTGACCGCGTACGCGGCGGTGACGTCCATCGCGGTGATCGGCCTCTACATCGCGTACGTCATCCCGACGCTGCTGCGGCTGCGCAAGGGCGAGGCCTTCGAACGGGGGCCGTGGCACCTGGGCCGCTGGTCCCGCCCGATCGGCATCGTGGCGGTCGCCTGGGTCGTCGTGATCACGGTCCTCTTCATGCTCCCCCAGGTCTCGCCGGTCACCTGGGAGACCTTCAACTACGCCCCCATCGCGGTCCTGGCCGTCCTCGGCTTCGCCGCGGCGTGGTGGTTCGCCTCGGCCCGGCACTGGTTCCTCAACCCGGACCACGAGCGCACCCGCGCCCGCGAGGCGGCCCGCGCCGGCGCCCCGGAGCCGGTCGACCCGTGACGCTCCGGCGCCCTCCCCCACCTTTCGGCGCGGCCGGGACACCGATACCCGATCGGAGTCCCGGCCGCGTCGGGCTATGCTCGTTCCTGGCATCGACGCGGGTCGGTGCGTGCACCGGCGTGGGTCGGCGCACGGACCCTTAGCTCAATTGGCAGAGCAGTGGACTTTTAATCCATTGGTTGTGGGTTCGAGTCCCACAGGGTCTACCGACAAGCCCCGGTCCAGAGGACATCTGGACTGGGGCTGGTGTCGTTTGCGGGGGCTGAGTGATCGTCTTCGTCTCGCTGCCTCACCTCTTGGGGATCTTCAGGACCTGGCCGACGGAGAGAGTGTCGGATGTCAGGTTGTTGAGGGTCTTGATCTCCGTGTACCTGTTGCCGTCGCCGAGCTCGGCCACGGCGATCGACCACAGGGTGTCGCCGGCGCGGACGGTGTAGGTGGTGGTCTCGCCGGGTGACCAGGACGCCGGGTGCTTCAGCCGTTCGGCGACCCGCTTGCGGATGTCCGTCATCGACACCCCGGGCCCGCGCGGGTCGATCTTCCCGGGCTGCCACTCCTTGTGGCCGATCACGGAGGTGTCGCCGTCCTTGCCCCAGCCGTGCGCCCGGAGGACAGCGGCGGACGCGCGGACCATCGCTTCGACCTGGACGGCCGGCCACGGGTCCTGGTTGTCGCCGAGGTTCTCGCACTCGAAGCCGTAGAACCGGCTGTTGCCGTCGGTGTTCGCCTCGTTGTCCGCAGGCAGGGCCTTCTCTGCGATGACCGCCGCCAGCACGTCGTCATCGCCGGATCCCGCGTGGTTGGCGCGGCCGTAGCCGACGAGGTGGACCTTGCCGTCCTTGGCGACGACGCCGTGGCAGAGCGGGCCGGGCAGTCCTTCGTAGCCGTCGCGGCATATCGCGACCGTGTTGGCGGTGCCCTTGGTGACGGTGTGGTGGACCATCACACCGTGCACGGGTCCCCAGGCGCCCACGTGGTTGCGGTTGTGGGTACGCCAGTTGCCGACTTCGACGACCTTGACGCCCTCCGCTTTCAGAGCGGCGAGGAACTTGGCAGCGGACAGTGGTGTGGCCACATCTACTCCTTCGGTTTCCATTCGTGTCTCCAGCCACGATGGTCGCGCCTGCAACGGCCGCAGACCGAACAGCGGCAGTCCTATCCGGCCACCGAGCCTCCAGACATGAGGCGCGCCCCGGCCGGCAGGCTCGGGGCGGTGTGGGCGAAGTGGGGTCAGCCGATGCGGGTGTAGAGCATGAGGGTCTGATTGCCGCCGCGGAGGATGGTCCGGGCAGCGGATTCCGGAGAGGCCGCAGACGGCCGTGACCTGCCGGATTGAGTACGCGTACTCAGTCGGCGGCGTTCGCCCGGATGGCAGAGTTGCTCCATGCCCACTTCAAGGTCCGTTCCGCGCACGGTACTTGTCGGTGCGGTCCTCATCCTGACGCTCGGCGCCTGCGGTCAGCAGGGGGCCTCGGACTCGGCGGCCGGCGCTGGAGTCGGCTCCGGCTCCGGCCTTGGCTCCAGTGCCTCGCCCAGCGCCTCGGGAGCCTCCCCGTACGTGGAGCCGGGGGCCGGTGACGGTGCTCCGCACTACAACGAGAACAACGCCTACCGGCGAACGGGCGAGATGTCCCCCGCCCACGTGCGGGATGCCGAGCAGGAGGCCGCCCGTATCGAGCCGGTGCTCAAGCAGCTGTGGAAGCAGGGGAAGTGGGACCCCGCGACCGTGCGCGCGGCGCTGCTCCGCCTCGGGTACGAGGAGGGGGACGACGCGCTGACCGTTCGGGAGATGTTCCGGCGTTTCAAGGGCAACGAGTACTACACCCCCGAGGGGACCATGGTCGGCCTGAGCGTCCACCCCGACGCCTGCGTCACCGCGTTCGTGCAGAAGTCCAACTACGGCGTGCAGACCAACGGCCCGTACCTGGAGACAGGCTGCTTCGAGCCTCCCTACGGGCACTGAATGAACGTACCGAGGAAAGAGGAAAGAGGAATGAGGAATGGGGCATGCCGTGCCGCACGTGCTGAACCTCTGGCGTCAACAGCTGGGACACGTACCTGAGTCCGTCTGGCGGCGCACCGAGCTCCAGGTGCTGATCCTCGCGGACAACGGGCTCGCCGACCTCCCGCCCGAGATCGGACGGCTGCACCGGCTCACCACCCTGGACCTCGGCCACAACCACCTCACCTCGGTGCCCGCCGAACTGGGCGACCTGGCCGAACTCAGCGGCTGTCTCTACCTGCACGACAACAAGTTGTCGGAGCTCCCGGCCTCGCTGGGAAACCTGACGCGGCTGCGCTACCTCAATGTCGGCGAGAACACGCTCACCGTCCTGCCCGAGGCCATCGGCCGCATGGCCGGACTCATCGAACTCCGGACGCAGCACAACCGACTGACCACGCTGCCCGACAGCATCGGAGACCTTCGCAACCTGCGCGAGCTCTGGCTCCGGGGCAATGCGGTCGAAAGCCTGCCGCCGTCCATCGCCGATCTCCGCGAACTGCGCCACCTGGACCTGAGGGAGAACGCCCTCACCGAACTCCCGGAGACGCTGGCCGGCCTGCCACGCCTGCGCCAGTTCGACGTGCGAAGCAACCGCCTGACGCGGCTGCCGGACTGGGTCGTCGACATGCCCGCGCTGGAGAAACTGGACCTGCGCTGGAACGCCTGCGAACCGTCTCCGTCGCTGCTGACCGAACTGGAGCGGCGAGGCTGCGTCGTCCTCCTCTAGACCGAAAAGCTGCTGCTCAGCGGCCCGCGGAGTCCCGGGGCATGCGCCTGCCCGCACCGGACACCGAGGGCGACGACACCCCGTAGGCGCCCGGCGCGGCTCGCGTCGCGCTCACGTGATCAGCAGCAGGGCCGTCCACATCACCGTGGCCAGGGACGGGAGCAGGTAGGCGATCAGCACGATCGACAGGCCTCGCCTGCGCCCGGACCAACTCGCCCACGTGGCCGCGTACTCGGGCAGGCGTTGCATCGCTCGCCGCTGTACGTGCTGGTAGTAGAGGCGGTGCCGGTGGCCGACGAACAGCCATGTGAGGGCCAGTACGAGGCCGAAGGCGGCCAGGACGCGTGCCGCCACGAGGTGTTCCTCCGAGGCGAGGAGCGTCGTGTAGGCCACGGCGAAGAGCGACTGACCCACCAGGAAGAGGTTGCCGCGCTGGAACAGCATGGTGTTCTCGTGCAGCGTGTGCTGCCAGAGCCGGCTGTCCTCGGCTATCCGCTGAGCCTCACTGTCGTCGTCCGCCATGCCACCGTTCTGCCCCCGCGGTCCCGCGGAACCACCCCTTCCGTGGGAGGTCCGGCGTCCGGGTCGGCCCGTGGGCGGTGGTCCCAGCCAGAGAACCTGAGGGAAGCTGAGGGAAGCTGGGAGAGACCGAAAAAAACTGATCCGCGAAGAAAGAGCGTCCATGGCCCACCCCTACGTCCTGTTGTCCGCCGCCGTCTCCCTCGACGGCCGCCTGGACGACACCGGCCCCGAACGGCTGCTGCTCTCCGGCCCGGCCGACTTCGACCGGGTCGACGAGGTACGGGCCGAGTCCGACGCCATCCTGGTCGGCGCGGGCACCCTGCGCGCCGACAACCCCCGGCTCCTCGTCAACTCGGCCGAGCGGCGCGCCGCCCGCGTCGCCGCCGGCCGGCCGGAGTACCCGCTGAAGGTCACCGTCAGCGGCACCGGCGACCTGGACCCCGCCGCCAACTTCTGGTCCACCGGCGGGGAGAAGATCGTCTATACGTCCGACCAGGGCGCCCCGGCGGTCAACCGCGCCCTGCGCGGCCTGGTCGATACGGGGAATGTGGGCGGCACCGGCACCGGCACCGGCATCGACGTCGTCTCCGTCGGGTCCAGCCTGGACTGGCGGGCCGTGCTCACCCACCTGCACGACGTACGAGGCGTACGGCGGCTCATGGTCGAAGGCGGCGGCCGGGTCCACACACAGCTCCTCCAGCAGGGCCTCGCCGACGAACTGCAGCTCGCCCTCGCACCGCTCGTGGTGGGACAGCCGGACGCGCCCCGGCTGTTCGGGCCCGGCGAGTACCCCGGCGGTCCCCGCGGCCGGATGCGGCTGATCGAGACCCGGCCCGTGGGAGACGTCGTACTCATGCGGTACGTGCCCACCGCACCCGGCACCGGGAACGCCCCCTCCGCCGCCGACCACCGATGGCTGCGGCTCGCCTGCGAACTGGCCACCGAGTGCCCGCCCTCCCGAACGGCGTTCAGCGTCGGCGCTGTCGTCGTCGCGGCCGACGGTACGGAGCTGGCCCGCGGGTACTCCAGGGAGTCCGACCCCGTCTCGCACGCCGAGGAGGCCGCCCTCGCCAAGATCGAGCCCGGCGACCCGCGGCTCCCGGCCGCCACGGTCTACAGCAGCCTGGAACCCTGCGCCCGCCGCGCCTCGCGGCCCGCGCCCTGTGCCCGGCTGATCCTCGACGCGGGCGTGCGCCGGGTCGTCACCGCGTGGCGCGAGCCGGACACGTTCGTCGCGGCGGCGGACGGGAACGGCCTGCTGGCCGGCGCGGGCGCCGACGTCCTCGTACTCCCGGAGTACGAGGACGCCGCGAAGGCACCCAACCGGCACCTCGACCGGCACGTCGACCGGCACATCGACCCGTGTGCCTCGGGTCCCGCGAATGGCGTACACTGGTCTTAACGACGCGGGGTGGAGCAGCTCGGTAGCTCGCTGGGCTCATAACCCAGAGGTCGCAGGTTCAAATCCTGTCCCCGCTACTGAAGGCCTGAGGCCGGAATCCGAAATTGGGATTCCGGCCTCAGGTGTTTTCCGGGCCTCACGGAGTGCGGTGCGCCCTCTTATTACCGGCAGTAGTCGAGTGACGCCCCTGCGCATTACAACTGAGACACCGTCAGCAAACTCGGCACCTGTGAATCGCGAGCAACTCGCCCGATTTACCCCGCTCATGACCCGTAAGTCCAGGTCACAAGCCTTAACGATCATCCAGAACAGCTGGAATCCGGTGGCCGGGTCTATTAACGTTCGATAACGCAGCGCGGTCGTCCCAGCCGTCACAAGAGATGGCTCCGTGCGCACGCGCCGAATCCCGCAAGGGAACCGGGGAACCACCTACATGGGGTGAATCGCGTGTCTTTCGCGGTGGAGTACACCGTGGTCGACCCGCGTAGGAGACCTTCCTGCTCCGAACCCGTCAGCTAACCCGGTAGGCGAGAAGGAAGGAAAGGAGCGCGCCCACGTGGCGTCCAACAGGCCTGCCCCCACACCCTCGTTCGTACCGGATTTCGCGCCGGATGAGGTGACGGGTGAGTCCTCGGGTGAGAAGAAGCCCGACACCTTCGGATACGGCGTCCGTCAGGACGACGAGACCTGGGAGCCGTGGAACCCCACCGCGGATTCCGTCGTTCCCATCCGCGGCAGGCACCGCGTCTCCAAGCAGCGCGGCGGAGGACTGGCCCGTAGCTCGACCGTTCTGGGCGTCGGTGTCATAGCCGCCGTCGGCGCGGGCGGCATGGCCTCCGCGCAGACCGGCAAGCCCCCGGTGTCGATCTCGCTGCCCGACCTGCCGAACGTCGGCTCGCTGATCTCGGACGACAAGACCCCCGAGGGCTCCAGCACGCCGCTCACCAGTGCCGGCCTCACCACCGCCGACACCGAAGAGGGCAGCGCGGACGCCGGCGAGGCCCTGCGCTCCCGCATCATGCTCCAGGCCGAGCTCCAGCAGGACCAGGTGGACCGCGAGGCCCAGCAGGCCGCCGAGACCGCCGCCGCGAAGAAGGCCGCCTCGCTCGCGGCCAAGGAGCAGGACGAGGCGAAGGCCAAGGCCGCCGCCGCGAAGGAGAAGAAGGAAGAGGCAGCCGAGGCGAAGGCCGAGGCCGCGCGCCTCGCCGAGCTCGCCAAGCAGTTCACGCTGCCCACCTCCTCGTACACGATCACCTCGACCTTCGGGCAGGCCGGCTCGCTGTGGTCCTCCGGTCAGCACACGGGTCTGGACTTCGCCGCTCCCACGGGTACCCCGATCAAGGCCGTTCACAGCGGCACGATCACCGAGGCGGGCTGGAGCGGCTCGTACGGCTACCGCACGATCCTCACCCTCGACGACGGTACGGAGCTGTGGTTCGCCCACCAGTCGTCGATCGGCGTCAGCGTCGGGCAGAAGGTCAGCACGGGTGACGTCATCGGCCGCGTGGGCGCGACCGGCAACGTCACCGGGGCGCACCTCCACCTGGAGGTCCACACCAGCGGCGGCACCGGGATCGACCCGATGGCCTGGCTGCGCGGCAAGGGCCTCAACCCGTAAACCGTCTCCCGGACAGCCCTTAGGAGCGGTACGGGTTGTACGTCGGGTACGGATACCCGTAGCCCGGCCAGGGTGACCGTGCCGGGGTCGTTGCCCTGGCCGCGTACTCCAGGGCCGGGCGGGCCGGTTCCCTGCGGGCCCACAGCTCGTGGAGCAGTTCCCGTTCCCGTACGGCGAAGTCGGCGCCCGCTCGGCCGCGGCGGCCCCTGTGGCGCAGGAACGCCAGTGAGGTCGCGTACGCCTCGTACTCCGCCACCGCCCGGCCCGCGTCGCGTCCGCCGTGCCGGGTGGCGTACTGCCGGGCCAGCCGCCGCGCCTTCATCGAGCCGAGGACGTACGGCTCCGGTGCGGCGAGCCAGCCGGCCACGGCGTACGACGGCAGTTCGGTGCGGACCGTGCCC
This sequence comes from Streptomyces aurantiacus, assembly GCF_001418335.1. Taxonomy (GTDB): domain Bacteria; phylum Actinomycetota; class Actinomycetes; order Streptomycetales; family Streptomycetaceae; genus Streptomyces; species Streptomyces aurantiacus. The sequence goes on along the minus strand of NZ_LIPP01000133.1, from coordinate 911 downwards.
AGTTCGCGCTGGCGGGTCCAGATGGCCAGCCAGGTGAGCAGGCCGAAGGCCGGAACCATGAAGGCCCCGTAGACCGCGAAGAAGCCGTACTCGCCGAAGGTCGACGAGCCGTTCCACATCGCGTGCATGCCCATCGCGAGCAGCAGTCCGGTGATCGGCAGGAGTACGCGGCGCACCTGCTGGCGGTCCGCGGAGAGCGCGGCGACGCCGAAGCCGATGCCCGTCAGCACGGTGAACAGCGGATGCGCGAAGGGCGACATGATCACGCGTACGAAGAAGGTGGCGGCCGTGACCGAGAAGATGCCCGTGTCACCGGTGAGCTGGTCGGTGCCGAACGCCGTCCCCAGATAGAGGATGTTCTCGGTGAACGCGAAGCCGGTCGCCGTGACGCCCGCGATGACCACGCCGTCGACGATCCCGGTGAAGTCCCCTCTGCGGAACAGGAAGACGAGCAGGACCGCCGCGGCCTTCGCCGACTCCTCGACGATCGGCGCTATCACGGTCGCGCCGAGGGTGTCGGCGTGGGACGGGTCCGCGGTGGCCGTCGCTATCCACTGCGTCGCGAAACTGTTCGCGACGATGGCTATCAGCGCGGCCGCGCAGGCGCCCCAGGCGAAGGAGAAGAGCAGGTTTCTCCAGGGCCCCGGATCGACCCGGTCCAGCCAGCGGAACGCGGCGACGAGCAGCGGGACGGGCAGTACGGCGAGGCCGAGGCCCACCAGGAAGCCCTCCGTGCCGGTCTGCTTGCGGACGAGCGCCAGGATGACGAGGCCGGACAGGGTGAGCAGGGTGGTCAGCGCGGCGTAGCGGACCCACTTGCGCTGCCACCAGTGAGCGTGCCGACGAGCGCCTGTGCCTCCGGCGGTTATGCCGGGGGAGGCCGGGGGTGGGGCTGGCGCTTATACACATCT
>NZ_LIPP01000132.1 GCF_001418335.1 Streptomyces aurantiacus | reverse complement strand
GACGACGTACACCCCGGTGGGTCCCGCGCTCTTCATGGCCTCGTCGAAGCGGCTGCCGGTGCCCTTGGAACCCAGCATCACCGCGCCGTTGCCCTGCACCAGCTCGGCGTGCGCGACCTTGCCGTCCTCGTCCTCGTACACCGACGACTCGGTGAAGCCGAAGGCCTCCGTGAGCTGCCTGATCGCGGCTTTGGCGTCCGCGTACAGCAGCGTCGGGCAGATGCTGGGGCGTCCGCTGTTCGTGCCTGCCATGACGATCACTCCCTCGGATCCCGCTGCCCCGCCCGCTGCCGGAACAACGCCTGAATGTGACGTGCCTCATAGTCTGGCACCCGGCACTGACAACGCCCCGCCGGACGTCCGGCGGGGGCCGTCGCGGCGGACACCACCGCACACCACCGCACATCACCGCACACCGAGGGCCCTGTCGCGGGGCAATGGCGGGGCAACGAGGGTCACACCCCCGAACACCCGCACACAGGAAAAGTGGTTGCATCTCCCCGTTAGACTTGGCCCATGGCCATTCTCCTCGTGCATTAGACGGCGTGAACGCCCTCAGCCGCCCACCCCGTCATCAATCCCGCCCTGGAGTCTGTCCGTGATTTCCGCTTCCGGTATCGAACTGCGCGCCGGCGCCCGCATGCTCATCGAGTCCGCCACCTTCCGTATCACCAAGGGCGACCGCATCGGTCTGGTCGGCCGCAACGGAGCGGGCAAGACCACCCTCACCAAGGTCCTCGCGGGCGAGGCCGTCCCCGCCGCGGGCGCCGTGGCCCGCTCCGGCGAGGTCGGCTACCTCCCGCAGGACCCGCGCACCGGCGACCTCGACATGCTGGCGGGCGACCGCATCCTCTCGGCCCGCGGCCTGGACACCCTGATCCGCAAGATGCGCGAGAACGAACAGCGCATCGCGAACGGCTCGGGTGCCACCCGCGAGAAGGCGATGCGCCAGTACGAGCGCCAGGAGACGGAGTTCCTCACCAAGGGCGGCTACTCGGCCGAGGCGGAGGCCGCCACCATCGCCGCCGCGCTCAACCTCCCCGACCGGGTGCTCGGCCAGCCCCTCCACACGCTCTCCGGCGGTCAGCGCCGCCGTATCGAGCTGGCCCGCATCCTCTTCTCGGACGCGGACACCCTGCTCCTCGACGAGCCCACGAACCACCTCGACGCCGACTCCATCGTCTGGCTGCGCGACTACCTGAAGACGTACCGCGGCGGCTTCATCGTGATCTCCCACGACGTCGACCTGGTCGAGACGGTCGTCAACAAGGTCTTCTACCTGGACGCCAACCGCGCCCAGATCGACGTCTACAACATGGGCTGGAAGCTGTACCAGCAGCAGCGCGAGGCCGACGAGAAGCGCCGCAAGCGCGAGCGGCAGAACGCCGAGAAGAAGGCCGCCTCGCTCAACGCGCAGGCCGACAAGATGCGCGCCAAGGCCACCAAGACCGTCGCCGCGCAGAACATGGCCAAGCGCGCGGACAAGCTCCTCGCGGGCCTCGACGCCGTGCGGAAGTCCGACAAGGTCGCCAAGCTGCGCTTCCCCGAGCCGTCCCCGTGCGGCAAGACCCCGCTGATGGCCGAGGGCCTGTCCAAGTCGTACGGCTCGCTGGAGATCTTCACCGACGTCGACCTGGCCATCGACAAGGGCTCCCGTGTCGTCATCCTCGGGCTGAACGGCGCCGGCAAGACGACCCTGCTGCGCCTCCTCGGCGGCGCGGAGAAGCCCGACACCGGCCAGGTCATCGAGGGCCACGGCCTCAAGCTCGGCTACTACGCGCAGGAGCACGAGACCCTGGACCCCGCGCGCACGGTCCTGGAGAACATGCGGTCCGCCGCCCCTGACCTGGACCTCGTCGAGGTCCGCAAGACGCTCGGCTCGTTCCTGTTCTCCGGCGACGACGTCGACAAGCCGGCCGGTGTCCTGTCCGGCGGCGAGAAGACCCGCCTCGCGCTCGCCACCCTCGTGGTGTCGTCCGCGAACGTCCTGCTCCTCGACGAGCCGACGAACAACCTCGACCCGGCCAGCCGCGAGGAGATCCTCGGCGCGCTGCGCACCTACAAGGGCGCGGTCGTCCTCGTCACCCACGACGAGGGAGCCGTCGAGGCGCTCCAGCCGGAGCGGATCATCCTGCTGCCCGACGGAGTCGAGGACCTGTGGGGTGCCGACTACGCGGACCTGGTGGCCCTCGCCTGAGCGGGCGTCCGTGCGCGGTCGCAGGGCGGTCTCGGAGTGGGCCGGGAGCGGTCCGTGATGCTGATCCATCCACTGATCCACTTCGTATGGATCATTCGGCCGAGTCGTGATCCATCATCTGTGTGAGGTCTCCTCGTACCGAGGTGTGTCCTACATCAATTTTTCGGCCGGGCCCTCCGTCCCCGAGGGCCCGGCCGCCGCACGTCGCTGACCTGGGCATTCGCCGCAGAACTCGTTCTGCCCGAACGGGCACGGCCGGATGGAATGCCATATTCCGCTCGTGGTGACGGGCTTCCACGGCACAACCTCGTCCCATCGACCTTGCCGAATGGGTGGCCAGGACGCTCATGAGGGGTGATCATGAGAAGTCCAGAGCGCACTTCCGCTGAGGAGGCACGGGTGGCCGAGACTCTGAAGAAGGGCAGCCGGGTAACCGGCGCCGCGCGCGACAAGCTCGCGGCAGACCTGAAGAAGAAGTACGACTCCGGTGCGAGCATTCGGGCACTGGCCGAGGAGACCGGCCGCTCGTATGGCTTCGTGCACCGGATGCTCAGTGAGTCGGGCGTCACGCTCCGTGGGCGTGGCGGCGCGACGCGGGGCAAGAAGTCCGCGTCGGGCTGACGCCAGGCGGTTCCTCGTTCTCCGATGGTGGCCACCCGGTCGGTCGATTGACCGCCCGGGTGGTTACTGTGCAGTCACTTAAGGGTGTGCTTCCACGGCACCCCCTCTGACCGCACCCATCGGAGGCATGCCATGGCTTCGTTCACCTCGCTGCTCGACAAGGACGGCGTACGGCTCACCGTCGACGACGCGATCGCCACGGTGACGCTGACCAACCCGGCCAAGCGCAACGCGCAGAGCCCCGCTCTGTGGCGCGCGTTGGCCGAGGCGGGGCAGCTGCTGCCGGGCACCGTCCGTGTCGTCGTGCTGCGCGCCGAGGGCAAGTCCTTCTCCGCGGGGCTCGACCGGCAGGCGTTCACGCCGGAGGGGTTCGACGGCGAGCCGTCCTTCATCGATCTCGCGCGCGGTTCCGACGCCGAGCTCGACACGGCGATCGCCGAGTACCAGGACGGTTTCACCTGGTGGCGGCGGAGCGACATCGTCTCCATCGCCGCCGTACAGGGCCATGCCATCGGGGCGGGCTTCCAGCTCGCGCTCGCCTGTGACCTGCGCGTCGTCGCGGACGACGTGCAGTTCGCCATGCGCGAGACCGGCCTCGGTCTCGTTCCCGACCTCACGGGCACGCACCCGCTGGTGGGGCTCGTCGGCTATGCCCGCGCGCTGGAGATCTGCGCGACGGGGCGGTTCGTGCAGGCCGAGGAGGCGCAGCGGACCGGCCTCGCGAACATCGCCGTACCGGCCGACCAGCTCGACGACACGGTCGGCGAACTGGCGGCGGCGCTGCTGGCCGCACCACGCGATGCCCTCATCGAGACGAAGTCCCTGCTCCAGGGCGCGGCGGGCCGTACGTACGAGGAACAGCGCGTTGCCGAGCGGGCCGCTCAGGGCCGGCGGCTCAGGGATCTCGCCGGGGTGGGTGACTGACAGGGCCGGTGCGGTGCCGTGCGTCGTCAAGTCGCCGAGCGGGTAGAGGCGTTGGCGGGAACGAAAGTGCCCGGGGCCGTCGTCCGGGTGGAACGGCCGCACTCGGCACACGCGCGCGACGCGGTACAGGGGAGGACGCAATGAGCGAGCCCCAGGGCTTGAAGAGCACCCAGCACCTGCCCGTCATCGAGAAGACCACCGAGAGCGAACTCGGCCAGTCCACCTCCGCGGCGGACTACATACCCCTGCCGGCCCCCGACGCCGCCAAGGACGGCAGCGGCCGGTTCTGGTCGGCCCGCCGGGTCCCCGCGGCCGTCCTCGCAACTGCGGTCCTGGCCGCCGGGGGCCTCCTGCTGTACGACGTCGTCGCCGTCCGCGCCGACCGGACCGCCATGCACTGGCGCGGGCCCCTGGCCCGCGAACTGGCCGAGCGGCCCCTCGACGACACGTGGGTACTCGTCGGCGCCGGCGTCGCGACGGCCCTGGGCCTGTGGCTGCTCGTCCTCGCCACGACCCCGGGACTGCGCGGCGTCCTGCCGATGCGCCGCCCCCACCCCGACGTACGCGCCGGACTCCACCGGGGCGCCGCCGCACTGGTGCTGCGCGACCGGGCCATGAAGGTGTCCGGTGTGCGGTCGGTCCGGGTCCGTATGGGGCGCCGGAAGGCCGACGTCCGCGCGGTCTCGCAACACCGCGAACTCGACGACGTACGCGCCGACCTGGATGCCACGCTCGCCGACGGCATCAGAGCGCTCGGCCTCACCCGGCGGCCCGCGCTGTCGGTGCGCGTCGCCCGGCCGGGCCGGAAGGGGTGACCGGAGTGCCGAGGATCGTGAACCGGTCCCTGCTGGGTCTCGCGGGACTGCTCCTGGCCGTGTTCGGCGGCTCCGTGCTCGCCGTCGGCCTCGGCGTGGACCCGCCCTCGTGGTGGCTCCACGACAGCCGGCACGACGTGCTGCTGAGCGACGCCGACCGGGCGCGGTGGCGGGACGACGGCTGGTGGTGGCCGGCCGTCATCGCCGTGCTCGCGGTGGCGGTGCTGCTCGCCGTGTGGTGGCTGGCGGCGTTGGTGCGGAGGCGCCGGCTCGCCGAGGTGCTCGTCGACACGGGCGACGGCGCGGGCGCGCTGCTGCGGGGGCGAGCCCTGGAGAACGTACTGGCCGGTGAGGCGGGCGCGTTGGAGGGGGTACAGACCGCGCAGGTGTCGCTCACCGGGCGGCGCAGTGCCCCCGAGGCGACGGTCCGGTTGCTGCTGGAGCCGCACGCCGGCCCCCGGGACACCCTGAACCGGCTGACGACGGAGTCCCTGGCCCACGCGAGGGACTCGGCGGGCCTGGCGTCCCTCCCGACGGAGGTACGCCTGCGCGGAGCCGGACACGGAGCGGAAAGGGCCCCTTAGGGGCGCGGGGAACTGCGCGCCCGGCCCCCACGGCCCGCAGGCACAAACGTCACGAGACGCGACCCATCGGCCCAAAACCGCTTCAAAAGCCCTGCAAAGCACCTTCAGAAGCCGCTCCGGGCCCCACCGTCCACCGGCACCATGACCCCCGTCAGATAGGACGCGGCAGGCGACAACAGAAACGCGGCCGTCCGCCCGAACTCCTCCGGCCTCCCGTACCGCCGCAGCGGAATCCGCGCCTCGTTGGCCGCCCGCGCCGCCGCGGGATCGGCGGCGTACCCGTCGAGCTCGCGCAAGCGATCCGTGTCGATGCGGGCCGGCAGCACGCCGACCACCCGGATGCCGCGCGGACCGAGCTCGTCGGAGAGGGACTTGGCGAAGCCGGCGAGCCCGGGACGCAGACCGTTGGAGATGGTCAGGCCCGCGATGGGCTCGTACACCGAGCCGGAGAGCACGAAGCCGATGACACCGCCCTCGCCCAGCTCGGCGGCGGCCGCGCGGGCGAGCCGGACCGCGCCGAGGAAGACGGAGTCGAACGCGGACCGCCACTGCTCGTCCGTGTTGTCGGCGACAAAGCCGGGCGTCGGGCCGCCGACACTGATCAGAATGCCGTCGAAGCCGCCGAAGTGCTCGCGGGCGGCGGCGATCAGGCTCTCCGGGGCGGTGGGGTCGGCGTTGTCCACGGCCACGCCGCGGGCGTTCGGGCCGAGTGCCGCCGCGGCCTCGCCCACCGTCTTCTCGTCGCGCCCGGTGATGACCACCTTCGCGCCGTCGGCGACGAGTTCGCGGGCGGAGGCGTGGCCCAGGCCGCGCGTTGCTCCGGTGACGACGTAGACGCGGTCCTTCAGTCCAAGATCCATGGTTCCTATCCTGCCTCGTCCGCGTCGGGCACTCCAGCCTCCCCTTCGCCGTCGAACAGGGCCAGAGCCGTGCCCACCAGGCCGATGTGGCTGAACGCCTGCGGAAAGTTGCCGAGCTGGTGCCCGGCCACGGGGTCGTACTCCTCCGCCAGCAGCCCCACGTCGTTGCGGAGCGCGACCAGCCGTTCGAACAGGTCGAGCGCCTCCGTCGTACGGCCCGTCAGGTGCAGCGCGTCCGCGAGCCAGAACGAGCAGACCAGGAACGAACTCTCACCGCCCGGCAGCCCGTCGACTTTTTTCAAACCCGAGCCGTGCGCATCCGAGTCGTGCGGATCCAAGTCGTGCGGGCCGGAGCCAGGCGCGTCCGAGCCGTGCGGAAGCGAGCCGTGCGCTAGCGAACCGTGCCGGTCCGAGTCGTAGCGGTGTACGAAGCCGTCGCGGGCGAGTTCCGAGCGCACCGCGTCGACCGTGCCGACCACCCGTGGATCGTCCGGCGGCAGAAAGCCGAGGCGGGGGAGCAGCAGCAGCGCGGCGTCCAGTTCGCGGGAGCCGTAGGACTGCGTGAACGTGTTCCGCTCCGGGTCGTAGCCGCGCTCGCACACCTCGCGGTGCACCTCGTCGCGCATCGCGCGCCAGCGGTCCACGTCGCCGTCGAGTTCGGGGTTCTCCTCCAGGATGCGCACGGTGCGGTCGGCGGCCACCCATGCCATCACCTTCGAGTGCACGAAGTGCCGACGCGGCCCGCGCACCTCCCAGAGCCCCTCGTCCGGCTTGCGCCACGCCGAGTGCAGGAAGTCCATCAGGGCCTGGTGCAGCCGCCACATGCCCGGCTCGACCGGCAGACCCGCGCGCTGCGCAAGCGTGAGCGAGTCGATCACCTCCCCGTACACGTCGAGCTGCAACTGCTGTACGGCGGCGTTGCCGACCCGCACCGGCGCCGAGCCGCGGAAGCCGGGCAGCCACGCCAGTTCGTACTCGGAGATCCGCCGCTCGCCCGCCAGGCCGTACATGATCTGCAGGTCCGCCGGATCGCCCGCGACCGCGCGCAGCAGCCAGTTGCGCCAGGCCTCCGCCTCCTCCTGGTAGCCGCACGCGAGCAGCGCGCCCAGGGTGAGGGTGGAGTCGCGCAGCCAGCAGTAGCGGTAGTCCCAGTTGCGGACGCCGCCGATCTCCTCGGGGATCGACGTCGTGGGGGCCGCGACGATACCGCCGCTCGGCGCGTAGGTGAGGGCCTTGAGGGTGATCAGGGAGCGGACGACCGCGTCGCGGTGCGGCCCGTCGTAGCGGCAGCGGGCCGCCCAGGCCTGCCAGTCGCCGACGCTCTGCGCCAGCGCCTCGTACGGGTCGACGCGACGGGGGCGCGGCTCGTACGAGGGATGCCAGGTCAGGACGAAGGCGACCTGCTGGCCCTCGGTGACCGTGAACTCCGAGTGCGTACCGAAGTCCTCGCCCCAGGTGCGCACAGGGGGTTCGCTGCGCAGCCACACCGAGTCCGGGCCCGCCACGGCCACCCGGTGGCCGCCCGACCTGCGGACCCACGGTACGACCGAGCCGTAGTCGAAGCGCAGCCGCAGGGTGCTGCGCATGGTCACCCGGCCCTTGAGGCCTTCGACGATCCGTACGACATCGGGTGCGCGGTCGCGCTGCGGCATCAGGTCGGTGACGCGTACCGAGCCTTCCTCGGTGTCCCACTCGGTGTCGAGCACGAGTGTGTCGGGCCGGTACGCCCGGCGGGTGCAGGTGGCCGGCGCGTTCAGCCCGTTCAGGCCTTTCTGCCAGTTCTGCCCGTTCTGCCCGTTCGGACCCTTCGGCGCGATCCGCCAGTGTCCGTTGTCCTCGTCCCCCAGCAGCTTCGCGAAGCAGGCCGCCGAGTCGAACCTGGGGAGACAGAGCCAGTCGATCGACCCGTCCGGGCCGACCAGGGCGGCGGTCTGGTGATCGCCGATGAGCGCGTAGTCCTCGATGGAAGGGTGCACGTGTGCCGGGTTCCCTCGGGATCCGGCGATCAACCCCGGCGGGTTGGCTCGCCGGGTCCCCCTGCCGGTCGGGTTGTGTTTCGGGTGCGGGCCGGTGGGGGCTTGTCGCGCAGTTCCCCGCGCCCCTGAGAGGCGCCCCTGACGGGGCCGGGGTCGGGTCCGTGTGCTCAGACGGTGGCGGGCTCCGCCGCCGGCTCGGTCTCCGCGGCCTCCGCCTCCTGCTGGTCCCGGCGTTCGCGGCGCACCAGCACCACCCAGCCCACCGGGACGCCCGAGGCGAAGAGCCACCACTGGACCGCGTACGCCATGTGGGGGCCGATGCCGCTGTGGTCGGGCTCGGAGATCAGTTCGGGGACGTCGCCCTTCGGCTCCGGCGCGGTCAGCTCGATGTAGCCGCCGAGGACCTGCTTGCCGAGCGACTCCGACTGCTGCTTGCTGTTGATCAGCATGACCATGCGGTCGGGGAGGCCGCGGACATCCTTGATGCCGCTGTCGGCGGTCGTCTCGTCGGCCATCAGCCGGCCGGTGACCGTGGTCTCGCCCTTCGCGGGCGCGGGGATCTTCGGGAACTCGGTCTGCGCGCCGTCGGCGGGGATCCAGCCGCGGTTGACCATGAGGACACGGCCGTCGTCCAGGACGAACGGCGTCAGTACGTGGAAGCCGACAGCCTCGTCCGCGTTGGTGCGGCGGCGGACCACGACCTCGTCGGCGGTGTCGAAGGTGCCCTTCGCCGTCACCCGGCGGTACAGGTCCTCGTGCTCGATCGACCGGCCAGGACCGGTGAGCGACTCGGCGGGGACCGGCCGCGCGGACAGCGAGTCGGAGATCACCTGGTTCAGCGCGACCTTGTGCTCGTGCCGATGCAGTTGCCAGAAGCCCAGCTCGATCATCGTCGGGATGAGCGCGAGCGTGAGGAGGGTGAGGATCACCCACTGCCGGGACAACAGGAAGCGGTACACCCCACGACGGTACAACCGGGTCGTGGGGTGCGTTCGGTCGGGTACCGGGTCACACCCTGTCGATGATCCCCACCTTTCCCTCCGCCCGGGCACAGTGGGCACCGCAGTACCAGTGCCCCTCGACCTCGACGCCCTGCCCGATGATCTGGACGCGGCAGTGCTCGCAGAGGGGTGCCATGCGGTGGATCGCGCAGGAGAAGCAGTCGAAGACGTGCACCGCGCCCTGCGCGTGCACCTCGAAGGTCATTCCGTAGCTGTTGCCGCACACTTCACATGTCGCCATGCGCCACAGCGTGGGCCGTCACCCGAGGTCCGGGCGAGACGGCTCCGGGCGAGTCGCACGCCAATCACCCGTCCGTACGGTCACACCGATCCGTACGGCTACACCGATCCGTACGGCTACACCGATCCGTACGGTCACACCGACGCCGGTTCCACGTTCCCGAGGAGCTGCCCGAACGCCGCCTCGTCGACGACCGGGGTGCCGAACTGGCGGGCCTTGACCACCTTGGACGTACCGGAGTCCGGGTCGTTCGTGACGAGCAGGCTGGTCAGCCGGGACAGGCTCGTCGCGACATGCAGACCGGCCTCGACGGCGCGGTCCTCCAGAAGGTCGCGCTCGGTCGAGGTGTCCCCGGAGAACGCGATGCGCATGCCCTGCTTGAGCTGTTTGCCCGGTTCGTACCGCCCCGGATTCGGATACGGGCAGGCGGGCCGCTTGCGCGAGGGGCGCCAACTCCCCGACGGATAGCCGCCGGACGCGTAGCCCCCGGACGAGTAGCCCCCGGACTGCCGTCCGATGCGCGGCGTCGCCCGGTCCGTCCACTCCGTCAGCGGCAGGCACTCCAGGAGCGGCAGCCGCAGGCCGTCGCGCGCTGCGGCCCGCAGGCTCGGCCGGAACGCCTCGGCGAGCACGCGCGCGTCGTCCAGCGCGTGGTGCGCGCGCTGCTGTACGACGCCGAAGTGCGCGGCCAGCGACTCCAGCTTGTGGTTGGGCAGCGGCAGGCCCAGCTCCTTGGACAGCGCGATGGTGCACAGCCGCTGACGGACCGGCGCCTCGCGCTCCGCGCGCGCGTACTCCCGGGCGATCATCGACCAGTCGAAGACCGCGTTGTGCGCGACGAGCACCCGGCCCGCAAGGCGGGCCGCGAACTCCTCGGCGATCTCCTGGAACAGGGGCGCCCCTTCGAGCACGTCGCTCGTCAGGCCATGGATCCACACCGGGCCCGGGTCCCGCTCCGGGTTGACCAGCGTGTACCAGTGGTCCTCGACCTCGCCGCGCGCGTCCAGCCGGTAGACCGCGGCCGACACTATGCGGTCGTCGCGGGCCAGTCCCGTGGTCTCCACGTCGACGACCGCGTATCCCTCGGGATACGCGGTCGGCCACGGAGCGGCGGACGGTGCGGTCTGACGGTCTTCGAGCATGGTCACTGAGGATAAGGGGCGCGACTGACAGCCCTGTCGCCGGAGTCCGGAACCCGGGGCGGATCCGGAGGGGCCGGAGGGGCTCGTCCGCCGCCCACCGTCCGCTGTCCGCCGCTCGTGGTATGTGAACCCGGGAACCGTCCAGCCACTCTGTGCCATCCTGACCTGCGCGGGTGACGGACACGGGGAGGCGGCGGCATGGGGGAGAGCAGGCAGGCGCTGATCGTGGCGGTGCCTCAGTACGAACTCCCGGACCGTTTCGAGGACTTGACGGAGACCGTCGGCCGGGACGTCGAGCTGATGACCGAGGCGCTGCGCTCCTCCGGTTACAGCGTGGAACTCGTCGGCGCGCCCCCGCACGAGCCGGCCCTGCGCTCCCGGATCCGCAGCACCATCAGCCGGGTGTGCGCCACCGCGCCGGAGGACAGCACCGTCCTCATCCACTTCACCGGGCACGGTCTCTCTGTCGGCGGCGCGGACTATCTCGTCCCGGCAGACGCCCAGTTGACCTGGGCGACCTCGCCGCCGCAGGTCGCGCTCGACAGCCTCATCGGACTCGACCTCGCGGAACTGCTCCAGGGCTGCCGGGCCGGCACGGTGCTGCTCACCGTGGACGCCTGCCGCGACACGGCCGGCGCGGACGGTCCCTCGTACGGTGGTCCCGCGACCAACTTCCCGGCCTGGCGAAGCCGGGTCGCCGTCCTCTTCGGCTGCGGCCCGGGCCAGACGTGCGGCTCCGACGTGGAACACGGCAGCCACTTCTCCCGGGCCCTCGCGGAGGCCCTGCACGCCGACACCGCGCCGCGCACCGTGGCGGACGTCATCACCCACACCGTCCGCAGGACCACCGAGTTCGCCCGGGCGGCCCGCGAGCAGCAGACCCCGACCGCCCACTACGCCCCGAGCGGTCCCGACGCCGTCAACGAGGTCGAACTCTGCGCGGGCCGCACCCTCCAGGAGGAGTGGACGCTGGCGGTCCGCGACCCGGAGCTGTGGGCGTCGGTCCGGTGCGAGGACGAACGCCGCGCCGAACTCCAGGAGGCCCTGGTCCGGCTGACGCAGGAGTGCGCGAAGTGGCGCGGCGCCGCCCTCGCCCGGGTCCCCGACCCCTGGGCGGACGACAACTACCCCGTGCGGGTCCTGTCACGAGGACTCCGACCGCTCCTGGCGCCGTCGCAGACCCAGGGCGGGCCGCTGCTCGACGCGGGCGAGTTCGCCCTGCTCGCCGCGGCACCGTTCGTACGGGAGGCGGTCCACGCCATGGGGATCACGAGCGTCGCCACCATCGACCCGCTCCGGCTCGATCCGGCCATGGGCGACGCGGGACGCGATCCCGAACGCGTCGACCTGGAGCACACGTTCGCCGCGCACGCCCTGCTCCGGCGCAAGGGCCGGGAGCTGGCCGGACGAGGACGCGAGGAGGACGCCGAAGCCGTCGCCGCCTGGCTCGTCCACCGGCACGTCAGCGGCAAGGAGGAGCTGTGGGACACGTACGCCCCCCAACTCCTCACCCCGCTCGCCAAGGTGCTGATCGGCGCCGACGCGGCACCCGCCAGGATCGGCGAACTCACCGACGAACTGGTACGTGTCTGCCGCCAGACCGCGATCGCCCCCGCCCAGCCCCACCAGGGAGAGCACGCGGGCGCCGACACCCACTGGCGGCTCGACGAACTCGTGTGCCCGGACGCGACCGTGGAGCGCTGGCGGCCCCGCGAGCTGTCCTGGCTGATCGGTGTCGCGGGCCTGCTCGGAGGCGATCTGCGCCAGCTGCCCGGAGTCCTGGTGGACAACATCGGCATCACCGACGGCCTGCGCCCCGCCCAGGCCGTCCAGAGCGTACGAGAGCTGCGGTGGTCCCGGGACCGCCACAGCAAGGCCCTCGACCTCGACCTGCCCTGCCCCCACCCCGCGGTCCACGCGGCGCTGGAGGCGCTGACCCACTGGACCGACGACGCCGTGCGGCGCATCCGGGCCCACACCGCGCGGACGGGCCCCACCGAACTCCTCACACACCTGCCCGAGCGGGTCACCTGCCGCAAGCTGCGCCCGCAGTACGACATCGCGACCAGGAGCGACGCCTACGCGATGCCGCTGATGCGGTTCGCCCTCGCCGAGGACGAGATGCGTGAACTCCTCATGGGCACCCAGCTGTACGGCGACCCCGCTCTCGCACTGCGGGAGCTCTACCAGAACGCGCTCGACGCCTGCCGCTACCGGGAGGCCCGGGTGCGCTACGGGGAGGTGGGCCGCAGGATCGCCCGGAACTGGGAAGGGGAGATCGTTTTCCGGCAGGGTGTCGACGACGAGGGTCGGCCCTACGTCGAGTGCGAGGACAACGGCGTCGGCATGGGGCACGAGACGCTGCGTGGCACCTTCGCGCGGGCCGGCCGGCGCTTCGAGCAGTCACGCGAGTACCGGCGGGAGCAGGCCAACTGGCGGCGGGCCGACCCGGACCTGCGGATCTACCCCAACAGCCGTTTCGGTGTGGGGGTCTTCAGCTACTTCATGCTGGCCGACGAGATCAGCATCTGGACCCGCGCCACCGACGAGTACGGACGTGAGGACCCGTCCGGCGGGCTCCGCGTCGACATCGCCTCCAGCGGAAGCCTGTTCCGCATCCGCAAGAGCGACGAGGCGCAGGCTCGGGGCGGTACGAGGGTGCGGCTCTATCTGCAGGCCGACGGCGTCGACGTGGCCGGACAGCTGGGCAAGCACATCTGGCGGTCGGACTTCGCGATGCGCGTGGAGAACGCGGGCGACACCGTTCGGACCTGGGAGAAGAAGGCCCTCTACTACTTCGGCGACCACACCCGGCCGGTGCCCGCGGGCAAGGACATGTGGTGGGTGGAGGGCAAGGGATGCCTGCTGGCGGACGGGGTACAGGTCGACGCGGAAGCCATGTTCGGCAAGGGCGACAGCAGCGTTCAGACCTGGCTCCGGGAGGACGGCCGCGAACGGTACCCCGACGATCTCGGAGATCCCGGCGAAACGAACAGACACCCAACCGAAAGGCCTCCGTTCGGCTGCGTGGTGGACCTGCGGGAGACACACGCCCCGGACATCAGCACCAGCAGGACGAGATTTCTCTCGTACGACCGGGACTGGGTGGCCGATCGCGTCCTGGAGGCCTGCGGGGACTTCGAGGCGCCCGAGTGGATGACCATGGAGTGGCTCTGGGCCTTCGCCCTCCGGTACCCGGAGGGGGCGGTACGCATCACGGAGCGGCTGCTCGCCGCCGACGCACGCGTCACCAGCAGACTCGGCTGGGACCGGTCGACCGTCATCGAGTTCCGGAAGGTGGGGTGCCTCCCGCTCGACTCCGGCCTGGTGGCGCTCCGTACGGGGGACGGGGTGCCCGGTGCCCTCAGCTCCCTCAGCTCCTTCAACCGCAGTGAAGGGACTCTGCTGGCGTGGCGCGCCGGAGTACTGCACTCCGTGGGCATCGAACTCCGCGTGCGGCTGGGGGAGCAGGCGGTGCCCGAGACGGTGGCCGGCTATCCGGCGCCGCAGGCCTGGGAGGCGCACGTCGGCAGGGATATCGCCCCGAGGACGTTCGACAGTGTGCGGCGGGCCGCGCTCAAGCGCCGCCCGGACGAGGTGCTGACCCTCGGCGATGTGTGGCGGAGGCTGCGGCGCTATGCCGTCATGGGCCTGGAGCTGCCCGCGGCGACCGGCTTCGACGCCGCGCACGCCATGACGCTGGACGCCACGGACTGCGAGCTGCTGATGGGGGACCGAGGCTACTTCGGGTCCCTTCTCGATCCGGACCTCAACCGTGGCGAAGTGGATGTGCTGTCCGCGCTCAGCCGCTTCAGCACGGAGAAGGGGCTTCCGTTGCGCGAGGCGTTGGACAGGGCCCGGCGCTTCGCGGGCGCGGGGTTTCCGCTGGCGATCCCCGAGACGGTCGCCGAACCCCCCGAGGCCGAGGTGGCCACCCCGGAGGAACTCGATTGGCTGTCCTGGCACTTCCAGGTCGTGCAGTCCGGCGAGCCGTCCCGAGGCGGGATCCGGGACCCCGAGGAGTACGAGGAGGTCCTGCGCCGGTACGCCTGGCTCGGTGTGACCCCTGTCGCGCTGCCCGGACGGGCCGAGGAGGCCGAGGATCCGCGGAGCGATCCGGAGCGGTGGGTCTCGCCGTACCTCAGCCTGCCGCAGGAACAGCGTGAGGAGTTCGAGCGGAGCCTCGGGGTGTCCTTGTTCGGGGAGTTGGGCACCATCTCCCGCCGCCAACTGGCGCGCGGATCCGGGATGCTGTCGCTGCCCGTCGAGCAGGTCCTCCCGCGGTACGAGGCTTTCCTCACGTCCAGATCGGTGCGGATTCCCGACTACGCGGATCTGGCCGGCCGGATCTTCAGCCGACTCGACAGCGACCTGCTGGGCGCCGCGCTGAACGACGGGCCCTATCACCCGCTGGGTGACGAAGAGGCCGCCTGTCCCGCTCCGTTGCTTCAGACGGCGGCAGCCGTACGCAAGGTGCAGGAGACCGCGGAGCAGGTCGCGGAGAGCCTTCGCGCACTGGCGGCCGACGGTCTCGTGGCCACGGAGGCACCGGCTCTGGTCGAGCGCTGGCGTGACATCGCGCAGAACGACTGGGACCTGCTCCCGGTGCCCGCCCGTCGGCGGGCGGAGCTGTACGGCTTTCCGCAGGAGAGAGCGCCCATGGTGGTGGACGGGGAGATCCACGGCCTCTACGCGGTCCTGGCCGCGGCGTACGCCACGATGCCTCTCGGCTCTGTGATCGCGCGGCTGCTGGCCGTGGGACCGCTCGTCGGGCTCACGGCGTCCGGTCCGGCGCTGCCGGCCTCCCTCGCCGAGATGCGCCCCGCCCCTGCGGACATCGAGGCGTGTTGCGTGCAGGAGGACGGCCGACCGGGCTGGTGCACGGACGCCGACCCCGTCAGGCTGGTCAACCACGCCCTCGCCACGAACGGCACCCTCGGCGACAGCATGGCGGTCCTGATGCGCTACGCCCCGCTGGGCGCCCCATGGCGAGAACCCGCGGAGGAGGGCCGAGACCGAGGCCAGGACCCGCGCCCGACCGGCTTCGCCGACTGGCGGGAGCACCGGCCCACCCAGCACGACAGAGCGATCTTCGACGCCGACCTGGTGGGTGCCCGCCCCGCGGGGCCGCTGGAGCTGCTGCGCGTCGCGGCCCGGTTCGGATGGCGGATCGACCACGCGTGGGACCGACTGGCGATCTACCGGCCGTTCGGGCTCGAACTGCTCGTGGCGCGCCCGGAGTTCGACGCGGTGCCGACCTGGGAGGACCTGATCCTCCTCACCGAGCACTGCACGGGCTCGGCCCCGGCGCTCGGCGGGCAGGTCACGGCCGAGCGCATCGCCGTCACCGCGCGGGAGCTGGAGCGGCCGACCCGTTGGGTCCACGACCGACTGGACCTCTACGCCGCGCTGTTCGGCCTCACGCTGCCATCGGAATGCCCCGCCGAACCGGCTCCGACGCCGGTACCCCGTCCCTACCGGGACCACACGGAGTGAGGAGCCCATGCCCGACCACGTACCGACCGACTTCCGTGAACACGAGCCTGCCGTTCCGCCCACCGACACCTTCGCCGTCGTACGGTCCGAGGACGGCCGCTGGTACACGGTGACCGGCCCGTGCCCGACGTGCAGGGCGACGGTGGTCTTCCGTGTCGCGTACGGGGTGCTGGGGCCGCCCAAGAGGCTCCTGCGCGGCGGCCGTCGTACGCCCGAACCGCTCACGGGCAGCATTCCCGTCTACTGCCAGTGCGGCTACCCGCACGCGGAGAAGCCGCCCGAGTCGCCCGACGCGGGCTGCGGCGCCTTCTGGGAGGTTCCCGTGCCCTCGCCCGCCCCGGGGACGACCACGTGACGGATCTGGCCAAGAAGCGGTTCGCGCAACTCGGCCAGCAGTTGCAGCTGGACCAGCTCACCGTCGTACGCCGACAGGCCGAGGGGTGGCGCAACGGCCTGACCGGACTCACCGGCCTGGTCGGTGTGGTCTTCGTGCTCAAGGGGCGGGAGAGCGTGGCCGGGATGCCCGCCGTGTGGCGCTGGACCACGGCGGCGCTGCTCGTGGCCGCTTTTGGCCTGCTGCTGATCGGGGCCCTCGGCGCGGTCCGGGCCGCGCACGGGCAGCTGGGACAGCGGACCTGGCTGACCGGGGACCGGCTCTTCGCGGCCGTGCTGGACGAGGTCGAGCGGACTCAGGACGCCCTGACCGCCGCGCGCCGGACCTCCGTCGTGGGACTGTGCGCGATCGTCGCCGCCATCGGGGTGTCCTGGGTCGTTCCGGCGGAGGAGAGCGCGGCAGGGAGCAAGGAGCCCGCCACCGCGGTGCCACACGTCCTCGTGGTGACCGTCGACGGCCCCCGCTGCGGTGAGCTCATGGCGGGCGACACCCGGACGTTGACCCTCAAGGTCGCTGGGGAGAGCGGGGAGTCCGGCGGGCGGACCCCGGCGGCGAGTGGGTGGCGGAGCATCCCCTTCGATCAGGTGCGCTCCATCACCCCCGTCCGCGGATGCTGACCGGCATGCCTCACTGACGCCCGCCGCCGGGGAGTGAGAGCCTCCGGGGATGAGCGATCAGGGACCCGCGAACGGAGCGAAGCACGACCCGGCCCACGACGCGACCCACGACCAGGCCCATGACGAGCCCCACGGTGGGGCGCTCGCCTCGCGGTTGAACTGGCTGCGGGCCGCGGTGCTGGGTGCCAACGACGGCATCGTGTCCACGGCCGGCCTCGTCGTCGGTGTCGCCGGGGCCACGGACAACCGCTCCACGCTGCTCACGGCCGGGCTCGCGGGGCTCCTCGCCGGGTCGATGTCCATGGCCGCGGGAGAGTACGTCTCCGTCTCCACCCAACGGGACTCGGAGAAGGCGGCCCTGGCGCTGGAAAGGCGCGAACTGCGGGAACAGCCGGAGGCCGAGCTGGAGGAGCTCACCGAGCTGCTGGAAGAGCGGGGGCTCTCCCGCAAGGTGGCCCGGGAGGCGGCGCAGCAGCTCACCGAACGGGACGCGTTGCGGGCCCACGCGCGCGTGGAGCTCGGCATCGACCCGGACGAGCTGACGAACCCCTGGCACGCGGCCTGGGCGAGTTTCTTCGCCTTCACGGTCGGAGCGCTGCTGCCCCTGCTGGCCATCGTCCTGCCCCCGGCCGCCTGGCGGCTTCCGGTCACCGTGGTCTCGGTGCTCGTGGCACTGGTCGGCACGGGGTGGCAGAGCGCACGCCTGGGAGCCGCGAGGGCGCGCCCGGCCGTGGTGCGGAACGTGACGGGCGGGGCGCTGGCCATGGCGGTGACGTACGGGGC
>NZ_LIPP01000131.1 GCF_001418335.1 Streptomyces aurantiacus | reverse complement strand
GCAGCGGCCTCGCCCCATCGGATCGCCTACGCGTCCCCGTCGGACTGCCTACGCGTCGATGCGCGAGCGGTCCAGCGTCGCCGCGGAGCTGGAGATGAACTCCTTGCGCGGGGCGACGTCGTTGCCCATCAGCAGGTCGAACACCTGCTCGGAGGCTTCGAGGTCGGAAATGTTGATCCGGCGCAGCGTGCGGTGGCGCGGGTCCATGGTCGTCTCGGCCAGCTGGTCCGCGTCCATCTCGCCGAGACCCTTGTAGCGCTGGATCGAGTCCTTGTACCGCACGTTCTTGCGCTGAAGCTCCAGCAGGGTCTCCCGCAGCTCACGGTCCGAGTACGTGTAGATGTACTTGTCCTGGCCCTTCTTGGGCTGGCTCAGCTCGATCCGGTGCAGCGGTGGCACCGCCGCGAACACTCGGCCCGCCTCGACCATCGGCCGCATGTACCGCTGGAAGAGCGTCAGCAGCAGAATGCGGATGTGCGCGCCGTCGACATCGGCGTCGACGAGAAGAATGATCTTTCCGTAGCGCGCCGCGTCGATGTCGAAGGTCCGGCCTGATCCGGCTCCTATGACCTGGATGATCGCGCCGCACTCGGCGTTCTTCAGCATGTCCGTCACGGACGCCTTCTGAACGTTGAGGATCTTTCCGCGGATCGGCAGCAGCGCCTGGAACTCGGAGTTCCGGGCGAGCTTGGCGGTGCCGAGCGCCGAGTCGCCCTCGACGATGAACAGCTCGCTGCGCTCCACGTCGTCACTGCGGCAGTCGGCGAGCTTGGCCGGCAGCGAGGAGGACTCCAGAGCCGTCTTCCGCCGCTGGGCGTCCTTGTGCTGGCGGGCCGCGATCCGCGTACGGGCGGCCGAGACGGCCTTCTCCAGGACGACGCGGGCCTGTGCGGCCGTGTCCCGCTTCGCGGAGGTCAGGAACGCCTTGAGCTCCTTGGAGACCACGTTCGTCACGATGCGGCGGGCCGCGGAGGTGCCGAGCACCTCCTTCGTCTGACCTTCGAACTGTGGCTCGGCGAGCCGCACGGTGACGACGGCGGTGAGGCCCTCCAGGGCGTCGTCCTTGACGACGTCGTCCTCGGCGACGCGCAGCAGTTTCTTGGTGCGCAGCACTTCGTTGACGGTCTTGGCGACAGCTTGTTCGAAGCCCGCGACGTGGGTTCCGCCCTTGGGTGTGGCGATGATGTTCACGTACGACCTGAGCGTCGTGTCGTAGCCCGTACCCCAGCGCATCGCGACGTCGACGCCCAGCTCACGGGTGACTTCGGTCGGAGTCATCTGACCGTGGTCGTCGAGGACCGGGACGGTCTCCTTGAAGACGCCCTGGCCGGAGAAGCGGAGCACGTCGCAGACGGGCTTGTCCGAGGCCAGGTACTCGCAGAACTCGCTGATGCCGCCGTCGAAGCGGAAGGACTCCTCGCCTTTGCTGCCCCCCTCCCCGAGCCCGACCTCGTCACGGACGACGATGGTCAGGCCGGGCACGAGGAAGGCGGTCTGCCGGGCTCGCTGGTGCAGGTGCTCCAGGGAGAGCTTGGCGTCCTTGAGGAAGATCTGGCGGTCGGCCCAGTACCGCACGCGCGTGCCGGTGCGGTTCTTAGGGATCCTCTTGAGCTTGCGCAGCCCGGACGACGCGTCGAACGCGGCATCGGCGCCCTCGCCCTTGAAGGCGCCGGGCGTGCCCCGCCGGAAGCTGACCGCGTGGGTGTTGCCCCCACGGTCCACCTCGACGTCCAGGCGGGCCGAGAGCGCGTTCACCACGGAGGCGCCCACGCCGTGCAGACCGCCGGAGGCCGCGTACGAGCCGCCGCCGAACTTGCCTCCGGCGTGCAGCTTGGTCATCACGACCTCGATGCCTGACAGGCCGGTTTTGGGCTCGACATCGACCGGAATACCCCGGCCGTTGTCCCGCACCTCGACGGAACCGTCGTCGTGCAGGGTCACGTCGATGTGGTCGCAGTAGCCTCCGAGGGCCTCGTCCACGGAGTTGTCGATGATCTCCCAGAGGCAGTGCATCAGACCGCGGCTGTCGGTCGACCCGATGTACATGCCCGGGCGCTTCCGCACGGCCTCAAGACCCTCAAGGACGAGCAGGTGCCGCGCGGTGTAGTTGGAACCGTCCCGGTCTGCTGCGGTCAGCAGGGCTGTGGACGGCACGGACGTCTCGGCGGTCACGCGGTTCGCTCCTCGCTGAATTTCAGTTGGGGCCCTTTTGGGTAAGGACCCGGCTTCGGTCACCGGTCCGAGGGTACCGAGGCCTGGTAGAGCCGTTGTAACGCCACCCTCGTCCCAAACGCAGACTAGTCCAGAGCCGCACGCCTGTTCGATCCCTCGTTGGAGTGAAGTACATATCACGTTCCCTTCCAGGCATGAACCATTTAGGCTCCGGGCACGTCCTCAAGAACAACCGGCAAGCCAGCCGGGAGGACTGAACCTGACAGAGCGCGAACCCGTAAGACACGAAGACACGCAATACGGCTCATTCGCCGCCAACCGGCAGCAGACAGCCGACTCGGAAAGATTTTTTTCGAGGAAGAGCCACAAGCGGGAACGTTTTCGGCCTGGTTGGATGTTGACCCTGGTACGACAGCTCGTCGAGCTAGAGAAGAGGCGACGTGACTACTGTTCTGACCCCCGCGAGCCCACTGACGGCCGCTGACCGCTGCGACCGTTGCGGCGCCCAGGCATATCTGCGCGTCGTCCTCCTCAGCGGTGGTGAACTGCTCTTCTGCGCCCACCACGGGCGCAAGTTCGAGCCGGAACTCAAGAAGATCGCCGCTGAGATACAGGACGAGACGGAGCGGTTGACTGCCGCCCCGGCAAGCGCCAATGACGAAGAGCACTGACACTTCGCGCAGACGACGAGCCATCTCCGGCACAGGCCGGTGACCGGGCGGCCGCCCCTGGACCCAGGGGCGGCCGCCCGTGCTCGTGGCTGCACAAGCCGTACGACGGCTCTCAGCGGCCCCCTCGGAGCGCCCTGGCGACCTCTGAGACCCGCACGTAGACCCCCGGGCTGCCTGCTCGCCCGCAGCCGTTCCCCCACGACACGAGGCCGATCAGCCGCCCCTGGGCGACCAGCGGCCCACCGCTGTCGCCCTGACAGGCGTCCCGACCGCCGGCCTCCCCCGCGCACAGCATGGAGCCGGCCAGGTACGTTCCGTCCGCGCTCCCCGGATAGGCCTCCTCACAGACGGCGTCGGACAGCACCTGGACGCGCGACGCACGCAGCGTGCTCGCGTAGGCCCCGCCTCCCGTCGTGTCGCCCCAGCCGTAGACCACAGCCTCCGTACCGGGCCTGTAGGCGGCGTCCCCGGGGCCCGCCATGGGGATGACCGAGCCGGCGGCGAGCGGCTCCGACAGGGTGAGCACCGCGAAGTCCCCCGCGTTCGTGTAGCCGTCGTACTCCGGGTTGATCCAGATGTCGCGTACGGCGGCCTCGCTGCCCGCGTCCGCCCGGAGGTCCGCGCGCCCCGCGACGACCTTCAGATCCGGGACCTGCCGAGGGGGCGTGCCCAGCACGTCCTCGCTCAGGCAGTGGGCCGCGGTCAGCACGCTGGACCGCCCGATCACCACACCCCCGCAGAACTGTCCCGCACGTGTACCCCCGAACCGGTCACGGCTGGTCAGGGCGACCGTCCAGGGGGTCGCGGAGATCTCGACCGGGTAGCCGCCTATGACGGCGTCGGCCCTCGCAGGGGCCGGGGACACCAGTGGTATCGCGGCCGCCGCTGCCACCAGGGCCAGCGCTCGGACGAAGGGACGACGCATGCGCGCTCCTCACTCCGGGGTTTCCATGAGACACCCAGCGTGATCCAGCCGGCGGCACTCCGCACTCCGCACACATCGAAGGCCCGGCTCCCTTCACGGGAAGCCGGGCCCTCGATGACGTACTGCGTTGCTGCGGCCGAGACCTGGGACGGGTCCTAGTCGAGGTAGTCGCGCAGGACCTGCGAGCGCGACGGGTGTCGCAGCTTCGACATCGTCTTGGACTCGATCTGGCGGATGCGCTCACGCGTCACGCCGTACACCTTGCCGATCTCGTCGAGAGTCTTCGGCTGGCCGTCGGTGAGACCGAAGCGCATCGAGACGACCCCCGCCTCGCGCTCGGACAGGGTGTCCAGGACGGAGTGCAGCTGCTCCTGGAGGAGCGTGAAGCTGACCGCGTCGGCCGGGACGACCGCCTCGGAGTCCTCGATGAGGTCACCGAACTCGCTGTCGCCGTCCTCGCCCAGGGGGGTGTGGAGGGAGATCGGCTCACGACCGTACTTCTGGACCTCGATGACCTTCTCGGGGGTCATGTCGAGTTCCTTGGCCAGCTCCTCCGGGGTGGGCTCACGGCCCAGGTCCTGGAGCATCTGGCGCTGCACGCGCGCGAGCTTGTTGATGACCTCGACCATGTGCACCGGGATACGGATGGTGCGGGCCTGGTCGGCCATGGCGCGGGTGATCGCCTGACGGATCCACCACGTGGCGTACGTCGAGAACTTGTAGCCCTTGGTGTAGTCGAACTTCTCCACCGCGCGGATCAGACCGAGGTTGCCCTCCTGGATGAGGTCCAGGAAGAGCATGCCGCGGCCGGTGTAGCGCTTGGCCAGGGAGACCACCAGACGGAGGTTGGCCTCCAGGAGGTGGTTCTTGGCGCGGCGGCCGTCCTCGGCGATGATCTCCAGCTCGCGCTTGAGCTTCGGTGCGAGCTTGTCGGCGTTGGCCAGCTTGTCCTCGGCGAACAGACCGGCCTCGATGCGCTTGGCGAGCTCGACCTCCTGCTCGGCGTTGAGCAGCGGGACCTTGCCGATCTGCTTGAGGTAGTCCTTGACCGGGTCGGCGGTGGCACCGGCGGCGGCGACCTGCTGCGCGGGCGCGTCGTCCTCGTCCTCGTCGGACAGGACGAACCCCTGCGCGCCGTCCTCGGTGGTCTCCTCGGTACCGGTCTTGCCGGTGCCCGGAGTCTCCTCGGCCGCGTCGTCGTCGACCTGCTCGGCGTCGTCCTTCTTGGCCGTGGTCTTCTTGACCGCCGTCTTCTTGGCGACGGTCTTCTTCGCGACCGCCTTCTTGGCGGTCGTCTTCTTGGCCGCGACCTTCTTGGCGGCTGCGTCCTCGGCGGGAGCCTCGACGTCAGGCATCACCGGCGTGGCGGTGGCGGTGGCCTTCTTGGCCGTCGCCGTCTTCGCCGCGACGGTCTTGGTGGCGGTGCGCTTGACGGGACTCTTCGCTGCGACGCTCTTCCGGGTGCGCTTCGGCTCCGCGGCACTGACCATCAGCGTCACACCCTCTTCCTCGAGGATCTGGTTGAGGCTGCGCAGTACGTTCTTCCACTGAGTGGCCGGAATCTGGTCAGCTTCGAAGGCCCGACGCACGTCGTCGCCGGCGATCTGCCCCTCAGCCTTTCCCCGCTCAATGAGCGCCATGACAGAGACGGACTCGGCGATCTCCGGCGGGAGCGTACGGGATGTGCTGGCCGACACGAACAACCTCTCGGAACGTTGGAAAACGGCTTCCGGCCCCGTCCACTACGGACAGGAGCCGACGACCGCCGACTTTGGAATGGGCCGACGGCGCGGGCGGGAGCCGGGAAGAGTCACAGCGCCTGAAGCGGCGCCCATATTCCCTACTCGGCTGTCACCTCTTAGGTCATCGCGCTGCCCCGAAGAGCGTTACGCCCAATCTGCGTGGCCCGAGTCACACCCCGTAAGCGCCTAAAGACGTCTATATACGATCAAAAGTGGTCAATCGGCGGCTCCAGCGTCTCCTCGCGCCGTCGGGCCCCGCCGAATCCTCGTGGGATCCGGTGGGGCCCGACGGCAGGCGGCTCGCCGGCCAGGTGATGCCACGCGGGGCCGCCGCTCCCGACCGCCCGTCACCCGCGGTACGCGCTCAGTGCTCGCGCGGCGCGGGCACGACGCGCTCCACCTCGGGGTGGACGGTGAGCAGTTGCCGCATGGCCGCCTCGGCACCCGAGGCGTCGCCCGCCGCGAGGGCGTCGGCGATGCGGGCGTGGTGCGCGAGGGAGGCCTCGTTCGGCCGGTCACAGCCCGCGACCGGGCCGCCGGAGACCTGGAGCGCGGCCGACACGATCCCGGAGAGGTGCTCCAGCATGCGGTTGCCTGCGACCTGGATGAGCAGGGAGTGGAACTCCGCGTCGGCCCGCGAGAAGGTGAGCGCGTCACCCTGCCCCATCGCGTGGCCCATGATCTCGACCATGTCGGCAAGCCGCTGCTGGACCTCCGGCCGGCCGTGTCCGGCGGCGAGGCGGGCGGCCAGCGGCTCGATCGTCCAGCGCAGCTCGCTCAGCTCACGACGCTGATCGTCGCGCTGCGGGCCGAAGGCGCGCCACTCGATGATGTCCGGGTCCAGGAGGTTCCAGTCGCTGACCGGACGTACGCGCGTGCCGACGTTGGGTCGGGCACTGACCAGGCCCTTGGCCTCAAGGACGCGGAGCGACTCACGGACGACGGTGCGGGACACCTCGAATCGCTGACCGATCTCCTCGGGCACGAGCGGGCGGTCGGCGCCCAGGTCACCGGAGACGATCATCTGACCCAGTTGCTGAACCAGTTGGCCATGCAGGCCGCGGCCGCGGCTGCCGGCGGCGCGTCGGCCCACGCGGCCCAGCTCCGGGTCCGTGGCGTCCCACACGGAGGCGCCGACGCGGTCCGCGACGGGGCCCTCCGCATAGGGGTAGCGGTCGAGTTCGCCCGGACCGGCGAGGCCGGAGTCTGCGGAACGGGCGGCGGTCATCATGGCGTGCGCAAGGGTAGTCACGGATCCTTTGTCGGCGTCGTCTCCAACTCCCTTGAGGTCTTTGGTGAAAAGCACACGAAAGGGTGATCGCTCACCCCGTCGCAATTGACGCCTTATCGGAAAGAAGTGGGCGCTCTGCGTGGAGTTGTGTACACAAGGGGAACACGCGTGCACGGACGGTCGTCATCGAACCCTGCTCCGCAGAGTCGTGAGCAGATATGCGCAGAGCAGAGCCGTGAGTGACAACGTCAGTGCGCCACCCACCGGTTGGGCGACCACGTCCGCCGCGGCGGCCAGATAGTGCTCACCCCCGAACGGCCACCGCACCAGCACGAGCTCCCGCAGCCTGGTCGAGAACCCGGCCGCCGTCCGAACCGACGGACCCTCCAGAACCCTTTGCACGGCCGGCACGACCACGATCGGCACAGCGAGAACCGCCGCGAGTCCGGCCGTCGTGGACCGGAAGATGCCCGCCGCCAGAACACCCGCCCAGGCACAGCCGACCATGAGGCCCGCCCAACTCGCACTCAGCGAGACCCACTCCGGGGGAACTCCGGTCAGCTCTCGTCCGTAGACGATGTAGAGCAGTTCGGCGTTCAGAGCCACCACGCCGAGAGCCAGGGTCAGCGCGGTGGCTGCGGCGACGACGAGTTTGGCGGCCAGCAGTCCCAGGCGGCGGGGGACGGTACCGCGGTCCGCGGCCAGGGCGGGATGACGGAACTCGTCACCGAAGGCGAAGGCACCGAGCAGCCCCGCGCCGAGCGCCGCGGGCGGCAGGGGGAAGTCCCGCGGCCACGCGGCGAGCAGCCGCGGCTGCGGCGTATGCCCCGCCCTGGCCAGGAGTACGGAGATGACGGCGGAGGCGACGAGCACGGCAGCCGCGGTCAGCCGACCCGTACCCACCCCCGCCGCGCGACGCAGTTCGTAGCGCAGCGGACGCAGAGGGCCGGCGCCCTGCCGGACGGTGATGGGCGGCGGCAGGGGCGGCAACTCGTGGGCGCCCTGCGCCTGCGGGGTCGATTCCGGCGCCTGCGGGGTCGATTCCGGCGCCTCGTCCTCGCGCGTGCCCTTCCCAGCCTCCTGCGCGGGCGTCGGCCCCATGTCCCCGACCTCGTCCGCCAGTTGATGTACGAGGATGCCGTGACGGTAGGCGGTTTCGCCGACCTCGGCGCAGGTGCTGCCGTAGACGGAGAGACGGTTGCCGTCCTCCCGCACGACCTCCACGGAGCACCGGGCGGTGCGGGCCTCCTTGGTCAGCAGGGCACCGAGCCGGGCGGCGTGCGGGCTTCGGACGGCGACGCGGGGCCGGAGCCGGGTGCGCGAGAAGTCCGCGACGTCCTGGTCGGCGACGAGCCTGCCCTTCTCCAGCGTGACGACCCGGTCGGCGCTCCGCGCGGCCTCCTTGGGGTCGTCCGTGGCGAACAGTACGGTGCCGCCGGCGCCTGCGTGGGCGCGCAGAACCCCGTGCAACCAGTGGCTTTCGCGAGCGGAGAGTCCATCGGCGGCGCCGTCGAGCACGAGGGTGTGCGGGTCGGACAGCAGGGCGCAGGCCAGGCCCAGACGGCGGTCCATGCCTCGCGAGAGGGTGCCCAGACGCTCGTCGCGCAGACTGACCAGACCCATCACCTCCAGGACGTCGTCGGCGCGCCGGGCCGGCACGCCCGCCGCGGCGCACAGCATGCGGAGTTGCCCCCGCACCGTGCGCGCCGGATGGCCGGGGACCTCGCCGAGGAGAACACCCACCTCGTGCGACGGATGGGCGATGCGGTGCAGCGGGCGGCCTCTGAAGTAGGTGATTCCGCGGCCCTGTTGGAGTTCGAGCATCAGCCTGAGCGCGGTCGTCTTGCCCGCGCCCGGGGCTCCGAGGAGCGCCGTGACACGGCCCGCCGGCGCCTCGAAGGTGACGTCGTCGACAGCGGGGGGAAGCTCCTTGCGGGCGTTACTGGTCAGTCCGATGGCCTGGATCACCCAAAGCAAGATAGCGCTCTATGTACCGTTTTACGGGCATCTTCAGGTGTGCTCGGAAGCAGACTCCGGGCCGGTCCGACCACTTGGCCGGAGCGCCGGCCCGGCAACCCGCCGGCCTCGGGGCCGGCCCGCTCCCGGGTGGACGTCAGACTTCGGGACGAAGCATCGGCGGGTTGAGCAGCGTGGCGCCGCCCGCACGGAAGAGCTGAGCCGGGCGGCCTCCCTGCCGGGTCGTCGTCCCGCCCGTGGGCACGAGGAAGCCCGGCGTGCCCGTCACCTTCCGGTGGAAGTTGCGGGGGTCGAGCGCCACGCCCCACACCGCCTCGTACACCCGGCGCAGTTCGCCGACCGTGAACTCGGGCGGGCAGAAGGCGGTGGCCAGCGACGAGTACTCGATCTTGGAACGGGCACGCTCCACACCGTCCGCGAGAATCGGGGCGTGATCGAAGGCGAGCGGCGCGGCCTGTTCTCCGTCACGGCCGTAGCCGCCCTGCTGCAGCAGGTCCTCGACGGAGGCCCAGCGTGCGCTCTTCGCGTCTCCGCCCGCCCTGGGCGCGGGCAGGTCGGGCGCAAGGGCGAGATGGGCGACGCTGACGACTCTCATCCGCGGGTCGCGCTTGGGGTCGCCGTAGGTCGCGAGCTGTTCCAGGTGCGCCCCGTTCGCCTGTGCGGGAGCGTCCGGGTCGTGTGCGCACAGCCCGGTCTCCTCCATCAGTTCCCGTGCCGCGGCCTGCGACAGGTCCTCGTCCGGCCTCACGAAACCGCCGGGGAGCGCCCAGCGCCCCTGGAAAGGCGACTCGCCCCTCCGTACCGCCAGCGCACACAGGGCGTGGCGACGCACGGTCAGCACGACCAGGTCGACGGTGACGGCGAACGGCGCGAAGGCTGACGGGTCGTAAGGCATGCCGCGATCATAGTCGTCTGCCTGACGATAAACACTCCCTTCGTCGGTCGCTTACGTGGCTGATCCGCTGCTCTCGGCGTCACGCACCGCCCTTCGGCGTCCCCGGCCGCCGGGAGTCCCGGGACCGAGCCGTACCGCTCGCACGGTCGCCGACTCCGCTCATTCCTTCCGTAGCAGCTGCGACGGAAGGAACGGATCGTGGACGGCGAGTGCCCCCGCTCCCCGCGGGCCGAGAACCGGGCCGATCGGCCGCGCTTGCCTCGCTCCCCGTTCCCGTGGTCCCCATGGTTCCCGTGGTCCGCGGCCTGCGCCGCCGACGGGAAGGTGCCCGGGGCGACCTCGCCGGGGCATCCCCGGACGGCCCGTCGGCGTCTGCCGGTGACGCCACCGGGACAACTGCCTCCTCGTCGACGCGCTCCGCACGCTCCCCGCGCAGGCAGCGGCGGATCGACTCAGGGTCCAGCCCTTCGTTGCACGCCTGATGGAGCAGGCGGGCGAAGAGGTATCCGGAATCCGCCCCGAGCGCCATGGACAGGGCTTCGCGGGCTTCCAGATCGTCACCGGAGGACCATGCGACCCACCCGGCGAGCGTGAGCGGAGCAGCCGCGTGCTCCCCGTACGAGCCGACGCAACGGCGGGCCAGGGCCCGCCGTTGCGTCGGCTC
>NZ_LIPP01000130.1:32974-34194 GCF_001418335.1 Streptomyces aurantiacus | reverse complement strand
CACCGGCAACCTCGCCACCGAAGACCTCGTATGGATGCTGACGGGCCTCGGCATCGACACCGGAGTCGACCTCGGCCTCCTCACCGCCACGAGCGTATGGATGGCCGAACAACTGGGCCGACCCAGCCCGTCCCGCACCGTCCGCGCCCTCTCCCACAAGGAGTGACCCCCATGCCCCTGGACCACCGCCTCTCCCCCGAACTCGACGAACTCCGCCGTACGGTGGCCGACTTCGCGCGAGACGTCGTGGCGCCGAAGATCGGTGACTACTACGAGCGTCACGAGTTCCCGTACGAGATCGTCCGTGAGATGGGCCGGATGGGGCTGTTCGGGCTGCCGTTCCCGGAGGAGTACGGCGGTATGGGCGGCGACTACCTGGCGCTGGGCATCGTCCTCGAAGAACTCGCCCGCGTGGACTCCTCGGTGGCCATCACCCTGGAGGCGGGAGTCTCGCTCGGCGCCATGCCGATCCATCTCTTCGGTACGCCGGAACAGAAAGCGGAATGGCTCCCCCGCCTCTGCTCCGGTGAGCTCCTCGGCGCCTTCGGCCTCACCGAGCCGGACGGCGGCTCGGACGCGGGGGCGACCCGTACGACGGCCCGTCTGGACGACGCGACGAACGAATGGGTGATCAACGGCAGCAAGTGCTTCATCACCAACTCGGGGACGGACATCACGGGCCTGGTGACGGTCACGGCGGTCACGGGCCGCACCGACGCCGGCAAGCCGCTGATCTCCTCGATCATCGTCCCGTCCGGCACGCCCGGCTTCACGGTCGCCGCGCCCTACTCGAAGGTCGGTTGGAACGCCTCGGACACCCGCGAGCTGTCCTTCGCGGACGTCCGCGTCCCGGCGGCGAACCTGCTGGGCGAACAGGGCCGCGGTTACGCCCAGTTCCTGCGCATCCTGGACGAGGGCCGCATCGCGATCGCGGCGCTGGCGACGGGCCTGGCCCAGGGCTGCGTGGACGAATCACTGAAGTACGCGAAGGAGCGCCACGCCTTCGGCCGCCCGATCGGCGCGAACCAGGCAATCCAGTTCAAGATCGCGGACATGGAGATGCGGGCCCACACATCCCGCCTGGCCTGGCGCGACGCGGCCTCCCGGCTGGTGGCGGGCGAGCCCTTCAAGAAGGAGGCGGCCCTCGCCAAACTCCACTCCTCCACGATCGCCGTGGACAACGCCCGCGACGCCACCCAGATCCACGGCGGCTACGGCTT
>NZ_LIPP01000130.1:0-32945 GCF_001418335.1 Streptomyces aurantiacus | reverse complement strand
GGGCACGCGCAGCGGCCCCACATCCAACCGCCATAACCACCGACCCGGCGAACCTATGCGGTCAGAGCACTAGATAATTCCGCAGGTCAGCAACCGTTCTCAGTGGGGCAGGCCCCGGAGGCGTCCCCCAGCTGCTGGAGACATGAAGGGCCCTGACGGGGCCCTGTCCGTTGTGCACCCTGACCTTCACACCGCCCGGTCACCCGATCAGTAGCCACACTGAAAATGCTCAGTGTTCACACGTGGGCGTGGTCCGCGTGTGGCGAATCCCGCATGTTGCCGAAGCGCTTCGTTAATGCCTCACAGAAACAACCATCGTGTCCGCGGCTCTGTCCCACACGAACCTGTTCTGTCTGTCGGCGATCGCATACAGCACTATGGCAACGTAGCCGATTATTGTAATTATGCCGAGCGTTGCAAAAGACCACTTGTAAAGTGCCCGAGAAAATGCCACAGGGAAGGTCACGCGTCGTCCGTCATGACGGACGACTCTCATCCCCAGCACATACTTCCCGGGTGTCGTGCCTACGATGAGTTCAAGAGAAACCAAGGACAAGATCATGCCGACGGCAATAAATGCGAGTGTGACCCATGTCCCACCAGAGGGCGCGTAATCTTCGAAATTTACACCTTTGCGCCGGCTTCCAATATAGAAGACAAGAAAGATCATGGCAGCTACGGGAAAGAAAAGAGTCATCGGAATCAGTGCATCGAAGATATTGGCCAAGAATCGAGCGGAGAGCTTCGCCGCATGCGTAGCAGGCAGCGTAACCACGGGAACAGGTCGGCTCGTTGAAGGACTGGGCTGAGTGGACGCGCTGGGACGTCGCATCCGGGACGCGGCAGTTGTCCAGGCCAGAGAAATGAATGCGGGAATACCAAGAGCCAAGGCGAGCCGATCGCTGGATCGCTCTTTGGTCTCGATGAAGAACACTCCGTATTCCCATAGTGCGTACAGAGTGGCCGAGAAAAATAGACCAAGCCCCACAAAAACGAGAAGGAATCGTGTAACCCAACCCATGCCTAACCCCCTCCCAATACGCGGCGATGTATCGCAGGATTTCGGGCGCGGACCGTCCGGTTACCGCTCTCAAACTCTGTGAAGCGTGACCTACCGCCCGTTCAAGGTCATCAAACAGCGTCGCCCATAACGTTCCGCTCCCGACTGACCGACAGGTGCCGCACCGTCACCGGTGCCTGTAGGTTCCCGCCGTGAGTGACGTTGGCAGGCTTGAGATTCGTTTCGCGCACGTGGCAGACGCGGCCGTGATCGCGCACATCCACATGGCCTCTCGGGCGGCGACGATGCCGTACCTGCCCCCGCAGAAGCGCAGTCACGACCAGGTCGCCCGGTGGGCTGGGGGTGTCCTGCTCACGTCCTGCCGGACGTGGGTGGCGGTGCGCGACGGAGAGATCCTCGGCTATGCCGCCCTTGAGGGGGACATGCTCGAACACCTCTATCTGCGACCGGACGTCCGTCGCCAGGGCATCGGCACGCTTCTGCTCGACGAGGTCAGACGGC
Organism: Streptomyces aurantiacus; assembly: GCF_001418335.1. GTDB lineage: Bacteria > Actinomycetota > Actinomycetes > Streptomycetales > Streptomycetaceae > Streptomyces > Streptomyces aurantiacus. The sequence goes on along the minus strand of NZ_LIPP01000130.1, from coordinate 31,423 downwards.
ACAGCCCTGACGGGGTGTCCCTGCACGTCTTCCAGCAGAACACCGATGCCCGCGCGTTCTACGAGCTCCACGGCTTCACAGTCCTCGACACCAACGACGGCCACCGGAACATGGAGAACCTGCCCGACATGACCCTGCGCTGGACACCCGACGCTGCACGATGAGCCGCGTCCCGGCGGGCCGGAGACACTGATCCGCTCATGCAGCGTCGGCACAGGGGCGGCCGCCCCAGCGGACGCCTTTCTCACTGCGGATCCGGGCGCGCTCTTTGCGCTGGGCTGCCAGCACATCAGGGTGCCGCGCGTTGGCGTTGCGCCAGTGCAGGTAGGCGTGCAGGGCCCGGGTCTGGACGGTGTGGTTGGGGTGGTGGGAGTTGGCCAGGGTGAACTGTCGCAGCGGCCCGAAGTGGGCCTCGATCGGGTTGGCCCAGGAAGCGTTGGTCGGGGTGAAGCACAACTCGACCCGGTTCTTCCGTGCCCAGGTGCGGATCTTGGTGCCCTTGTGCGCGGACAGGTTGTCCCTGATCACGTAGACGGGGGCGCCGTCGAGGCGGGCGGCTCGGATCGACTTCAGCGCGGCCAGCGAGTTCGCCGCGCCCTTGTGACGGCGGTTGACGCCCCACAGGGTGTCGTCGCCGATGGAACAGCAGCCGTGGAAGTAGGTGACGCCGTGGGTGCGGTGGTAGGTAGCCGGGATCCGGTCCGGGCGGCCGATTTAGGCCCAGCAGGACCCGCCGGTGGGGCGGATGCCGAGCGGCCCGAACTCGTCGAAGGCGAAGACCCGGTCGGGGAAGTGCTCCAGAACGTGCTCGATGCGGTCCAGCTTGGCGTCGTGCTCGGGGTCGGTGGGCTCCTTCCAGGTCTTGGTCCGCTGGAAGGTGATGCCGCGGCGGGCGAGCAGGCAGCGCAGGGCCTCGCGGCCGATCCGGATCACTCGGCCGTGGACGCGGCGCAGGTAGGCGGTGAGTTTGCGTAACGACCAGCGGGTGAAGGGCTGGTCGAGCTTGGCCGGGCGGGTGGTGGCCGTCGCCACGACGAAGTCCTCCTCGTCATCGCTGAGCAGGCGGGGACGGCCTCCCGCCCACTGAGGGTTCAGGCAGGCCAGGCCGATCTCATTGAACCGGTGGATCACGTCGCGCACCGTGTCCTCATCGGCCTGCACGAGCTGGGCGATGCCCGGCACGCGGTTCCCGCCGGCCGAGGCGAGCAGCATCATCGCCCGCCGGTAGCGCACCGAACTGGTGCTGCCCCGGCGCACGATCTGCTGCAGCCGCTGTCCCTCCTGATCGGTCAGTCTGCGGACTCGAACGGGCTCTGCCACCGCGCCCCCACCTGTCGGACGGCCTGTCGGCTCACATCCAACCGGTACCGCACACCCACCACCGCGACCCGCAACCCGCAACCCGCAACCCGGTGAACCATCCCGGTCACAGCAATAGCCGTCGGGCGTCGGCCGTCGGCGCCCCCAGCTCGCACCACAGCAGCTTCCCGTTCACCCCGAAGAGATCGTCCCCGAGCGGATACCCACCCCACGCGTACGCGAACTGGCATACGAGGAACAATCCACGCCCACCATCGGCCTCCAGCGGCACAGGTGCTGGACGCGAGGGCCCTGAGCGCTTGTCGAACGGCGGCGGGATGTGCGGGTTGGCATCCCACACACTCATCCGCAGCCGACCACCACCCAGGCCGCGGAGTCGGAGGGCGGCGGGACCGGCGGAGTGGCGGTAAGCGTTGGTGACGAGTTCGGAGGCCAACCGCTTCGGGGTGAGCGGGGAGCGCGTACGCACGCTCGCCCACATCTACGGCTGCGGGGACGAGCCGCTCATCGACGCCCTCGCGGACATGGCGACCGACCGCACGCGCGGCTGGTGGGAGGAGTACCGGAACGTACTGCCGTCCCCTCTCCTGGACCTGGCCGAGATGGAACACCACGCCACCGCCCTGCGCGTGGCCCAGGTCATCAACATCCCCGGCCTGCTCCAGACACCCGATCACGCCCGCGCACTCTTCCGTGAACTCATCCCGGCCCTACGCCCCCACGAGATCGAGCACTACGTCTCCTACCGCGTCAAACGCCAGGCCGTCCTGTTCCGCGACAACCCGGTGCCGTACACCGCGATCATCCACGAAGCGGCTCTGCGCATGCAGTTCGGTGGCCGGGAGGTGGCCCGGGCCCAGCTCCGCCATCTCGTCGAGGTCGGCGGACAACCGAACATCACCTTGCGCGTCATCCCCTTCGACGGCACCTCGTTCCCGACCGCCGGACAGGGCCTCGACTACGCCTACGGACCGGTGACCGCCCTGGACACCACCCAGCTGGACACCAGCCACGGCAGCGAACTGATCGACGCCGTGGGGAAATTGGAGACGTACCGGCTCGTCCTGGACCGCATGGAGCAGACCGCCCTGCAGCCCGCCGCCTCCCATGACCTCATCGCAACCATCACCAAGAGCATCTGACGAGGAGCACCGTGACCACCCCTCACTGGCAGAAGTCCACGTACAGCGAGTCGGCCTCCTCCTGCGTCTACCTCGCCACCCCCTCCCCCGGAACAATCCTCCTCCGCGAAAGCGACGAACCCGAAACCATCCTCACCACCGGCACACCCCAGCTCGCGGCACTGATATCCGGCATAGGCCAGAGGCAAGGTCACTCGTACGACTGAACGCATGCCGTTCGCCCCTCCGTGATCGACGCAGTTCATTACGTTCCACCACATGGTCAGCTCAGCACATGAGGCGATGCATCAGATCTTCAGGGAGGACCCCGGGCTGTTCGCCCGAGCCCTCCCCAAGGCCGGCATCGCTCTCCCCGAACCCATGGCATTCCAGCTCCTGGACACCGATCTCACCGAGATCAGGCCGCTCGAACGCCGCGTGGACACCCTGCTACGGATCGACACGGCGGGCGGCGAGAGCTACCTGCTCGCCGTCGAGATGCAGGGCCGACGGGACCCGGACAAGCTCAACAGCTGGACGTACTACCTGGCACACCTCTACGCCAAGTACGAACTGCCCCCGGTCCTCCTCGTCGTCTGCCAGGACAAGTCCACCGCGGCCTGGGCGGCCGAACCCATCCGCATCGGACCGCCCATCCACACCAGCATCGCCGTCTTCCCCCTGGTCCTGGGGCCCGACAACCTTCCGGCGATCATCGACCCGGAAGAGGCGGCACGGGATCTCCCTCTCTCCGTCTTCTCCGCACTCACTCACGCCAAGGACCCGGCCCTCCCTGCGATACTGGACGCACTGGCGACAGCGCTCGTCGACACGGGTGGCGAGGCCGCGAAGGGCTGGGCGGAATACACCGAGATCGGTCTGGGCAACCCCCGGACGCGCGCAATCTGGAGGAACCTGATGGAGACGTACACCAGCCGCTTCCCCGGCAGGGGCACCATCGTCGAGGAAAGCATCATCAAGGGACAGACCCTGGGCCAAACCCAGGGCCGGGCCGAAGACATCCTCCGCCTCCTCACCCTCCGCGGCATCGACATCCCCGAAGCCGCCCGCGAGCGCATCACCGACTGCACCGACCTGGAAACCCTCAGCACCTGGTTCGACCGGGCGGTCACGGCCACCAGCACGGACGAGTTGTTCGCGGACGCGTAGCCGCCGAAGCCAAACCGTCCGGCCCCGGCGTTTCGGCAGGTGGCACCCGGCCCCTGGACAGGTAGTGAGGTTAGGCTAACCTACCTTCGCACTTGTCCGGTGGGCCCTCCGCCCCGTTCGAAAGCAGCCACGCCATGCACAACGCCCGTGCCACCCACCTCACCCGCCGCGGCATCCTCGCCGCCGGCGGCGCCCTCGGCCTCGGTGCCGTCCTGGCCGCCTGCGGTGACGACGACCCGAAAAGCGGTGGCTCGGCCGACGCGTCGGAAAGCGCCAAGTCCGGCCCCTGGAGCTTCAAGGACGACCGCGGCACGACGGCGAAGACGGACAAGGTCCCGGCGAACATCGTCGCGTTCACCGGTGTCGCCGCCGCCCTCTTCGACTACGGCATCGAGGTCAAGGGTGTCTTCGGCCCGACGAAGACCAAGGACGGCAAGGCCGACGTCCAGGCCGGCGACATGGACATCAGCAAGCTGACGATCCTCGGCAACGAGTGGGGCCAGTTCAACATCGAGAAGTACGCCGCGCTGGCCCCGGACGTGCTGCTCTCCACGATGTTCGACGACGCGGGCACCCTCTGGTACGTCCCGGAGGAGTCCAAGGACAAGATCCTCAAGCTCGCCCCGAGCGCGGGCATCTCCGTCTACGACCGTCAGCTGCCCAAGCCCCTGGAGCGCATGCTCGCGCTCGCCGAGTCGCTCGGCGCGGACGTGCAGGCCGCCAAGACCGTCCAGGCGAAGAAGGACTTCGAGACCGCCGCCGAACGCCTGCGCGCCGCCGCCAAGGCCCGCCCGGAGATCAAGGTCCTCGCCGGTTCCGCCAGCCAGGACATCTTCTACGTGTCCGGCTCGAACCTCTCCATCGACCTGGAGTACTTCAAGGCCCTCGGCGTGAACCTCGTCGAACCGCCGGCCAAGGTCCTGAAGGCCAGCGGCGGTTGGTTCGAGAACCTGAGCTGGGAGAACGTCGACAAGTACCCGGCCGACCTCATCATCATGGACGACCGCACCGCGACCATCCAGCCCGCCGACATCACCGAGGCGACCTGGAAGAAGCTGCCCGCGGTCAAGGCCGGCCAGGTCATCGGCCGCACCCCTGAGCCGATCCTCTCCTACGACAAGTGCACCCCCATGCTCAACAACCTCGCCGAGGCCATCGAGAAGGCCAAGAAGGTCGCCTGAGGGCCCTGAGGGGCTACCCGTGAGAGGGGCGGCGGGGAACTGCGCGACCCCGCCCCCACCGATCAGCCCTCACCGAGCCGCACACAACCCACCAGTGGGCCCACACAGGGACTTAGGTTAGGCTAACCTAAGTTGAACGCAGCCCCCCACTTCAACTCCGCTGCGCCCGTACCTCTCCCGCCCCCGGAGGACCCCCCATGCGCTCGCACCTGCTCAACGACACGACCGCGGAGCGGTACCGCCGCTCCGTGACCGAAGGAATAGAGCGGGTGGCGGCCAAACTCGCCACCACCGACCGCCCCTTCACGGGCATCACCGTCGACACCCTCGCGCCCCGCATCGCGCGGATCGACCTCGACAAGCCGCTGCGCGACACCACCGCGGTGCTCGACGAACTGGAGGACGTCTACCTCCGGGACGCGGTCTACTTCCACCACCCCCGCTACCTCGCCCACCTCAACTGCCCGGTGGTCATACCCGCCGTGGTCGGTGAGGCGGTCCTCTCCGCCGTCAACTCCTCCCTCGACACCTGGGACCAGTCGGCCGGCGGCACCCTCATCGAGCGCAAGCTCATCGACTGGACCAACGAACGCCTCGGGCTCGGGCCCGCCGCCGACGGCGTGTTCACCTCCGGCGGCTCGCAGTCCAACCTCCAGGCGCTCCTGCTCGCCCGCGAGGAGGCGAAAAGCGACTCGCACGCCAAACTGCGGATCTTCGCCTCCGAGGCCGGCCACTTCAGCGTCAAGAAGTCGGCGAAACTCCTCGGCCTCGGCCAGGACTCCGTGGTCACCGTCCCCGTCGGCCACGACAAGCGCATGCAGACGGTCGCCCTCGCCCACGAGCTGGAGCGCTGCCGGCGCGACGGCCTGGTTCCGATGGCCGTGGTCGCCACCGCGGGCACCACCGACTTCGGCTCCATCGACCCGCTGCCCGAGATCGCCGAGCTGTGCGAGCAGTTCGGTGCCTGGCTCCACGTGGACGCGGCGTACGGCTGCGGGCTGCTCGCGTCCCTGAAGAACCGGCACCGCATCGACGGCATCGAACGCGCCGACTCCGTCACCGTGGACTACCACAAGTCCTTCTTCCAGCCGGTGAGTTCGTCCGCCGTCCTGGTCCGCGACGCGGCCACCCTGCGCCACGCCACTTACCACGCGGAGTACCTCAACCCGCAGCGCATGGTGCAGGAGCGCATCCCCAACCAGGTCGACAAGTCCCTCCAGACCACCCGCCGTTTCGACGCCCTCAAACTGTGGATGACACTGCGGGTGATGGGCGCCGACGGCGTCGGCCGGCTCTTCGACGAGGTCTGCGACCTCGCGGAGGAGGGCTGGCGGCTGCTGGCCGCCGACCCGCGCTACGACGTCGTGGTCGCGCCGTCCCTCTCCACCCTCGTCTTCCGCTACATTCCGGCCGCCGTCACCGACCCGGCCGAGATCGACCGCGCCAACCTGTACGCCCGCAAGGCCCTGTTCGCCTCCGGTGACGCGGTGGTCGCGGGTACGAAGGTCGGCGGCCGTCACTTCCTCAAGTTCACCCTGCTCAACCCCGAGACCACGACGGACGACATATCCGCCGTACTCGACCTGATCGCCGGCCACGCCGAGCAGTACCTGGGAGAGTCCCTTGACCGCGCTTCCTGAACCGGCCGTGCAAGTCCACGACTTCATCGGTATCGGACTCGGCCCCTTCAACCTCGGCCTCGCCTGCCTCACCGAACCGATCGACGAACTCGACGGTGTCTTCCTGGAGTCCAAGCCGGACTTCGAATGGCACTCCGGGATGTTCCTGGAGGGCGCGCACCTCCAGACCCCGTTCATGTCGGACCTGGTCACCCTGGCCGACCCGACGTCCCCGTACTCCTTCCTCAACTACCTGAAGGAATCGGGCCGTCTGTACTCGTTCTACATACGCGAGAACTTCTACCCGCTGCGCGTCGAGTACGACGACTACTGCCGCTGGGCCGCCTCGAAGCTCCACAGCGTCCGCTTCGGCACGACGGTCACGGAGGTGACGTACGAGGACGGCGTAAACAACGCCTCCGGCGTGTACGTCGTCCGGACCGCCGCCGGTGACGAGTACCGCGCCCGGCACCTCGTCCTCGGCACCGGCACTCCCCCGTACATCCCCGAGGCGTGCGCCCGGCTCGGCGGGGACTTCATCCACAACTCCCGTTACCGGCAGCACAAGCGCGAGCTGCAGGCCAAGAAGTCGATCACGCTCGTCGGCAGCGGGCAGTCCGCCGCTGAGATCTACTACGACCTGCTGAGCGAGATCGACGTCCACGGCTACCGGCTGAACTGGGTCACCCGCTCCCCGCGGTTCTTCCCTCTCGAATACACCAAGCTCACGCTGGAGATGACCTCTCCGGAGTACATCGACTACTTCCACGGGCTGCCCGAGCGGACCCGCTACCGCCTCCAGGCGGAGCAGAAGAACCTGTTCAAGGGCATCGACGGCGAGCTGATCGACTCGATCTTCGACCTGCTCTACCAGAAGAACCTCGGCGGCCCGGTCCCCACCCGCCTGCTCACCAACTCGGCCCTGCACACGGCGCGCCACGAGAACGGCACGTACACACTGGGCCTGCGCCAGGAGGAGCAGGAGACGGACTACGAGCTGCAGTCCGAGGGCCTGATCCTGGCGACCGGGTACCGGTACGTGGAGCCCGCGTTCCTGAGGCCCGTGCGCGACCGCATCCGCTACGACGAGCACGGCAACCACGACGTGGCGCGCAACTACGCCATCGACACGACCGGCCGCGGCATCTTCCTGCAGAACGCCGGCGTCCACACCCACTCCATCACGTCACCGGACCTCGGCATGGGCCCGTACCGCAACGCCTGCATCATCCGGGAGCTGCTCGGCACCGAGTACTACCCGGTGGAGAAGTCCATCGCGTTCCAGGAGTTCGCCGTATGAGCGCCGCCGGAACGACGAGGGGCACGGTCGGCGCGGTCGGCGCGCTGAGTCTGCGCCCCCTCGACCCGCTCAAGGACGCCGAGCTGCTGCACTCCTGGCTGACCCACCCCAAGGCGGCGTACTGGCTGATGCAGAACGCGAAACTCCAGGAGGTGGAGCGTGAGTACATGGCCATCGCGGCGAGCGAGCACCACCACGCGTACCTCGGCTGCCACGACGGCCGGCCCGCGTTCGTGATGGAGAAGTACGACCCCCGGTACATCGAGCTGGTCGGCCTTTACGAGCCCGAGCCCGGTGACGTCGGCATGCACTTCCTGGTCGCCCCCACCGACCGGCCCGTGCACGGCTTCACCCGGGCCGTCCTCACCGCGGTGATGGACGAGCTGTTCGCCGACCCCCGTACCCGCCGGGTCGTCGTCGAGCCGGACGTCACCAACACGGCGGTACACGCCCTGAACGAGGCCGTCGGCTTCGTCCCGGAACGCGAGATCGACAAGCCGGAGAAGCGCGCGCTGCTGTCCTTCTGCACGCGCGAGAGCTTCCTGAACCGGCGCAGCCAGACCATCCAAGGCTCCCGAGGAGCCCGAGGAGTGACCCCATGACCCTGTTGACCCAGCCGCCTCTCTCTCCTCAGCCTCCCCAGGTGCCCCTGTCCGACGCCGTGGCGCATCTGTCCCCCCACCGCTGGGCCAGGGCCAACCGCCTCCTCATCCGCAAGGCCCTCGCCGAGTTCGCCCACGAGCGGCTGATCACGCCCCAGCCGACGGCCAGTGACGAGGGCACGTACATCGTCCACAGTGACGACGGACTGACCCGCTACCGGTTCACCGCCACCCGCCGAGCCCTCGACCACTGGCAGGTCGACGCCGAGTCGATCACCCGCAGCCGCGACGGCGCCGAACTCCCCCTCGCCGCACTGGACTTCTTCATCGAGCTGCGGAAATCGCTCGGCCTGAGCGACCAGGTGCTGCCGGTCTACCTGGAGGAGATCTCCTCCACCCTCTCCGGGACCTGCTACAAGCTCACCAAACACCGACTCACCTCCGCCGAGCTCGCGACGAGCGGCTTCCAGGAGATCGAGACGGGCATGACCGAGGGCCACCCCTGCTTCGTCGCCAACAACGGGCGGCTCGGTTTCGGCATCCACGAGTACCTCTCGTACGCGCCGGAGACCGCGAGCCCCGTACGGCTGGTGTGGCTGGCCGCGCACCGCTCGCGCGCCGCGTTCACGGCGGGCGTGGGCATCGAGTACGAGTCGTTCCTGCGGGGCGAGCTGGGTAAGGAGACCGTGGACCGCTTCCACGGCACGCTCCGCGACCAGGACCTCGACCCGGCCGACTACCTCTTCATCCCGGTCCACCCCTGGCAGTGGTGGAACAAACTCACGGTGACCTTCGCCGCCGAGATCGCCCGGAAACACCTGGTGTGCCTGGGCGAGGGCGACGACGAGTACCTGGCCCAGCAGTCGATCCGGACGTTCTTCAACAGGAGCGCGCCCGAGAAGCACTACGTGAAGACCGCCCTGTCGGTCATCAACATGGGCTTCATGCGCGGCCTGTCCGCCGCGTACATGGAGGCGACCCCGGCCATCAACGACTGGCTCGCCCAACTCATCGACAACGACCCGCTGTTGAGGTCGACCGGCCTGTCGATCATCCGCGAGCGCGCGGCCGTCGGCTACCGGCACCTGGAGTACGAGGCCGCCACCGACCGCTACTCCCCCTACCGCAAGATGCTCGCCGCCCTGTGGCGCGAGAGCCCGGTCTCCTCGCTCCGGGACGGCGAGTCGCTGGCCACCATGGCCTCGCTCGTCCACGTCGACCACGAGGGCGGGTCGATCGCGGCAGCACTGATCGAGCGCTCGGGCCTGCCCCCGGTGGAGTGGCTGCGCCGCTACCTGCGGGCCTACTTCACACCGCTGCTGCACAGTTTCTACGCGTACGACCTGGTGTTCATGCCGCACGGCGAGAACGTCATCCTCGTCCTCAAGGACGGGGCGGTCGAGCGGGCGATCTACAAGGACATCGCCGAGGAGATCGCCGTCATGGACCCCGAAGCGGTGCTGCCGCCGGCGGTGGAGCGGCTGCGCGTGGACGTCCCCGAGGACAAAAAACTCCTGTCGCTGTTCACGGACGTCTTCGACTGCTTCTTCCGCTTCCTGGCGGCGAACCTGGCGAGCGAGGGCGTCCTGGCGGAGACCGACTTCTGGCAGACCGTCGCCGACTGCGTACGCGACTACCAGGCGGCCACGCCCGAACTCGCGGACAAGTTCGAGCAGTACGACCTGTTCGCGCCCGAGTTCGCGCTGTCCTGCCTCAACCGGCTCCAGCTGCGCGACAACGAACAGATGGTGGACCTCGCCGACCCCGCAGGCGCCCTCCAGCTCATCGGCAACCTCAAGAACCCGATCGCCGGGCTGTAGCCCCACAAGCAGGCGGGCGCCCCCACGTACGGTCCCAGGGGGCGCCCGCCGTCGTACTCAACTACCGGTTGTCAATTAACAGTCCTCAACTACTCTGCGGGCCACGGGACTTGGGGCGACCGGTAGTAGTCCATGCCCAGCGCGTCCCACCGCGGTGCCTGTGCCGCGAGCCGCACCTTGTAGCCGTCCCAGTCGTGCGTCGAGGCGGGCGACCAGCCGAGCTCGGCCACCCCGGGCAGCCGCGGGAACGCCATGTACTCGATGTTCGCCGAGGTCGTGAGGGTCTCCGACCACAGCGGCGCCTCGACACCGCGCACGGCCGAACTCGGCACATCGGCGAAGTAGGTGCCCGGGTCCCAGTCGTACGACCGGCGCACCTCGATCAGGCTGGCCCAGTCGAGGCCGAGGGGCGTGTCCGCGGTGTACTTCATGTCGAGGTACACGCGGTCGGCCGGCGAGAGGACGAGACCGGTACCGGCCCGCGCGGCAGCCGCGACCTGTTCCTTCTCCGCGGCGCCCGTTCGGTCCATGCCCCAGTACTGGGCCAGCGCGCCCTTCGCCGGGTTCGCCCCGGTCAGCTGGTGCCAGCCCATCACGGTCTTCCCGTACTTGGCGACGACCGGCTGGACCTTCGCCATGAAGGCCACGAAGTCCTCGTGGCTCGTCGAGTGGGCCTCGTCGCCGCCGATGTGGAGGTACTTGCCCGGCGTGAGCGCGGCCAGCTCACGGATCACGTCGTCCACGAAGTCGTACGTCACCGGCTTGTCGACGCACAGCGAACTGAAGCCGACCGCGGTGCCGGTGTAGAGGGGCGGGGCGACGCCGTCGCAGTTCAGCTCCGCGTACGAGGCGAGCGCCGCGTTGGTGTGGCCCGGCATGTCGATCTCGGGCACGACGTCGAGGTGGCGCGAGGCGGCGTACCGGACGAGGTCCGTGTACTGGGCCTTCGTGTAATGGCCGCCGGTCCCGCCGCCGACCTGCGTGGACCCGCCGTACGTGGCGAGGCGCGGCCAGGAGTCGACGGCGATCCGCCAGCCCTGGTCGTCGCTGAGGTGCAGATGCAGCGTGTTGATCTTGTAGAGCGCCAGTTGGTCGATGTAGCGCTTCACCTGGTCCACGGTGAAGAAGTGCCGGGAGACGTCCAGCATGGCGCCGCGGTAGCCGTAGCGGGGAGTGTCCGTGATGGTGCCGCCGGCGACCGGCCAGGGACCCGGCTGCTCGGTGCCCTTCTCGACGGCCGCGGGCAGCAGTTGGCGCAGGGTCTGGACACCGTGGAAGAGCCCGGCGGGTTCGCGGGCCGTGATGGTGACGGCGCCCTTGCCGCTCGTCAGCCGGTAGCCCTCCGCGCCCAGGCCCGCGTCCTTGCGGGTGAGGCGGAGCCGGATGCCGTCGCGGCCCGGGTCGTCGGTGACCGGGAGGCGGTAGCCGGTCGACGGGCGCAGCACTCCGGCGAGGTACGAACCGACCCGGCGCACCTCCGGCGAGTCGTCCACGCGGATACGCGTACCGCTGGTGATCCGGTACGGGGAGCCGCCCGGGTCGACCGAGGCGGGAGCCGGGACGACGCGGCTCAACGGAGTGGCGGTTCGGGCGGGCGCGGAGGGTGCCGCGCCGGCCACGGAGAGGCCGGCGGCTGCCACGAGCAGCAGCGTACCGAGCAGACGGGGCGTTCTGTGGGGTCTCACATGCGCTCCCTTCGGATGGGTATAGACCACTCTGCCGCAGAGCTGGTGAAACAATCCCCCTCATGGCGGAAATCATCCAGCGGGACGGCACGTGGACCTTCGACGGCGACGCCCTGCGGCTGGTGCCGGGCCGCGACAAGAACGTGGGTCTGCTGCGCAAGGCCCTGGGTGAACTGACCGTCCCGCTGGGCGCGTTGGCGGGCATCTCGTTCGAGCAGGGCAGGCGGTCGGGCCGGCTCAGGCTCCGGCTGCGCGACGGCGCGGACCCGCTGCTCCAGGCGACCGGCGGCCGGCTCACGGACTCCGCCGACCCGTACCACCTGACGGTGGAGTCGGACCGCTACGGCGTCGCCGAGTACTTCGTGGACGAGATACGGGGCGCGCTGCTCCTGGACGAGGTGCCGGCCACCGCCGTCGACCGCTTTCTGCTGCCCGGCCCGTCCGTGCCCCTGTCGGTCTCCGCCGGTGACGGCACCGCGAGCTTCGACGGTAAGCACGTGCGTCTTGAGTGGAACTGGAAGACGGAGGAGGCCAAATCGGCCGCGGGCGCCCGCTCGATCGCCCTGTCCGACATCCGGTCCGTGGAGTGGCAGCCCGCGGTCGGCCTGGAGAACGGCCATCTCCGCTTCACCGTGCGGGGCGCGCCGACGAAGGCTCCGCCGAAGTACGACCCCAACGCCGTGGAGCTGTGGGGCTTCAAGAAGGACCCGCTGATGACCCTGGTCGCGGCGGCGGTCCAGGCCCGCCTGCCCCACCCGTCGGCCTCGGCCCAGACCCAGGCCCAGGCCCCGGCCCCGGCGGACGGACCCCCGAAGCAACTCACCCCGTCTCCGTCCCCGGCCCCACATCCGAATCCGCCCCCCGAGGCCGACCACGACGCGCTGCTGCGGCGCCTGCGCGAACTGGGCGACCTGCGCGAATCCGGCGTCCTGACGGACGAGGAGTTCACCCTGGCCAAACGGGCGATCCTCAAGCGGATGTGACAGGCCCCGAACAGGTCCCACCAAGAGTTACGACAGCCTCCTGCCCGATATCGGGCAGGATTCTTGCGATCGCCCGCGCTTTACCCCAGGATCAACGGGTGCACGACGAACTTGTTGATCACCTGATGCGTTCCTCGCCCCTCAGCCGGGGCGAGGCGCTGCGGGTGATCCAGGACGTGCTCGCGTACTTCGACGAGACGACCGAGGACTACGTCCGTCGCCGCCACCGGGAGCTCCAGGCTCAGGGCCTGGTCAACTCGGCGATCTTCGAACGGATCACGGCGGATCTCAACTACCGCGCGGTCGCACCGCCGGAGCTCACGCTCCGGCAGGTGCGCCGCATCGTCTACGGCTAGGAACGTTCTGTATGTGCGGAATCGTCGGATACATCGGCAGGCGTGACGTGGCGCCCCTCCTCCTCGAAGGCCTGCAGCGCCTTGAGTACCGCGGCTACGACTCGGCGGGCCTCGTCGTGACGTCCCCGAAGACGGCCGGCCTGAAGATGGTCAAGGCCAAGGGCCGGGTACGTGACCTGGAGGCCCGCGTCCCCAAGCGCTTCGCCGGCACCACGGGCATCGCCCACACCCGCTGGGCCACCCACGGCGCCCCCTCCGACGAGAACGCCCACCCGCACATGTCGGGCGACAACAAGGTCGCGGTGGTCCACAACGGCATCATCGACAACGCCTCCGACCTGCGCAAGAAGCTGGAGGCGGAGGGCGTCCAGTTCCTCTCGGAGACCGATACCGAGGTCCTCACCCACCTCGTCGCCCGCTCCCAGGCCGAGACCCTGGAGGAGAAGGTCCGCCAGGCCCTGCGGCTGATCGAGGGCACGTACGGCATCGCCGTGATGCACGCCGACTTCGCCGACCGCATCGTGGTCGCCCGCAACGGCTCCCCGGTCGTCCTCGGCATCGGCGAGAAGGAGATGTTCGTCGCCTCGGACATCGCCGCGCTCGTCACCCACACCCGCCAGGTCGTCACGCTCGACGACGGCGAGATGGCGACGCTGAAGGCCGACGACTTCCGTACGTACACCACCGAGGGCACCCGTACGACGGCCGAGCCGACCACCGTGGAGTGGGAGGCCGCGTCGTACGACATGGGCGGCCACGACACGTACATGCACAAGGAGATCCACGAGCAGGCCGACGCCGTGGACCGGGTGCTGCGCGGCCGGATCGACGACCGGTTCTCCACCGTGCACCTGGGCGGGCTGAACCTGGACGCCCGCGAGGCACGCAAGATCCGCCGCGTGAAGATCCTCGGCTGCGGCACCTCGTACCACGCGGGCATGATCGGCGCCCAGATGATAGAGGAGCTGGCCCGTATCCCCGCGGACGCCGAGCCCGCCTCGGAGTTCCGCTACCGCAACGCGGTCGTCGACCCCGACACGCTGTACGTGGCCGTGTCCCAGTCCGGTGAGACGTACGACGTCCTGGCCGCCGTGCAGGAGCTGAAGCGCAAGGGCGCCCGGGTCCTCGGCGTCGTGAACGTGGTCGGCTCGGCCATCGCCCGCGAGGCCGACGGCGGCATGTACGTGCACGCCGGGCCCGAGGTGTGCGTGGTCTCCACCAAGTGCTTCACGAACACCACGGTCGCCTTCGCGCTGCTCGCGCTGCACCTGGGCCGCACCCGCGACCTGTCGGTCTCCGACGGCAAGCGGATCATCGAGGGCCTGCGCAAGCTGCCAGGCCAGATCACGGAGATCCTCGCCCAGGAGGACGAGATCAAGAAGCTGGCCGAGCAGTACGCCGAGGCCCGCTCCATGCTCTTCATCGGCCGGGTGCGCGGCTACCCGGTGGCCCGTGAGGCCTCGCTCAAGCTGAAGGAGGTCTCGTACATCCACGCCGAGGCCTACCCCGCCTCGGAGCTGAAGCACGGGCCGCTCGCGCTGATCGAGCCGGCGCTGCCGACGGTCGCGATCGTCCCGAACGACGACCTGCTGGAGAAGAACCGGGCGGCCCTTGAGGAGATCAAGGCCCGCAGCGGCAAGATCCTCGCCGTGGCGCACGAGCGCCAGGAGAAGGCCGACCAGACGATCGTCGTCCCGAAGAACGAGGACGAACTGGACCCGATCCTGCTGGGCATCCCCCTCCAACTCCTCGCCTACCACACGGCCTTGTCCCTGGGCCGAGACATCGACAAGCCCCGAAACCTGGCAAAGTCGGTAACAGTGGAGTAGGCCCACTCAAGGGCCGCGCGCCGTCAGGACGGGGCGCCGCCCCGTCAGGGGCGCGGGGAACTGCGCGACAAGCCCCCACCCATCCGCAGAACCGGAACAAGGGGACGGGTCCCTCGTGTGCCACCAGACACGGGGGACCCGTCACGCCGGGGTCGCCCAACACCCCGGCCGGCTGCCACAACCGGCGACCGTCACGCCCCGATCGGCAGCGCACCGTGAAAACGGCGACAGACTGCGCCCGGACAACGGCGACAGACCGTGCCCCCTATATGCCCTTCACAAGCTCACAAACACATCTACGCACGAGTAGGTTCACAGGTCACCCGGGGCGGGCCGAGCCGCGTCACGGAATGACGACGACCGGCCGCTTCGCCCGCTTGGCGAGCCGGCCCGCGACCGTGCCGAAGATGCGCCCGACGATCCCGTGGGTCGACCCGACGACGATCGCGTCGGCCTCGTACTCCCGCCCCACCTCTTCGAGTTCGTGGCAGATGTCGCCGCCGCGCTCGACGAGGATCCAGGGGACTTCGGCCAGGTAGTCCGCGCAGGCGAGCTCAAGACCGAGCACCTCGGTGCGGTGGTCCGGCACGTCGACGAAGACGGGGGGCTCGCAGCCCGCCCACACCGTGGTGGGCAGCCGGTTGGCGACGTGCACGATGATCAGGCCCGAGCCCAGGCGGCCTGCCATGCCGATCGCGTACGCGAGGGCGCGCTCACTGGACGTCGAGCCGTCGAAACCCACGACGACACCGTGCTTGAAGGCGGGGTCGCAGGACTGGCGTGTCTCTTCCGCCGCCAAGGGCTCGGCCGCCGTGGGATCGGCGACGGGGCGCTTGCGGTCCGCGGGTTCGAATTCGTGACCGGCCATGGGTGTCTCGGCGTTCGGATCCTCTTGGGTGGGTCGACAGGAGCGGCGGAGCTGTGACCGGGAATCATCTTCCCAACCCCATACCCCCAAGGGTACGGCGGCACGCCTCCTCTGCCCAGATCCCGCTCTCGCAGCGGGAGGGTTCCCCGGAGCATGCCCGAGAGGCCGCCCGTAACGCAATGGTTGCTGCCCCGTACAGGTGGTTTGCACAGTGTTTCCCCAGCCGGGGCGGCGCCCCGGACAGGCGGCGCCCCCGTGAGGGGCGCGGGGAACTGCGCGAGCAACCACAACGGGCCGTCAGCCGACCGAACCCCCCGGTCCCCCCCCGGGGGCCCCCAAGCCGGCGGCAAGCCAACAGGCACTTCCGTAGACGGCGACGTACACTGGTCGGTCCAGTGCAGGCCGGTTCCCGAAAGGGAACCGGCCTTCTCGTCCCTCAAGCGGAGGTGCGCCTATGACCAGTACGGTCCCCGCACTAGGTACCCGGACGGCCGAGGGCTCCGCCCTCCAAGCCGTACTCCTCGACATGGACGGCACCCTGGTGGACACCGAGGGCTTCTGGTGGGACGCCGAGGTCGAGGTGTTCTCCCGGCTGGGCCACCGCCTCGACGACTCCTGGCGGCACGTGGTGGTCGGCGGCCCCATGACCCGCAGCGCCGGCTTCCTCATCGAGGCCACCGGCGCCCAGATCACCCTCTCCGAACTCACCGTGCTGCTGAACGACGGCTTCGAGGACCGTATCGGCCGGGCCCTGCCGCTGATGCCGGGCGCCGCGGAACTCCTGGCCGAACTCGCCGCGCACCGGATCCCCACCGCGCTGGTCTCCGCCTCGCACCGCCGCATCATCGACCGCGTCCTGGTCTCGCTCGGCGCCCAGAACTTCGCCCTGACCGTCGCCGGCGACGAGGTCGAGCGCACCAAGCCCTTCCCCGACCCGTATCTGCTCGCGGCCTCCGGGCTGGGTGCGGATCCGGCCAGATGCGCGGTCATCGAGGACACCGCGACGGGCGTGGCCGCCGCCGAGGCCGCGGGCTGCCGCGTCGTGGCCGTGCCCTCGGTGTCCCCGATCGTGCCGGCCGCCGGGCGAACCGTCGTGACCTCCCTCGAACAGGTCGACCTGCCTTTTCTACGGGCTCTGATGACGGAAAAGGGCTAAACGTTCACTCACGGTGCGCGCAGTGAATGCCAAAAACTGCGTGGTCACGGCACCGGAATAATTCGATCACGTTCCGCACGGATCGGACGGCTGAATTCCGGTACTCCCCGGTGCAGTTGAAGGTGTGACGTTCACCACCTAAAGGGGGGTCGACAGGGGGTTGCGCGTGTGTCTGGCAAGCCTTTTCGGTGGCCAGGTGCACGCCCTTGTGTCCCGATTCGTGGGAGGGTGTACGAATCCTTCCACTGTCGGTTTTTCGGTGCGTCCGCGCACGGTTTCGCAGCGTGATGGGAACTCAACTCCGGTGCCTGCGAACCGTCCTGCCGACGCGGACTAATCTCATCGCGAGAACATCGCCGTAACCCCCGTGACCCGACCGCAACACCCCGGCTTGCCGGGCCCGCGGGATCGACAGCTCTGGAGAACTTCGAGCATGAACCGTAAGCCTTTGGTGCTGCCGGCCACGATCGGTCTGCTCGCCTCTGTCCTCGCCGCATGCGGCGGCTCCGACAGTGGCGGCGACAGCGGCGACGCAATCGTCGTCGGTACCACCGACGGGTTCTCCGTCTCCAAGGCGACACCGGCTCCGTTCGACCCGGCCTACGCCTACGACGTGGGCTCGTGGAACGTCCTGCGTCAGACGGTCCAGACGCTGATGGCCATGCCCAACGGCGGCGGCGACCCGGCCCCGGAGGCCGCCGAGGAGTGCGGTTTCACCGACTCGGGCAACGAGCGGTACGCCTGCAAGCTGCGCAAGGACCTCAAGTTCTCGAACGGTGACCCGATCACCGCCGAGGACGTGAAGTTCTCCATCGAGCGCGCGCTGCGAATCAAGGCCGACACCGAGGTCGCCTCGCTGCTGTCCACCGTCGACGCCGTCGAGACCAAGGGCGACCGCGAGGTGATCTTCCACCTCAACAGCGCCGACGCCACCTTCCCGTTCAAGCTGTCCACGCCAGTCGCGGGCATCGTCAACCCCGACGACTACGCCAAGAACAAGCTGCGCAACGGCTCCGACGTGAGCAGCTCGGGCCCGTACACGCTCAAGGCCGAGACCAAGAAGGACAAGATCGTCAAGGTCGTCTTCACCAAGAACCCCAATTACCAGGGGATCTCGGAGGTGAAGAACGACAAGGTCGAACTGAAGTCCTTCGACACCCCCGAAGCCATGGGCGCGGCGCTCGAAAAGGGCGACATCGACATGATGACCCGCACCATGTCGCCCGACCAGATCAAGAAGCTGCAGAACGCCAAGGACAGCGACATTGACGTGATCGAGCAGCCGGGCCTGGAGATCCGCTACATCGGCTTCGACACCGACAACCCGACGCTGAAGGACAAGGCGGTCCGCCAGGCGGTCGCCCAGATCGTCAACCGCAGCGAACTGACCTCCAAGGTGTACGGCTCCGGCGCCGACCCGCTGTACTCGATGGTCCCGGCCACGGTCACCGGACACGCCAACTCGTTCTTCAACGAGTACGGCAACCCGGACGTGGCCAAGGCCAAGGCGCTGCTCTCCGCGGCGAACGTCACGACGCCGGTGAAGTTCACGATGCACTACACGACGGACCACTACGGCTCCGCCACGAAGACCGAGTTCGAGACGCTGCAGAAGCAGCTCAACGACACCGGGCTCTTCGACGTGGACACCAAGGGCGAGATATGGGACAAGTACCGCCCCAAGCAGCGTGAGGGCAAGTTCGCCGTCTACGGCATGGGCTGGTTCCCTGACTTCCCCGACGCCGAGACCTTCATCACGCCGTTCCTCGACAAGGACAACACCATCGCGCTGCCGTACGCGAACAGCCGTATCCGCGACGACCTGATCCCGGAGTCCCGCCGCGAGGCCGACCGGCTCACCGCCTCGAAGAGCATGGAGGAGATCCAGAGCATCGTCGCCAAGGACGTCCCGCTCCTGCCGCTGTGGCAGGGCAAGCAGTACCTCGCCGTACGGGACGACATCACCGGCGCCGAGTACGCCATCAACTCCTCGGCGACGCTGCAGCTGTGGGAGCTGGGCCGCGGAGTGGGCAGCTGACACCGCCGGCACCGCACACACGTCCATGAGAATGGCCGCCCCCTTCACGTTGGAAGGGGGCGGCCATTCTTCATGCTGCTGTCATCGGTGCCGCGTTCCGCCCACGCTCCTGGACAGGCTCCGAGGCACGCCCGGTCACTGCGCTCCCGGGCGCACCAGACCGCTCTCGTACGCGTACACCGCGGCCTGCACCCGGTCCCGCAGCCCCAGCTTGGTGAGGACGTGGCCCACATGCGTCTTGACCGTGGTCTCGCTGACGAACAGGTCGGCCGCGATCTCCGCGTTCGACAGCCCGCGGGCCACCAGCTTCAGAACCTCGACCTCCCGCTCGGTGAGCGTGTGCAGGGTGTCCGGCACGGGCTCGTCACCGGAGGGCAGATGGCCCGCGTACTTGTCGAGCAGCCGACGGGTGATGCTCGGCGCCAGCATGGCCTCACCCGCGGCCACCACACGGATCGCCTGCACCAACTCGTTGGCAGGGGCGTCCTTCAGGAGGAAACCACTGGCGCCGGCGCGCAGGGCCTCCACCACGTACTCGTCGAGGTCGAAGGTCGTCAGGACCAGCACCTTCGCCGGACCGTCCCGGCCGGGGCCGGTGATCTGCCGGGTCGCCTCGACTCCGTCCATCCTCGGCATTCGGATGTCCATCAGAACCACATCGGGCTGCAGGGCACGTACCTGATCGAGTGCCTGGAGACCGTCACCGGCCTCGCCGACGACCGCGAGGTCCTGCTCCGCCTCCAGAATCATCCGGAAGCCGGTGCGCAGCAGCGGCTGGTCGTCGACCAGTAGGACGCGGATGGCCACGTAAGTCTCCTTCGCTAGTCCGGCCCCATTCTGCCCTGCGGGCACCCCCCGGTCCGCGCTCGGGGCACCACAGCCGCACCCACGACCGCACCACGGCGGAACTCCGCCCGCACTCCGCCTGAATTTCGCCTGAGCCCGCGCGAACTCAGCCCGTACTCCGGCCGCTTCGGCTCACGCGCCGCCGGACCCGGACCCGGGCACCGTCACCGGGAGCGGATACGGCGGGGGAGTGCCGCCGAACTCCGGGCAGACCGACCGGTGATCGCACCAGCCGCAGAGCTTGGTGGGCCGCGGCCGCCAGTCACCGGTCTCCGTGGCCAGCCGGATCGCCTCCCACAGCGAGTGCAGCTTGCGCTCCACCCGCTCCAGATCGGCCGGCACCGGGTCGTACGTCAGCACGTCGCCGCTGCCCAGATACACGAGCTGGAGACGGCGCGGGACGACCTGCTTCAGCCGCCACACCACCAGGGCGTAGAACTTCATCTGGAACAGCGCGCCCTCCGCGTACTCCGGACGCGGGGCCTTGCCCGTCTTGTAGTCGACGATCCGCACCTCCCCGGTCGGCGCCACATCCACCCGGTCGATGATCCCGCGCAGCTTCAGCCCCGAGTCGAGTTGCGCCTCCACGAAGAGCTCCCGCTCGGCCGGTTCCAGACGCGTCGGGTCCTCCAGGGTGAACCAGCGCTCGACCAGCCGCTCCGCCTCGGCGAGCCAGCCGGCCAGCTTCTCGCCCGCGGCCTGCTCGTCGGCGTCCGCGAACAACTCGGCCAGCTCCGGCCTCGCCTCACGCAGCCGGTCCCACTGACCCGGGATCAACGACTTCGCACGCGGAGCGGTCCGCTCGGTGGCCGGCGCGTCGAAGAGCCGCTCCAGGACCGCGTGCACCAACGTCCCGCGCGTCGCCGCCTCGCTCGGCTTCTCGGGCAGCTTGTCGATCACCCGGAACCGGTACAGCAACGGACACTGCATGAAATCCCCGGCACGCGAGGGCGACAGCGAGGCCGGGGGCACCGCCCCCACCCCACGACCGGCCTCCGGGGCGACGGACGGCGGGGCCGCGTCGTCCACCGGCCCGGCTTCGGGGCCGGCCGGGACAACGCCCTCGGTGCTGGTTTCCATGACAACAAACCCTACGGCCCACCACTGACACCGCCGCACACGACGACCCGCGCACCGCACCCCTGCCCGCACCCCTGCCCGGGAAACAGAAGGGGAGCCGGGGCCTAACACGCCGCGACGGCCGCATACCATCGACCACAAGACCTATCGCGTGCATGATCGCGAGCGGGATACGCGTCGAACGAGGGGACATCGTGGACGAGAGCGGCGGGAGCGGGCAGCCGCGATCCGGCACGGACGAGGCGGACGAGCACCCCACGGACCAGCCGCGGCCCGGCGACCCCGCGACCACGACGGCCCGGCCACCCTCCCCCCAGGAACCGCACGACACCGACACCCCGGCAGACGGCCAGGACCAGGAAGACCCGACACCGGCCCCCACCCCGCAGCCCGACGGCGGAAGGGGAAAGAGCGCAAAGGGAAAGAGCGCAAAGGGAAAGAAGGGCCCCGCCCCCCGACGCGCCAAAGAACCCGGCGGCGGCCTCCTCATGGGACGCCCCTTCGGCGTACCCGTGTACGTCGCACCCAGCTGGTTCCTCGTCGCCGCACTCATCACCTGGGTCTTCGGCGGCCAGCTCGACCGCGTCCTGCCCGAGCTCGGCATGGCCCGCTACCTCGTCTCCCTCTTCTTCGCCGTCGCCTTCTACGCCTCCGTACTCGTCCACGAACTGGCACACACCGTCGCGGCCCTGCGCTTCAAACTGCCCGTACGCCGCATCCAGCTGCAGTTCTTCGGCGGCGTCTCCGAGATCGAGAAGGAGTCCGAGACCCCCGGACGCGAGTTCGTCCTCGCCTTCGTCGGCCCACTGCTCTCCCTGATCCTCGGCGGCCTCTTCTACCTCCCCCTCCAGGCGGTCGAACCGGACACCGTCCCCGGCGTCCTCCTCGGCGGCCTGATGATCTCCAACCTCATCGTCGCCGCGTTCAACCTCCTCCCCGGCCTGCCCCTCGACGGCGGCCGCATGCTCCGCGCCGTCGTCTGGAAGATCACCGGCAAACCGATGAGCGGCACCGTGGCCGCCGCCTGGGTCGGCCGCGTCCTCGCCATCTCCGTACTCATCGGACTGCCCCTGCTCACCCACTCCGGCGCACTCGGAGCGGACGCCGAGGACATCAGCGGCATGGACACCGTCATGGACGCCCTGCTCGCCGCGATCCTCGCCGCGATCATCTGGACCGGCGCCGGCAACAGCCTGCGCATGGCCCGCCTGCGCGAACACCTGCCCGACCTGAGAGCCCGCGCCCTCACCCGGCGCGCGGTCCCCGTCGAAACCGCCACCCCCCTCTCCGAAGCACTCCGCCGCGCCAACGAAGCCGGCGCCCGCGCCCTGGTCGTCGTGGACGCCGACGGCGAACCCCTCTCCCTCGTCCGCGAGACCGCCATCGTGGGAGTACCCGAACACCGCCGCCCCTGGGTCGCCGTCAGCGGCCTCGCCCAGGACCTGACGGACGGCATGCGCGTCTCCGCCGAACTGGCCGGCGAGGAACTCCTGGAGGTCCTGCGCGCGACCCCCGCGACCGAATACCTGGTCGTGGAGGACTCCGGCGAGATCTACGGAGTCCTCTCGGCAGCAGACGTCGAAAAAGCCTTCGTCAAGGCAATGGCCCGCCCCAACTGAACACGCGCCCCGTCAGGGGCGCCCCGAAGGGGGCGCGGGGAACTGCGCGACCAGCCACGAAGCACCCGCAGCTGCCCACCCACCCGAGTGGTCGGAGCCCCCGGCAATCGCCGGTAGGCTGACTCACATGTCCGAACCGACCGGTGCCGCCCGCCGACGCGGGCCCTTCAAGGTCGGGGACCAGGTACAGCTGACCGACCCCAAGGGCCGCCACTACACGTTCACGCTCGAAGCGGGGAAGAACTTCCACACCCACAAGGGTTCCTTCCCTCACGACGAACTGATCGGCGCACCCGAGGGCAGCGTTGTCCGCACCACGGGAAACGTCGCCTACCTGGCGCTGCGCCCCCTGCTCCCCGACTTCGTCCTCTCCATGCCCCGCGGCGCCGCCGTGGTCTACCCCAAGGACGCGGGGCAGATCCTCGCCTTCGCCGACATCTTCCCCGGCGCACGCGTCGTGGAAGCAGGCGTAGGCTCCGGCTCGCTCAGCACCTTCCTGCTCCGTGCCGTAGGCGACCAGGGCATGCTCCACTCGTACGAGCGCCGCGAGGACTTCGCCGAGATCGCCCAGCAGAACGTGGAGCGCTACTTCGGCAGCCCCCACCCCGCCTGGCAGCTCACCGTCGGCGACCTCCAGGACAACCTCTCGGACACCGAGGTCGACCGCGTCGTCCTTGACATGCTCGCTCCCTGGGAATGCCTGGAAGCCGTCTCCAAGGCGCTCGTCCCCGGCGGCATCGTCTGCTGCTACGTGGCCACCACCACCCAGCTCGCCCGCACCGTCGAGTCCATCCGCGAGATCGGCTGCTTCGCCGAGCCGTCCGCCTGGGAGTCGATGGTCCGCAACTGGCACATCGAAGGCCTGGCCGTCCGCCCCGACCACCGGATGATCGGCCACACCGGCTTCCTGCTCACCGCCCGCCGCCTCGCGGACGGCGTCGAGCCGCCCACGCGCCGCCGCCGCCCCTCCAAGGGCTCCTACGGCGAGGACTACTCCGGTCCGAACGCCGACGCGGGCGCCGCCGGCCGCTGACGGCTGACAGACAGCCCCTGCCGCACCCAACGCGCAAGCACCGTGGCCGAGTTCCCGAGGACCCCTCCGGAACTCGGCCACAGCGCTTTTCCCTTGGCATCCCGCTGGTACCCCCGACCCCACCGTTCCCTCACGGTGTGACGTGTGGCACCATGCTGGCCACCCCCACCGGCACAGCCCTCACAGGAGACACTTCCTAGTGCAGCAATCCGCCGTCCCGGAACTGGCCCACACGCACACCCGTCCGATCCACTGGGTCGCCACGGCAACAGCCGTCGCCGCGGTCGTCGCGGCCTCCTCCTTCATGCAACCCGACGAGGCCACGGCCGCCCAGCACGGCACCAAGGCCAAGACGGCCCCCGCGGCCGCGGCGGCCCCCGACCCGGCCCACGCCGACTTCCCCGTCGACTGCGGCCCCGCGAAGGTCCTCGTCCAGAAAAAGGCCTCGGGCGACCTCGACGGCGACGGCACACCCGAAACGGTCGCCGTGGTCCGCTGCGACGCCGGCTCCGGCACCCCGCCCAGCGGCGTCTACGTCCTCACCGCACCCAAGGGCGCCCCGAAGCCCCGAGTCGTCGCCACCCTCGTCGACCCGAAGGACCGACTGTCCGTCCAGGACTTCGCCCTCCGCGACGCCACGATCACCGCGACCCTGCTCGGCTACTCCTCGCCCGACATACCGAGTTGCTGCCCCGACGTGAACGAGACCGCCAAGTGGCAGTGGAAGAACGGCGCATTCATACGCTCGACACCGCCCGCCGCCCGGAGCACGTGAGACCGGAGCGAGCATGTGGACCGGAGCATGTGAGAAGACAGACAACGTGACCCGCCGGGCACCCCGTGACACGAGGTGCCCGCACGCTCACTCCGCGTCCGGACCGTAGACCTCGACACGGTCCGACACCCGGCGTACGTGGATACAGTCACCCGGACACTCCTTCGCGGAGTCGGCGACATCACGCAGAAGCGTCAGCGGTACGGGCGTTGTCGCACCCGGGGTCTGCAGAAGCTCGTCACCCGAACTCTTCACATAGGCCAGACCGTCGATGTCCAGCTCGAACACCTCGGGCGCGTACTGGGCACAGATCCCGTCGCCGGTGCACAGATCCTGGTCGATCCAGACCTCAAGCGCCTCGCCGTCGACTCCGGCCTCCTGCTGCACGGTCATTTCTCCTGCCATTTCCTGCGCCGAACCACCCGAAGACGGGAATCGGACCAGCTCTGACGGGTGTTGAACACTTCGACCCTACCTCCGTCGGCTTCCCGGTCACGTTGGATGGGTATTCCACTGGCGTGAGGGAGAGCGCAAGGGTGAAGATCGGACACACCCCGACCGTCTTTGTGATCTAGGGGTTTCAATCGACACCCACCCAGGTAGGGTCTGGAAGCGTCCAGCTCCCCTTGGAGGAGGTGAGGACCGTGGCAGCCCACGACGACGACATGAACCGCGGCATCCGCCCGGGACGAGGGTCCGACGACCCGTCCGGGCAGATTGCCTACCTTGAGCAGGAGATCGCCGTCCTGCGGCGCAAGCTCGCCGACTCTCCGCGGCACACGAGGATTCTCGAAGAGCGGATCGTCGAGCTGCAGACCAACCTGGCCGGCGTGTCCGCACAGAACGAGCGGCTCGCAGGCACCCTCCGAGAGGCCCGCGACCAGATCGTGGCCCTCAAGGAGGAAGTCGACCGGCTCGCACAACCACCGGCCGGCTTCGGTGTCTTCCTCACGGCCAACGAGGACGGCACAGCCGACATCTTCACCGGAGGCCGCAAACTCCGGGTGAACGTCAGCCCCAGCGTCGAGCTCGAAGAGCTCCGACGCGGCCAGGAACTCATGCTCAACGAAGCCCTCAACGTGGTCGAGGCCATGGAGTACGAGAGCGTCGGCGACATCGTCACCCTCAAGGAGATCCTTGAGGACGGCGAGCGCGCCCTCGTAGTGGGGCACACCGACGAAGAACGGGTGGTACGGCTCGCCGAGCCACTGCTGGACATCAACATCCGGCCCGGCGACGCCCTGCTGCTCGAACCCCGCTCCGGCTACGTCTACGAGGTCGTACCGAAGAGCGAGGTCGAGGAACTCGTCCTCGAAGAAGTCCCCGACATCGGCTACGAACAGATCGGCGGTCTGGGCGGCCAGATCGAAATGATCCGCGACGCCGTCGAGCTCCCGTACCTCCACCCCGACCTCTTCAAGGAACACGAACTGCGGCCCCCCAAGGGCGTACTGCTCTACGGGCCCCCCGGATGCGGCAAGACACTCATCGCCAAAGCCGTCGCCAACTCACTGGCCAAGAAGGTCGCCGAAGTCACCGGCCAGGCCCAGGGCAAAAGCTTCTTCCTCAACATCAAGGGCCCCGAACTCCTCAACAAGTACGTCGGTGAGACCGAGCGCCAGATCCGCCTCGTCTTCCAGCGCGCACGCGAGAAGGCCAGCGAGGGCACACCCGTCATCGTCTTCTTCGACGAGATGGAATCCCTCTTCCGCACCCGAGGATCAGGCGTCAGCTCGGACGTGGAGAACACCATCGTCCCGCAGCTCCTCGCCGAGATCGACGGCGTTGAGGGCCTGCAGAACGTCGTGGTCATCGGCGCCTCCAACCGCGAGGACATGATCGACCCCGCCATCCTGCGCCCCGGCCGGCTCGACGTGAAGATCAAGATCGAGCGTCCCGACGCCGAAGCGGCCAAGGACATCTTCGGCAAGTACCTCACCGAACGCCTCCCGCTGCACCCCGACGACGTCGGCGAGCACGGCGGCAGCAAGACCACCACGGTCCAGAGCATGATCCAGACCGCCGTCGAACACATGTACACCGAGTCCGAGGAAAACCGCTTCCTGGAGGTCACCTACGCCAACGGCGACAAGGAAGTCCTCTACTTCAAGGACTTCAACTCCGGCGCCATGATCGAGAACATCGTCGGCCGCGCCAAGAAGATGGCCATCAAGGACTTCCTCGACCACAGCCAGAAGGGCCTACGAGTCTCCCACCTGCTCCAGGCCTGCGTGGACGAGTTCAAGGAGAACGAAGACCTGCCCAACACCACCAACCCCGACGACTGGGCCCGAATCTCCGGAAAGAAGGGCGAACGGATCGTATACATCCGCACGCTCATCACCGGAAAACAGGGCTCGGACACCGGACGCTCCATCGACACGGTGGCGAACACCGGTCAGTACCTGTAAAACACAGGGTGGCTGCGGGTGCCCTCACCGGGTACCCGCAGCCAACTGTTTTCCAGGGCACAGCTGGAGCTGACCAATGACGCAAATGATCTCCCCACCAGCGCAAAGGCGTTCTAGGCTCTTCGGTACCGCCAAGTCGCGCCGTGCGCGGACGGGCACCGCGCACGCACCGGAGCGCCAGCGGTACTTGAGCGGCGTCCCCGACCGAGGACGCCGCCGGGCAAGGAGGGCCGCATGACCGTACGGCGAGTAATGGGCATCGAGACGGAGTACGGGATCTCCGTACCCGGCCACCCCAACGCCAATGCCATGCTCACCTCGTCCCAGATCGTCAACGCCTACGCGGCGGCGATGCACCGGGCCCGGCGGGCCCGCTGGGACTTCGAGGAGGAGAACCCGCTGCGGGACGCACGGGGCTTCGACCTCGCCCGCGAAGCTGCCGACTCCAGTCAGCTCACCGACGAGGACATCGGCCTGGCCAATGTCATCCTCACCAACGGCGCACGACTGTATGTGGACCACGCACACCCGGAGTACAGCTCCCCCGAAGTGACCAACCCGCTCGACGCCGTCCTCTGGGACAAGGCCGGCGAGCGCATCATGGCCGAGGCCGCCGAACGCGCGGCCCAGCTCCCCGGCGCCCAGCCGATCCACCTCTACAAGAACAACACCGACAACAAGGGCGCCTCCTACGGCACGCACGAGAACTACCTGATGAAGCGGGAAACCCCCTTCTCGGACATCGTGCGCCACCTCACGCCGTTCTTCGTCTCACGCCAGGTCGTCACCGGAGCCGGCCGCGTGGGCATCGGCCAGGACGGGCACGAACACGGCTTCCAGCTCAGCCAGCGCGCCGACTACTTCGAGGTCGAGGTGGGCCTCGAAACCACCCTGAAGCGCCCCATCATCAACACCCGCGACGAGCCCCACGCGGACGCCGAGAAGTACCGCCGCCTCCACGTGATCATCGGCGACGCGAACCTCTCCGAGATCTCCACCTACCTCAAACTCGGCACGACCGCTCTCGTCCTGTCCATGATCGAAGACGGCTTCATCGCCGTCGACCTCGCCGTGGACCAGCCGGTGCGCACCCTGCACCAGGTCTCGCACGACCCCACCCTCAAACGCCTCATCACCCTCCGCAGCGGCCGGACACTCACCGCCGTCCAACTCCAGATGGAGTACTTCGAACTGGCGCGCAAGTACGTCGAGGAACGCTACGGGGCCGACGCGGACGACCAGACCAGGGACGTGCTGACCCGCTGGGAGGACGTCCTGGGCCGCCTGGAGACCGACCCGATGAGCCTCGCAGGCGAACTGGACTGGGTGGCCAAACGGCAGCTCATGGAGGGCTACCGGCGCCGGGACGACCTCGACTGGGACGCCGCCCGGCTGCACCTGGTCGACCTCCAGTACGCCGACGTACGCCCCGACAAGGGCCTCTACAACCGTCTGGTGGCCCGCGGCAGGATCAAGCGGCTGCTGGACGAGACCGACGTGGAGCGGGCCCGCACCCAGCCGCCGGAGGACACCCGCGCGTACTTCCGCGGGCGATGCCTCGAACAGTACGCGGACGACGTCGCGGCGGCCTCCTGGGACTCGGTGATCTTCGACCTGCCGGGCCGGGACTCGCTCCAGCGCGTCCCAACCCTTGAGCCGCTTCGCGGAACGCGTAATCACGTAAAAGAGCTCCTCGACCGCTGTCGCACAGCGGAAGAGCTGGTCAAGGTCCTGTCGGGCCACTGAAACACCCACTGGACCGATCCGCCCCGACAGGGTGGAAAAGCCGCCGTCCGGGAATCATGGAGGTGGTTCCCGGACGTTGTAGGAACAGTAGGAACTGCGGGGCCGATGTCGGACCCTGCTTGTAGGGTCTGATCAAGAACGTCGAACCGAGCGGGGTGAGGGTTATGGCGACCAAGGACACCGGCGGCGGACAGCAGAAGGCGACGCGCAACACCGAGGAGGTCGAGGAGGCGCCCGAGACACAGGCGTCCGAGGACCTTGCGGAACGTCAGGAGAAGCTGAGCGACGACGTGGACTCTGTCTTGGACGAAATCGATGACGTACTCGAGGAAAATGCAGAGGACTTTGTTCGTAGTTTCGTGCAAAAAGGTGGGGAATGAGCGATCTGTCCGATTCGCCGCAAGGTAAGCGGTGCACGGGCTGTAAGCGCACATTGCCTGCGGAGTGCTTCGCGGCAGACAGGAACCGTCGTGACGGCCTCCAGGTGCGGTGCCGGGAGTGCGTGGCTGAGTACAGTGCTGCGCACTACCGGCGGCGTCGCCAAGCCATCGGCAAGCCTGTGCGGGAAAGGATGGACGTTCCGCACGGGCACAAGCTCTGCCGGACCTGTGGCGAGATCAAGCCGCACAGTGAGTGGCACCGCAATTCGACCGCATCGGACGGCTTGTCGACGCGGTGCAAGGCGTGTCGGGCCATCCAGGGACGACAGGGTCACCTGAAGCGCCAGTACGGCATGACCGAAGCCGAGCGTGACGAGATGGTCGCCTCGCAAATGGGGCTCTGTGTGATCTGTCTGAAAGCTCCGGCCGTTCATGTGGATCACTGTCATCAGACGGGTAGGGTCCGTGGCGTACTGTGCTTCAACTGCAATTCGGCCATCGGCAAGTTGGGAGATGATCCCGACGCAGTTCGTCGGGCTGCCGCCTACTTGGAAGGATCCTCGTGGAAGCCAACACTCGTAGCACCGGGCGTCTACCAGCTGCCTTCCTGACGCCTGGGTCGTCGTCCTTCATGGACTTCCTGTCCGACCACCAGCCGGAGATGCTCCCGGGCAGGCGCCAGTTGCCGCCGATCCAGGGAGTCATCGAGGCCCCGCACGGCACGACCATCGTCGCCGTCACCTTCGCCGGCGGCGTCGTGCTCGCCGGTGACCGCCGGGCCACCATGGGGAACGTCATCGCGCAGCGGGACATCGAGAAGGTGTTCCCGGCGGACGAGTACTCGGCCGTGGGTATCGCCGGTACGGCCGGTCTGGCCGTCGAGATGGTGAAGCTGTTCCAGCTGGAGCTGGAGCACTTCGAGAAGGTGGAGGGCACCACGCTCTCCCTGGAGGGCAAGGCGAACCGCCTCTCCACGATGATCCGTTCCAATCTCGGCATGGCCATGCAGGGCCTCGCCGTGGTGCCGCTCTTCGCCGGTTTCGATGTCGACCGGGACAAGGGCCGCATCTTCTCCTACGACGTGACGGGCGGCCGGTCCGAGGAGCAGGGCTTCGCGGCCACGGGCTCCGGATCGATCTTCGCCCGCAGCGCCATGAAGAAGCTCTATGCCAAGGACCTGACCGAAGATCAGGCCACCACGCTTGTCGTGCAGGCGCTGTACGACGCGGCAGACGACGACTCGGCGACCGGTGGTCCCGATGTCGCCCGCCGGATCTACCCGATCGTCACAGTGATCACCGAGGACGGCTTCCGCCGGCTCACGGACCAGGAGTCCTCCGAGACCGCCGCCGCGATCCTGGAGCGGCGTCTGGAGCAGCCCGACGGTCCGCGCGCCGCGTTGCTCTGAGCGCGGTCCGTTTTTCGAGGTGATCCAGTGACTTCCACAGAAAGGGACGGATAGCCGGTGTCGACGCCGTTCTATGTATCACCCCAGCAGGCGATGGCCGACCGGGCGGAATATGCCCGCAAGGGCATTGCCCGTGGTCGCAGCCTGGTTGTGCTGCAGTTCGCCGACGGCATCGTGTTCGTCGGGGAGAACCCGTCCCGTGCGCTGCACAAGTTCAGCGAGATCTATGACCGGATCGGCTTCGCCGCCGCCGGTAAGTACAACGAGTACGAGAACCTCCGGATCGGCGGTGTGCGCTACGCCGACCTGCGGGGCTATACCTACGACCGGGACGACGTGACTGCCCGTGGTCTCGCCAACGTCTATGCGCAGACGCTCGGCACGATCTTCTCGTCGGCGGCCGAGAAGCCGTACGAGGTGGAGTTGGTGGTCGCCGAGGTGGGGGAGACCCCGGAGGGCGATCAGATCTACCGGCTTCCGCACGACGGGTCGATCGTGGACGAGCACGGTTCGGTCGCGGTCGGTGGCAACGCCGAGACGATCAACACCTATCTCGACCAGCGGCATGAGGACGGGATGTCGCTGGCGGCGGCGTTGAAGCTGGCTGTGCAGGCGCTGTCGCGCGATACGAACGGCAGTGAGCGGGAGATTCCCGCGGAGCGGCTGGAGGTTGCGGTGCTGGACCGGACGCGTCCGCAGCAGCGCAAGTTCAAGCGGATTGCCGGGCGGCAGCTGGATCGGCTGTTGGAGGAGGGTGGGGCGTCCACCGCGGCGGAGGCGGAGGAGCCCGAAGACGGGGATGAGGAGTGATCTCCTCGACTTTGTTGAGTTTTGTGTGCCTCCGGTCTTTTACAGGCCGGGGGCACACGGCGTTTTGCAGCGTTGCGGGCCGGTGGGGGCTGGTCGCGCAGTTCCCCGCGCCCTAAAGGCTAAATAGCCTGCGCAGTTTCCGTTCCCCCTAAGGGGCGCTCGGTGGGGCTGTGGAGCCCCGGATCACCAGGGTTACGGGGATGTCGTCGCGTGCGGGGTCGCGGGTGTCCAGGACGGCGAGGAGGGCTTCCATGCCGCGTTCGCCGA
>NZ_LIPP01000013.1 GCF_001418335.1 Streptomyces aurantiacus | reverse complement strand
GGCTTCCACGGCACCTTCCTCGTACAACACTGGCTGGGCACGAACGGAATGCAGCGCCGGATTCCGGACTATCTGGCCGTGGAGGGGCTGACGGTCCTCAACACCGTCTCCAGTATTTTCTCCTTCGTCCTCGGGCTGTCCCTGCTGCCGTTCTTCTACAACATCTGGAAGACGGCCAAGTACGGCGAGAAGGTCGAGGCCGACGACCCGTGGGGCTACGGCCGTTCGCTGGAGTGGGCCACGTCCTGCCCGCCGCCGCGGCACAACTTCCTCACGCTGCCGCGCATCCGTTCCGAATCCCCCGCCTTCGACCTGCACCACCCCGAGATCGGGGCCGCGGGGCTGCGGTTGCCCGCACCCCGGCAGACGCCTGCGGGAGCCGATGCGTCCGCGGGTGCGCAGTCGTCCGCGGAGGTGCGGTCGTCCGCGGCGGAGAGGGGGCCGCGGTGACCGCGATGGATGACAGGCCGGTCGACGCGGGTGCTCTGATCGCCGAGTTGGAGGGGCATCTGCTGGTGGAGGCCACGCTTGCCGAAGGGCGCCTCGAAGCGGGGCGTTTCGGCCGGCGGTTCGAGTGGCTGACCGACAGTCAGAGAGAGGAGGTGGAGGAGCGTTTCGCGAGGGTGTACGTCTCGCTCGCCCGGCTCTGCTGGGAGCGCACCGCCCTGCGGGCCGGGGAATTGCGGGGCGAATACGAGGCCGCCTATCGTGTGCTGCGGCGGCGGCTTCTCGCGACGTTCCTGTCGGGGACCGCGGTCCTGCTCTCGGCTGCCGTCCTGATCGTCTCGGCCACCCGGTGACGACGAGCCGGCGATGACGAGCCGGCCTGCTTGTTCGACACGAGCCGCCCTGCCGCGTCGGCCGACAGGGCGCGGCAGCGGGCGCTCCGCCGGTCATCGGCGCCATACTGGCCGTCGTGCGAGTAGCGATCATGACGGCGGGTTCACGGGGCGACGCGGCGCCGTACACGGGGCTCGGACACGGGCTGGCGCGGGGCGGGCACGAGGTCACGGTGGTGACGCATGGGTGCTTCGAGCCTCTGGTGTCGGCCGCCGGACTGGGGTTCCATCCGCTGCCGGTGGATCCGAGGGCGGAGCTGGAGTCCCCCCGCGGGCGCGCGCTGCACCGCAGTGCCACCGGGGTCGGCAAGCTGGCCCGGGTGGTCGGGATGACGCGGTCGCTGGTGGGGCGGATGGTGGACGACCTGGTGGCTGCCGCCGGGTCGGCCGACGTGCTGCTGCTGTCGAGTTCGCTGGGGCCCCTCGGCCATGTCGTCGCCGAGGGGCACGGGGTGCCGAGCATGGGCGTCTATCTCCAGCCGCTCGCCCCCACACGTGAGTTCGCGCCACCGGTGATCGGCACCCGGTCACTGGGGGCGGCGGGCAACCGGCTCGCGGGGCGTGCCGTGAACGTGGCCGTGGAGCAGATCTTCGCCGACACCACGCGGGCGTTGCGGGCCCGGCTCGGTCTGCCGCCGCTCGGCTCGCGCGCCGCCCGTCGCGCCCGTGAGCGGCACAACTGGCAGGTCCACCACGGATTCAGCCCCCTGGTGGTGCCGCGGCCCCGCGACTGGCGACCCGGTCTCGGGGTCGCCGGGTACTGGTGGCCGTACGACCTGGAACCCCAACTCCCCGAGCGGCTGCGGGAGTTCCTGGACTCCGGGCCTCCGCCGGTCTTCTTCGGTCTGGGCAGCGCCACCGTGCCCGATGCCGGGCGGCTGAGCGGGGTGGTCGTGCGGGCCCTGCGCGCGGCCGGGGTGCGAGGTGTGGTACAGCGGGGCTGGGCCGGTCTTGCCGCCACCGGCGACGACATGTTCACCGTCGACGAGGTCCCGCACTCGGCGCTGTTCCCGCACATGGCCGCGGTGGTGCATCACGCGGGTGCGGGCACGACCGCGGCGGCGCTGCGTGCCGGTGTTCCGGCCGTGCCCGTGCCGATCCAGTTCGACGAGGCATTCTGGGCCGCACGGCTCGTGGCGCTCGGGGTGGCCCCGGCGGCGGTTCCGCTGCGCGGGCTCACCGCCGACGCGCTCGGTGCCGCCGTGCGGCGCGCGGTGACCGGGCCCGCGCACTCGGCGCGCGCGAAGGTGCTGGCCGGCCGGCTCCGCGACGAGGACGGGGTGGGTCCCGTCCTCGCGGCCGTGAACCGGCTGGCCGGGGCCTGACCGGTGACGGCGCCGCTGCTTCCGCGACGGAAGCGCAGGGCTCCTATCCCGCGACTCCTGCTGTTCCCTCGACGCGGTGGGTCAGTCCGTCCAGGATGAGGGCCAGACCGGCCTCGAACGCCGACTCGTGATCGATCAGCGGGACGACCGGGTGGTCCGCGCCGACATCGTGGCCGGTGCCCCCCTGTCCCGTGCCCCCTCGCTCCGTGTTCGCCTGCTCCGTGTCCGCCTGTTCCTCCAGAGCGCTGCCGACCGTGAAGCGGCTGGCGGCGAGCATCGCCATCTGGGCGTCTCGTTCCGGCACACCGGCCGCGAGCAGGAAGGCCATCTTGTGGGCGATGCGGTCGAGGTCGCCCCCTCCAGGGGCGTTTCCGGCGTGGAGCCGTGCGCCGTCGCGGCGTAGCAGCAGGGTCCGCCGGAAGCTGCGCGTGTTCTCCAGGAACCACGCGCGCCAGTCCTCTTCGGGCGCCGGGAGCGGAGCCGTCGCGTGCGGGTCCATCGCGGCCTGGGCCATGGCGCCGAGCAGCTCTTTCTTGTTCCGGAAATGGTAGTAGAGCGAGGGCTGTTCGACTCCCAGGCGCTTCGCGAGCTGTCTGGTGCTGACGGCGTCCAGGCCGACCTCGTCGAGCAGGTCGAGCGCCTCGCCCACGACGGTCTCCCGGTTCATCTTCATTTTGACAATCTATCGGCGATAGGCGACGCTCGCAAAAGCACCTATCACCGATAGAAAAAGGTTCGTGTCATGGCGCACGCAGCGGAACCCGCAGCAGGATCCCCAGCACAACCCCCCTCCCTGAAGGTCCTCATCTGCGGCGGCGGGGTCGCGGGACAGGCTCTGGCTCACCGGCTCACCCGGGGCGGTCACCGGGTGACCGTCGTCGAACGCTTTCCGGCGCTGCGGGCCACGGGCGCCCAGGTGGACCTCCGGGGCCAGGGCATCGACGCCGTCAGGCGCATGGGTCTTCTCGACACTGTCAAGAGCAAGCTCGTGGACGAGGCGGGCGTCGCCTTCGTCAACGCCCGTGGCAAGCCGCGGGCGACGATCATGGCCAACACGTCCGGTCGGGGCCGGCAGACACTGACCTCCGAGTACGAGATCATGCGCGGTGACCTGGTGCGCATCCTCCACGATGCGACGAAGGGCGACGTGGACCACGTCTTCGGCGTGAGCGTGGACGGGTTCGAGCAGGACGAGGAGCGCGTGGTCGCCCACTTCTCCGACGGCTCCTCCGGCGCGTTCGACCTCCTGGTCGGAGCGGACGGACAGGGGTCGCGCATCCGGCGGGCCGTCCTGCCGCCGGGCACGCC
The DNA here is from genome assembly GCF_001418335.1 of Streptomyces aurantiacus. Taxonomy (GTDB): domain Bacteria; phylum Actinomycetota; class Actinomycetes; order Streptomycetales; family Streptomycetaceae; genus Streptomyces; species Streptomyces aurantiacus. The sequence continues at coordinate 13,670 of NZ_LIPP01000013.1, read as the reverse complement.
CGATCCGTACTGGCGGGTGGGCATCCACATGGCGTACTGGTTCGTCCCGCGCATCGCCTCGGACACCGACATCCGGGACACCTACCTCGCCCCCGGTGGCCGGATGATCATGCGGCGGAGTCACCACCCGAGCGAGACCCAGGTCTACTTCGCGCTGCGGGAGGAGTCCGAGGACGCCTCAGCCGTCCACCGGGAGCCGGTCGAGCGCCAGAAGCGGTTCTGGGCCGACAGGTTCCGTGACGCGGGCTGGCAGACCGAGCGCTTCCTCAAGGGCATGGAGACGACCGACAGCTTCTACTCCCAGGAGGTCGTGCAGGTGCGCACGGACACGTGGTCGAAGGGGCGCGTGGTCCTGGTCGGAGACGCCGCACACTGCGCTTCTCCCTACAGCGGCATGGGTGTCTCCGGCGGCCTGGTCGGCGCGTACGTCCTGGCCGGCGAGATCAACCGCCACGCCGACGACCTGCCCCGGGCGCTGGCGAACTACGACACCACGCTGCGTCCGTTCGTCGACGAGATCCAGGCCGCGGTGAAACCGCACCTCCTGCGCCTGGGCATGCCCATGAGCAAGCCGGCCATCGACGCCTTCCACTCCGTCACCGCGCTGGCCTGCTTCCTGCGCGTCCCCGACCTCGTCGCGCGGTACGCGAAGGAGGACCGGGGCGGCGACTGGCGGCTCCCGGAATACCCGGACCTCCGCGCCTGATGAGCGCGGTGCTGGGTCCCGGAGGCGCCGTACCGCACGACCTCGCCGGGCTGCTCCTCGCCGATCCCGGCAGCGCCGGGTCAGCCTCAAGACTCAGGCCGAGCCCTGCTCGTACTGCCGTTTCCGTACGCGCCGGTGTCCGCAGGTGCGGGACGACGTGAGGGGCCTCTGTCACGAACCATGGAGCCACTGCTCCGGCCCGCTGCCTTCCGCAGGCCCACCCGACCGGAGCGCGGCCCTGAGCGCCGCCGCACCCTTTCCGTCTTCCTGACTGGAGCGCCTCGTCATGGCTTCACTGCTCTACCGACTCGGTCGGCTGTCCTTCCGTAAACGCCGCTACGTCGCGCTCGCGTGGGTGGTTCTCCTGGTGGCCTGTGCTTTCGCGGCGATCATGGCACCGGCCGCCGAGGAGGACGGCTTCTCCATGCCGGGCACCGAATCGCAGCAGGCCTTCGACCTGCTGGACGCGCGCTTCCCCGGCGGCAACGCGGAAGGCGCCGACGCGCGCATCGTCTTCGCCGCCCCCGACGGACAGCGGGTGACCGCCGGCGACAACAGGGCGGCGGTGGAGAAGGTCGTCGCCGAAGTGGGCGACGGCACTCAGGTCGCGGAGGCCTTGAGTCCCTTCACGGAGGACGCCGTGAGCAAGGACGGCTCCACCGCCTACGCCACCGTCACGTACAAGGCGAAAAGTGACGATCTGACAGAGGCCACCACCAAGGACCTCCTGGACGCCGTCGAGGACGGCCGGGACGCGGGCCTGACCGTGGAGGTCGGCGGATCGGCCGTGGACGCGGGCCCCGAACTCGGCGGCGTCACCGAGATCATCGGCATCGCCGTCGCGGCGGTGGTCCTGTTCATCACCTTCCGTACCCTGATCGCCGCCGGTCTGCCGCTGCTCACCGCACTCATCGGTCTCGGCGCGGGAATCTGCGCGATCGTCGCCGTCGGCATGTCCACCACGACGATCACTCTGGCCCTCATGCTGGGGCTGGCCGTCGGCATCGACTACGCGCTGTTCATCCTCTCGCGATACCGGGCGGAGCGGTCCGAGGGGCACCCGGCGGAGGAGGCGGCCGGCCGGGCGGTGGGCACGGCGGGATCAGCCGTCGTCTTCGCCGGAACCACGGTCGTCATCGCCCTGGCAGGACTGGCCGTGGCGGGCGTACCCATGCTCACCGACATGGGACTGGCCGCGGCAGGGACGATCGTGATCGCCGTACTGATCGCGCTGACGCTGCTGCCCGCGCTGTTCGGTTTCCTCCCCAAGGCCCTTATGCCGCGCCCCCGGCGCACGGCGAAGCAGCGGACCGCCGCGGCGAAGGAGCCCGCGGGCAGTCGGTGGGCCCGCTACGTGATCCGCCGCCCCCTGGCGGCCCTCCTGCTCGGTGTCGTGGGCCTGGGCGTCGTGGCCCTTCCCGCGCTGGACCTGCAGCTCACCCTGCCCGGCGACGAGGCACAGCCCACCTCGACCACCCAGCGACGCGCCTACGACGCGCTCGCCGAAGGGTTCGGTCCAGGCTTCAACGGACCGCTGACCGTGGTCATCGACGCCGGGAAGACCGCCGACCCGAAGGCGGTCGTCGAGCAGGCCCGCAAGAGCCTGTCCGCCACTCACGGCGTGGTGGAGGTCTCACCGGCCATGTTCAACAAGGCCGGCGACACCGCCGTCGTCTCCGCGGTGCCCAGCACCGGCCCCGCCGCCACCGAGACCAAGAAGATCGTCGAAGCCATCCGTGCGGAGGCCGGCGAACTGGAGGCCGACACGGGCGCACCGATGCTGGTGACCGGTCAGACCGCGATGAACATCGACGTCTCGAACAAGGTCACCGCCGCGCTCATCCCCTATCTCGCCGTCGTGGTGGGCCTGGCCGTACTGCTGCTGATGGTGGTGTTCCGCTCCGTACTCGTCCCGGTCAAGGCGGCGTTGGGCTTCCTGCTCTCGGTCGCCGCGTCGTTCGGCGTGATCGTCGCGGTCTTCCAGTGGGGGTGGCTCAGCGGCCTGCTCGGCGTCGCGCAGACGGGTCCGGTGATGAGCATGATGCCGATCTTCCTGATCGGCGTGGTCTTCGGACTGGCCATGGACTACGAGGTCTTCCTCGTGACCCGCATCCGCGAGGCCTACGTGCACGGCGAGCCGCCCGCCCAGGCCGTCGTCACCGGATTCCGGCACAGTGCCCGGGTCGTGGTGGCCGCCGCCGTCATCATGATCGCGGTCTTCGCCGGCTTCATCGGCATGACCGACTCCATGATCAAGATGCTGGGTCTCGGCCTGGCCTCCGCCGTCTTCTTCGACGCCTTCGTCGTCCGCATGACCATCGTCCCGGCCGCTCTCGCCCTCCTGGGCCACGCGGCGTGGTGGCTGCCACGGTGGCTGGGCAAGGTGCTGCCCGACGTGGACGTCGAGGGCGAGAAGCTGACCCGGCACCTCGCGGCCGGCCCGGCTCTTCCGGTACAGCCCCCGTCACGGGACGAATCGGTCAACGTCTAGCCGGCAGCGGGTGGTTGTGCCGGGGCTGTCCGTGCCACCACGGGCCGTCCCGGCACAACCACCCGCTGCCGGAACGCACGAAGAAGCGAAGAAGCGAAGAAGCAACGACCGGTCAAGGAGCTTGCGTGATCGCCGAGATGCGGCTGTGGGCCCGGTGCCGTCCCCGACAGGTCGACGTCACGCTGGTGGTGGCCCTGTGCGGGCTCGCGGTGCTCTCCACCACCATGACGCAGCCACCCCACATCGTTCGATGGCCGCCGCTGCCCGCTGTCCTCGTCGCCGTATGTTCCTCCTCCGCCCTCTTCGCGCACCGCACGTTCCCTCGTCTGACCGTGGTCGCCACCACGGCGGGTACGGCCGTCCTGGGCGCGATGGGCGCCTCCCTGGGATACCAGTTCAGTTCCACCGTCGCCGGCCCGCTGATGGCGGCTCTGTACTCGCTCGCCTGGCGCACCGACAGCCGCACCGCGGCCCGCTGCACCGCGGCGTCCGCCCTCGTCCTGCTCACCGCCTCAGCCATCTGGTCCCCGAACGGCACGCCCGTACAGGCCGAGCAGGTAGGACTCGTCGGCTTCGTGCTCCTGCCCAGCGCTGTCGCCGACTCCATGCGCAGCCGCCGTGACTACGTCACCGCCGTGGAAGCGCGAGCCGAGATGGCGATACGCACCCGCGAGGAGGAAGCGCGTACCCGGGTCGGTGCGGAGCGGATGCGTATCGCACGTGAACTCCACGACGTCGTCGCCCACCACGTCACCCTGGCCCACGCGCAGGCCGCCACGGCCGAGTACCTGCTGTCCACCAAACCGGACAAGGCGCAGCACGTGATGCAGAACCTCACCACGACGCTGGTCTCCGCGCTGGGCGAACTCAGGGCGACCGTGGGGCTGCTCCGCGAGACCGGGGAGCCCCCGACCCCGGTGGAGCCGGCTCCCCGGCTGTCCCGGCTTCCGGCGCTGCTCGCCTCCTTCGGCCATGCGGGACTGGACGTCTCACTCACCTGCGACGGTCCCGGGCAGGCCCTGTCGTCCGGCGTCGACCTCACGGCGTACCGGATCGTGCAGGAAGCACTGACGAACGTCACCAAACACGCCGGGACGACGTCCGCGTCGGTTCATCTCGACTACGGCGACCGCCTCTTGACGATCACTGTCAGGGACGACGGGGAGCAGCGGACGACAAGCGCCGCCGGCTACGGCCTGATCGGCATGCGGGAGCGCGCGCAGGCCGTCGGCGGGCGGCTGCGCGCCCGGCGCAGACCCGACGTCGGGTTCGAGGTGGTCGCGGAGCTTCCCACGGACGCGCCGCACCCCGAGAGCCCTCCGCCCGGCGATCACAAGGAGTCCGAATGACCATTCGGGTGCTGCTCGCCGACGACCAGGCGCTCCTCGCCGGCACGTTCCAGATCCTCATCGACTCCGGCGACGACATGGAAGTCGTCGGCATCGCGGCGAACGGCGTCCAGGCCGTGGAACTGGCCCGCGCCACCACGCCGGACGTCGTGGTCATGGACATCAGGATGCCGGACAAGGACGGCTTGGTGGCCGCCGGGGAGATCACTCGGGATCACCGGCTGAAGGACACTCGCGTGCTCGTCCTCACCACCTTCGAGACGGACGACCACATCGCGAGGGCTCTCCGTGCGGGCGTGAGCGGATTCCTGGGCAAGGGAGTCGATCCCGCCGCGTTCCTGAATGCCATCCGTACCGTGGCGGCCGGGGACATGGTCCTGTCCCCCGCCGCCACGCACGCCGTGGTCACGCGTTACCTCGCCAGCCCCGACCGTCAGGCCGCGACGCCGCACGAAATGGAGGTACTCACTCCGCGTGAGCGTGAAGTCCTGGCGTGCGCCGCCAAGGGGCTCACCAACGACGAGATCGCCCGGAGCCTGCATGTCAGCCCGATGACCGTGCGTACCTTCGTCCAGCGCATCATGACCAAGCTCGGTGCCCGCCACCGTGCCCAGCTCGTCGCCATCGCCTACCGGACCGGTTTCGTACGCGTGCACCGACCGCCCGAGCCGAACACGGACCCCGGGAACACCGGGTAGGCGGTCGGTACACGCCCGGGGTCAGGCCACGGTGATGTGTACCGTCATCTCGTCGGCGCCCGGGGTGCCCACGGTCTCGATGGTGACCCCCGTCCAGGTGCCGTCGGGCAGGTTCAGTGCCGGTTCCGTCTTCTCGCCGACCGTGTTCTGGTCCTTGAACGGGTACAGGTCGTCGCTGTCGCCCCGGTTGCCCCGGCCGAACATCCGCGAGAGGTCGCCGCGGCCGTCGGCCTGGAGGAGCTCGATGGCGAGGTTCTGCTCGTCGTTGACGTTGTCGATCGACTCGTCGACCACGTACACGGCGATCCCCTCGTCGGGCAGGAAGGCGTCCTGGCCGCGCCGGCGGCGGTACTCGACGAGGATGTACTGGTGGTCGGACATCGTCTCGGGGTTCTGGACGAACACCGCTTCGCCGTCCTCCGCCGCGGGCCGCAGGCTGATGTCCCGGGTGGTCTTGTTCACCACCTGGGGTTCGGTCCAGCCGTGGAACATCCGCAGCATGGCGGTCGGGAACACCGGGGTCAGCCCGCCGTTGCCCCATGAACCGCCCGACATGAGGCAGTAGTTGCCGAGCCCGGCCGACCGGGTCAGCTGCTGCTGTCCGGTGTCGTAGTAGTCGGCCCAGCGGGCCGCGAGGTGGCCCCACTCATGGGCGCAGACACCGACGGCGCAGTCCTCCGGCACGGTCAGGAAGGTGCGGACCGACAGGCCCGGCGCGACCTCGACGCCGCCGGGGATCGTCCACTTGAGGCTCCACAGGTCACCGCGCTGCGTCGTCTGCTCGGCGCCGCGTCCGGCGTGGATGACGAACAGGGCGGTGACGGCGCCCTCGTCGAGCGCGTCGAAGGAGGTGAAGTCGACCCCGGCGGCGCGAGCCGCCATTACGGCGTCGTACGCCAGTCCCTGCGAGTTGCGCGGGTAGGTGGTGTTCATGCCCGAGTTGCCGTCGGCGTAGTAGGACAGCGGCTGCGGCATACGGAACCAGCCGTGCACGGCGCCCTGGATGTCGATGCCGGTGCTGGGCGAGGTGTCGAAGGCGCTGACCTGGCGGTAGAAGGAGCGCATGCTGCCGCTCGGGAACTCGTCCAGGCCGAAGAGCATGCTGTCGTAGTGGCCGGGGCCGTGGTCGGCCTCGTGCGGCTGGTCGGGGAAGTCGACGAGCAGCACCAGCGTCCGTACGGTTCCCCGCAGTGGGGTGGTGGGGCGGGTGATCAGCTGCTTGTCGGTGCTGGGCCCGGGGTCGACCGCCCCGTCGTCGAGGCCGACGAGGTTCTCGCCCCTGCGGCCCGCGCGCCAGACGGTGTAGTACTCCTCGAAGGTCGTGTTCGTGGGCAGGCGGCGTTCTTTGCGCAGTTCGAGGTAGCGGGCGTACAGCTGGGCCATGGCCTGCGGCGCCAACGGCACGGGGCAGGCGGCGTCACAGTGGTGGGCGGGCCGTACGGGGCTGAGCGTATGGCGCATCAGGCACCCCCTTCAGGGGACGAACCCCTCTTTGCCGGACACGGAGGATCCAGAAAAATCAGGCCATGTGAAGGCCGTACGCCCTCTCTTAGCCGGGAGACGACTTCCCTGTCAATCTCCGCCCAGAGCTGTGCCGTTGGGCACTCGAAGCGGAACTGTGCCGTCACCCCACCGTGGCGGCCGCCCAGTTCGACAGCTCCGTGCGCGCGGCGCTCAGCAGGGCCGCGGACGGGGCCGTCGCGCCGTTGGTGACCAGGGCGTAGTGCAGGGTGCCCGAGTCCGGGGCGGTCAGCAGGAGGCGACGGCTGCCCGTGCCACCCGGTTCGCGAGCGACCGCGATCGGGGTGGTCCTGGTGTACGCGGGCGGCGCGGCGCTCACGCCGAGGTCCGAGACCACCGTCGTGGCGGCGGTCGGGAAGGACGCCGGCAGATGCAGCTCGGTGGGCTCGGCGCTGCCGTCCGAGCGCCACACCTGGAGCGCGTACTGGCCGGAGCCGACCAGCTCGGCCACGCGCGGCAGCGAGCTCGGGACCGGGTTCCAGGTCAGCGTGGTGGAGCCGTCCCGCGACCGGTCCTCGTAGGTGAAGGCGACCGTCGCGCCCGCCGTCGCGCTCGGGTAGACGCGGTCGAGGAGCCGGGTGTCCTGGCGCAGCACCGCCGTCCCGGAGTCGTCGAGGCGTACGGCGGAGAGGTCCTCGTCGTTCCAGGCGTCACCGGTGGTGAGCACCTTGTCGGGGTTGCCGTTCATCAGCTCGTGGTGACGGCCGTGGTAGATGTCCCACTGCCACTGCGAGCCGGACAGAACGGGACCCGACCGGGTCGGACCGGTCCACCAACTGACGCCCTTCACACGGGAGTCGAGGGCCTGGTACATCGCCTTGAGGACGGTCGGCGCCTTGTCGGAGACGTTGCCCGCGAGCGGATGGCCGAACTCGCTGACGACCGCCGCGGTGCCGGTGGCGGCGGCCCGGTCGCGCACGGCGGCGAAGTCGTTGACGTACTGTCCGTTCTCCGCCTTGCCCCACATGAAGATGCCCGAGATCGCCTTCTGGTCGTAGAAGTGCGTGTTGAAGACGTAGCGCGGGCCGAGGGTGCCCGCGTCGAGGAGGCCGCCCTCCTGCTTCTGGAAGTCGATGTTGGCGTTCCAGAAGAGATTCGGCTCCACGAAGGCGGGCTTGTCCTGCCAGCCCGCCGCGTCCATCCGCGCCCGGAATTTCCCGTAGAACGGCCAGAGCACGTCCTTCTCCCACGCCCGGCTCGTCTGACCGGAGTCGTAGACACCCGCGTGCGGCTCGTTGTACGGGTCGAAGCCGACGACGCCCGCGAACTGGGCGTCGGTCAGGTGCTGTTCGACGTACGCCATGGTGGTCCCCGCGGTGGTGAGGAAGGCGTCCTGGAGACCGTGCGCGTTGTGCCAGAAGTCGTACGACGCCTGCGTGACGGCGGCGTTCGAGGTGATGTTCTGGCCCCAGAACGGGCAGATGCCGCAGTACTCGTCCGGGTAGTCGCCGGCGTCGACGGCCCACTTCGGGGCACCGTCGCCCGTGTACCAGCTGTCGGGGTCGAAGAGGTGGCGCGAGTAGAGGTCCTGGTGGAAGTCGGGGTAGATCCTGATCCCGGCGTCCAGGAAGGCGCGCATCTGGTCGGTGGCCGCGGCGAGGTACGCGGTGTCCACCTGGCCGCGCACCGGTTCGGCGTACGCCCAGGAGAGCAGGAAGCGCACCGAGTTGCCGCCGCCGAGGGCGCGCAGTGCGGTCGCCGACTTCCTGGCGTCCGCAACCGAGGCGAACGGCAGGCCGTGGTTCTCGTCGAGCTTCGTCTCGCCGGAGACGTTGTAGCCGCGCAGTACGACCTCGCGGCCGAGACCGTCGGTGAAGCGGCCGTCGTGGACCGTGAGGGTCGCGGCGGCGGCCGGGTCGAACCACAGGTCGTCGGGGAGGGCGGTGGCGGACGGGGCTCCCGCGGTCGTCAGCAGGCCGGTCAGCAGGACGAGGACCCCGAGCAGATGCGCACGCAACTTGGGCATGTCCACAACAATCCCGTGCGCGTCATCGACCGTCAAGGTTCCTGACTTGAGAGTAAGTCAGCTTTCGGACGAGGACGGCACTCGCGCCGGGCCGGCTGCCGACGCCCGACCGGCGGGGTCGGCGCGGCAGGGCGCGCGGCGCGGTGGTCGTGGCGCTGCCGGGCGGCCGGGAGCGTGGCGATCCGGAGCCGCTCGCGGCCCGGATGCGAGGCTTGCACCGGTTGGCGCAGCGGGTGATCCGGGCCGCTCCGCGCAGGGCCCGCTCCGGTCACGCACCGCCGGCCGCCGGTGCGGCAGCGCCGGCGCCGGGCGTGGCCGCGTTCGTCGAGGGCCACAGCCCGGCCGCGCCGGACCGTCCGGCGGCGGTGGTGAGAGGAGCGGAGCGGACATGCGTGAGATCCTCCCGGCGCTCGGCCGGTGGTACGCGGAAGGCTTCCCCTTCGGTCTCGCCACGGTCGTCGCCGTCAGCCGGAGCACGCCACGCGACCCCGGCGCCGCCATGGCCGTCGGGCCCGGCGACGAGGTCGTGGGCAGCGTGTCCGGCGGCTGCGTCGAGGGCGCGGTCTTCGAGCTGGCCCGGGAGGTGGCCGCGTCGGGCGAGGCCCGTCTTGAGACCTTCGGGTACAGCGACGAGGACGCGTTCGCCGTCGGGCTGACCTGCGGCGGGGAGATCACCCTCCTCGTACGGCCCGTGACGGCCGCTCTCGATCCGTCCTTCGGGGCGGTCGCGGAGTCGGTGGCCGCGGGCCGCCCGGTCACGGTGGCGACGGTGACCGACGGCCCGGCACGACGCGGCGCGTCCCTCGCCGTCTGGGCGGACGAGGTGTCCGGAACGCTCGGCACGACGGGCCTGGACGTGGCCGTGACCGCCGACGCGCGGGGCGAACTGGCGCTGGGCGCGACCGGCCTGCGGCACTACGGACCGCGCGGCGAGCGACGCGAGGACGCAGTGACGGTCTTCCTGCACTCGTTCGCTCCGCCGCCGCGCATGCTGGTCTTCGGGGCGATCGACTACGCGGCGGCGGTCGCCCGCATCGGCGCCTTCCTCGGCCACCGGGTCACGGTGTGCGACGCGCGGCCCGTCTTCGCCACCGCGAAACGCTTCCCGGCGGACGTCGAGGTCGTAGTCGAGTGGCCGCACCGTTTCCTGCGGACGACGGACACCGACGAGCGCACGGTGATCTGCGTCCTCACCCACGATCCCAGGTTCGACGTGCCGCTCCTGGAGGAGGCGCTGCGCCGCCCGGCGGCGTACATCGGGGCGATGGGCAGCCGCCGTACGCACGACGAGCGGCTGGCACGGCTGCGCGAGGGCGGGCTCGGCGAGGCCGAACTGGCCCGGCTGCGCTCGCCGGTCGGCCTCGACCTCGGGGCGCGTACGCCCGAGGAGGTGGCCGTGTCCGTCGCCGCCGAGATCGTGGCGCTGCGCTGGGGCGGCAGCGGCGTCCCGCTGACGGCGACGGACGGGGAGATCCACCCGCGGCGGTAGATCAGGCGCGAGCACGCGGGGCATGCGGGACACGCGGCGGCAGCCGGTGCAGGCGGACGTCGTCGAGCGTGCCGCCTTGCACCGTCGCGGTCATGTACGTGCAGTGCGGTTGGCGTCGGCGGTCGGTGGGCGAGCCCGGATTGAGCAGCCGCAGACCGGTGGCGGCCGTGGTGTCCCAGGGGATGTGGCTGTGGCCGAAGACCAGCACGTCGACGTCGGGGAAGCGCTCCGCGCACCGCCGTTCGCGGCCCTGGGCGGGACCGGTCTCGTGGACGACCGCGAGGCGCAGGCCGTCGAGTTCGGCGTGGGCGACCTCGGGGAGGCGGGCCCTGAGACCGGGGCCGTCGTTGTTGCCGTAGACGCCGATGAGCCGCTGGGAGCGGCTCCGGAGGAGGTCGAGGGTCGCGGTGTCCACCCAGTCGCCCGCGTGGATCACGACGTCGGCGCGCGGGAGTTCGGCGAGGAGCGGCGCGGGGAGTTCCCTGGCGCGCCTGGGCAGGTGGGTGTCGGACATCAGCAGGAGGCGCACGCGGATCAGTCCCCGACGGGTTCGGTCAGGGTGAGTTCGGCCCACACCTGTTTGCCGCCGCTGACCGGAACCGTTCCCCAGGTGGCCGAGAGGGCCTCGACGAGGAGGATGCCGCGGCCTCCGGTGGCCTCCCAGCCGATGCTCGTGGGCTTGATGGGCGTACGCGGTGAGATGTCGGCGACGGCGACGCGCATCCGGTTGTTGATGAGGGTGAGGTCGAGGCGGACCTGGCCGTCGGTGTGCACGAGGGCGTTGGTGACGAGTTCGGAGACGATCAGGAGGATGGCGTCGGGCTCATCCGTGACGCCCCAGGCGCGCAGGGCACGGCGGGTGAAGCGGCGGGCGTGGCGGACCGCCTCGGGGACGCGCCACACGGTCCAGCTCTCGCGCAGCGGTCTCAGGTCCAGGCCGTCGTAGCGCATGAGGAGCAGGGCCACGTCGTCGCTGCGGTTGGCGTCCGCGAGCAGGGCGTCCGCGACGAGCCCGAGGTGGGCGGGGTCGGCGGCGGCCAGTTGGCCGGCCAGCCGGCGCAGGCCGTCCTCCAGGTCGAGTTCGGCGGACTCGACCAGGCCGTCCGTGGTGAGGGCCACCACGGTGCCGGGCTGGAGCGGCAGCGGGCTCATCGGGAAGTCGGCCTGTGTGATGACGCCGAGGGGCGGCCCGCCCTCCGTGACGAGGATGTCGGTCGTGCCGTCCGGGCGCCGCAGGACCGGCGGCAGATGCCCGGCGCGTACGCACCACGCCGTGCCCTCCGCCATGTCCACGTCGACGTAGCAGCAGGTGGCGAAGAGGCCGGTCTCCATGCCCATGAGCAGCCGGTTGGCGCGGGAGACGACCACGTCCGGGGGGTGGCCCTCGACGGCGTACGCGCGCAGCGCGGTGCGCATCTGGCCCATCAGGGTGGCGGCCTGGGCGTTGTGTCCCTGGACGTCGCCGATGACGAGGGCGACGTGGTCGTCGGGCAGCGGGATCACGTCGTACCAGTCGCCGCCGACCTCCAGACCCGCGGTGGTGGGCAGATAGCGGGCGACGGCCTCGGCCCCGGCCAGGGGCGGCAGTCTGCGCGGGAGAAGGGTGCGCTGGAGCATGCCGACGAGTTCGTGCTCGGCGTCGAAGGCGCGGGCGCGCATCAGCGCCTGTCCCGCGAGTCCCGCGGAGGCGGTGAGCAGGGTGCGTTCGTCCGGGCCGAAGTCGTGCGGGGTGTCCCAGCCGATGAGGCAGACGCCTGCCATCCGGCCCCCGGCCGGCAGGGGCAGGACGGCGAGACCGCCGGGGCCGACGTCGGCGAGTGCGGGCTCCAGCGGTGTTCCGGCGGGCCGGATCACCGCGCGTCCCTCGCGCAGGGCCGCCTCCAGGGTCGGCATGGAGCGCACGGGGGCGTCGGGCCAGTCCGAGCGCCACTCGGTGCGCCACACCTCGGGCCAGGCCTCCGGTTCCGGCGGGTCCAGGACGGTGACGACGAGGCGCTCGCCCTCCAGCTCGGCCACGGCGATGCGGTCGGCCGCCAGGGGCCGGCGCAGGGCGGTGACGACCGCCTGGCCGACGTCGTGGACGGTGCCCGCGGTGGCGAGGGCGGCGGCGAGGCGCTGGACGCGCGTCACCTCGTTGCCGCTGGGCCGCAGGTTCGAGGCGTCGGCGACGGCGCCCACCAGCCGGGACGGGCGCCCGTCGGCGGCGGGCAGCAGCCGGGCGCGCAGTCTGAGCCACTTCTGCTCGCCGGAGGGCCGGCCGATGCGGAACTCCAGCTCCCGCTCGCCGAGGGACATGTGGTCGGCCTCCACCACGGACATCAGCGTGGGCAGGTCCTCCGGCACGGTCATGCTCAGCAGCGTCTCGACCTTGCCGTCGAAGTCGTCGGGGTCGAGTCCGAACAGGTCCAGCACCTCGTCGTCGACCTCGACGCGCCCCGAGTCCAGCGCCAGCGTGAACGAACTGGTGGACAGTGCCTCGGAGTCGCCGGTCCCCGTCGTGGGCGGGAAGGAGACCGCCCCGGCGAACAGTTCCAGACACTCGCGGTCGTCGGTGCCGAAGCCGCCGGGGCTCTCGCTCACGGCCACCAGACAGCCGCCGCCGCGCGGGTCGGGCGGCAGCGGCAGGGCCGCCAGCCAGAAGTCGCCCGCCGGTGACCGCCGGGCGCCGGCGGGCGCGGTGAGCTCCCGCGGGCCCAGCCACCGGGGCCGCCCGGCACGGTAGGCGTCGGCCGCGGGCGAGCCGCCCGAGAGGGGATAGCTGTCGCGTACGCCGTACAGGGAGCGGGGTACGCCGGCGGACTCGATCAGGCACAGCTGGTCGCCCCGGTCCCCCGGCGCGTACACGAGGGCGAGCGTTGCCCCGCCGTACACGAGCGTCAGTTCGAGCACGCTCCGCAGCCGTTCGGGGGAGCCGGGGTCGGTGTGGAGCGTCTTGAGGGCAAGTTCGGCACGCGGCTTTCGCGTTGCGCGCCCCTCGTCTTCCTCACTCACCACGTCCGTCATTACAGCGCTTTCAGGACGCGGGCGCAGCCCCTGTGACCGTTCCGAGGCCCGGTGGCGCCCCGGCCGGATGCGCGCGGGGCCGCCGCCCGCAGGCCCGTCGGCCGTGTCGCGGCAGGTTCTCGGAACCCGTCGGGGATACCGCCGACAGGGGTCACGCCGCGTGGCACGCCGTGCATTCCGCACGGTGACCTGGTGACAGGCGTGACTGTCCGTGTCCGGTGTGGGGTGGAAGCCTCGGTCGGGAGCCGGAGGGGGCATCGATGGACAAGCGGTACGAGGTCTACGCGCTGACCGACAGACACTTCTACGAGACACCCGACCGGCCGGCCGCGCCGGGACGCGACGCGGCGCCCGCCTTCGAGACGGCCGAGCGGGCGGTGCCCCCGGGGTGGCGGGCGGCGCGGATCGGCGACTGGCTGGCGTTGACCCCCGTGGACCCCCTCGCCC
>NZ_LIPP01000129.1 GCF_001418335.1 Streptomyces aurantiacus | reverse complement strand
CGCGGCCCGCGCCGCCTCGTCCCGCGCGAGGTCCCCGTCCCCGACGGTCCGTACGAGGGGAGCCGCGGCCCGTACCTGCTCCCGCTCGGCGACGAGCGGAGCCGCCCAGCCGCTCTCGACCAGCTGTGCGGCCTCGACGGTGCAGCTCCAACTTCCCAGCAGAAAGGCGCACTTGTCATGGGCGGCCCGCAGCAGCAGAACCTCCCGGGCGTGCGGCTGGGGCGCGTGCGGCTCACTGTGGCTGCCGTCCCCGTCGTCCCAGACGGCCACCAGACCCAGATCCCGGACGGGCGCGAACATGGCGGCCCTGGTCCCCACCACGGCCCGTACGGACCCGCGCCGCACGGCCAGCCACTGCCGGTACCGCTTCTCGGGCCCGGCCTCGGCGGTGAGCACGGCATGCCGGCCCTCCCCCAGGACCGAGGTCAGCGCGGCATCGACCCGGCTGACGGCCCGCCCGTCCGGTACGACGACGAGCGCGCCGCGCCCCGAGGCGAGCGTCGCCGCCACGGCCCGTGCCAGCTCCTCGGCCCAGCCGGGCCCCGGCAGCGCGTTCCACACGGCCCGGGGTGCCCCGCCGCCCGCGAGCGACTCGACGAAGGCGGCCCCTCGCGGATATCTGGCCCAGGACCCCACCGCGGGCACGCCGGGAACGGGCAGCGGCTCGGGGGACGGCTTTGCCTCGGCCCGGGCGTTGCGCGGCGGGATGGCCAGCTGCAGCACATCGGCCAGGCTTCCGGCATACCGGTCGGCGACGGCTCGCGCGAGGCCGAGCAACTCCTCGCTCAACACCGGCTCGGGCGACACGACGTGGGCGAGCGCGGCGAGGGGCCCGGAGTAGTCGGACTCGGCCAGCCGCTCGACGAGAAACCCGTCGATCAGCCCGCCGCCCTCGCGCCGTCCCTCACGCACCCGGTGCCGCCCGGCCCCGAACCGCACCCGCACCCGCACCCCGGGCTGCGCGTCGGCGTCGAGCTCCTCGGGCACGGCGTAGTCGAAGTAGCGGTCGAGGTGCAGCACGCCCTTGTCGACGAGCACCCGCGCGACGGGCAGGTGCTTGGCGACCGCGGCCCCGCGCCAGGTGCGCGGCTTGGCCCGCGGCGCCTTGCGCACGGCATCCCGGATCAACGCAAGCTGCTCGGGCGGCGCCCCGTCGGCCCCGCCTCCCACCCGCCCGTCCTCGCTGCTCACAGCTGCATTCCTACCAGACAGCACTGACACCGCCGCGCGCCCGGGAACACCGAGGCCCGGCATCCTGACGGACGCCGGGCCTCGCAAGCAGAGATCTGCCGGGAACAGCGGGGTTAGAGCCCCGCCGCCTTCCGCAGTGCGTCCACCCGGTCCGTCTTCTCCCAGGTGAACTCGGGCAGCGCGCGCCCGAAGTGGCCGTACGCGGCGGTCTTCGAGTAGATCGGTCGCAGCAGGTCGAGGTCGCGGATGATCGCGGCCGGGCGGAGGTCGAAGACCTCGGAGATGGCCGCCTCGATCTTCTCCGCGTCGACCTTGGCGGTGCCGAAGGTCTCGACGAAGAGGCCGACGGGCTCGGCCTTGCCGATCGCGTACGCGACCTGGACCTCGCAGCGGGAGGCCAGGCCCGCCGCGACGACGTTCTTGGCGACCCAGCGCATCGCGTACGCGGCGGAGCGGTCGACCTTGGACGGGTCCTTGCCGGAGAACGCGCCGCCGCCGTGGCGGGCCATGCCGCCGTAGGTGTCGATGATGATCTTGCGGCCGGTAAGGCCCGCGTCACCCATCGGGCCGCCGATCTCGAAGCGGCCGGTCGGGTTGACCAGCAGCCGGTAGCCCTCGGTCTCCAGCTTGATGCCGTCGTCCAGGAGCGCCTTCAGCTCGGGCTCCACCACGAACTCGCGGATGTCCGGCGCGAGCAGCGAGTCCAGGTCGATGTCCGACGCGTGCTGCGAGGAGACGACGACCGTGTCCAGGCGGACCGCCTTGTCACCGTCGTACTCGATGGTGACCTGGGTCTTGCCGTCGGGGCGCAGGTACGGGATCGTGCCGTTCTTGCGGACCTCGGACAGGCGGCGCGCGAGACGGTGCGCGAGGTGGATCGGGAGCGGCATGAGCTCGGGGGTCTCGTCCGTCGCGTAGCCGAACATCAGGCCCTGGTCGCCGGCGCCCTGCTTGTCGAGCTCGTCCTCATCGCCCTCGACCCGCTTCTCGTACGCGGTGTCGACACCCTGGGCGATGTCGGGCGACTGAGAGCCGATCGACACGGAGACGCCGCAGGACGCGCCGTCGAAGCCCTTCTTCGAGGAGTCGTAGCCGATTTCGAGGATCTTGTCGCGCACGAGCTGTGCGATCGGCGCGTAGGCCTTGGTCGTGACCTCACCGGCCACGTGTACCTGACCGGTCGTGATCAGAGTCTCGACGGCGACCCGGGACTTCGGGTCCTCACGCAGAAGCGCATCGAGGATGGTGTCGCTGATCTGGTCAGCGATCTTGTCGGGGTGACCCTCGGTCACGGACTCCGAGGTGAACAGGCGACGGGACACAACGCTCCCTGTGGTTGCAGCGGCTGCTGGCTGATCATTGGCGGACGGCCGGGAGCTGCGCCCGGCGTCGTCCGAGACCACTTTATCGGTCGTGCTCCGCCGCGGGGCTACTGTCTCGCCTCTCGGAAGCGCTGTGACCTGCGGCACGGGCATTCTGCGACACGATGAACCCTCTCCGCCAGGTTCCCACACCCTTGGTTACCGGCTAAAAGGCTCGCGTGCTGGTGGGGAGGGGTTTCCTGGGGCCAGGGGATGGTCCCGAAGTTGTTGGGATGTTCATCCCAGGCGGCGTACCACGAGATCCCACACGGTTTCGGCCAGTGCTTCCTTGGGCCCGTACGGCACCGTGGTCTCGCTTCCGTCGGCGCCGAGCACGACCGCCTCGTTCTCCTCGGCGCCGAAGGTCTTGCGCTCCCCGACCTCGTTGACGACGAGGAGGTCACAGCCCTTGCGCCGGAGTTTCGTCCGGCCGTTGGCCAGGACGTCGTCCGTCTCGGCGGCGAATCCGACGA
This sequence comes from Streptomyces aurantiacus, assembly GCF_001418335.1. Taxonomy (GTDB): domain Bacteria; phylum Actinomycetota; class Actinomycetes; order Streptomycetales; family Streptomycetaceae; genus Streptomyces; species Streptomyces aurantiacus. The sequence continues at coordinate 31,479 of NZ_LIPP01000129.1, read as the reverse complement.
CCACCTGTCCCGCGCGGGCACGGTCCGCCGAGATCTCCGCCAGAATGTCTGGATTACGGACCAGGACGATCGGGTCCGGTTCCTGGCCGTCCTTCTTCTTGATCTTTCCCGACGCGTAGGCCGCGGGCCGGAAGTCCGCCACCGCCGCCGCCATCACCACGGCGTCGGCGTCCGGTGCCGCCTTGAGCACGGCCTCGCGCAGTTGCACGGCGGTCCCGACCTGGACGACGTCGACGCCCGCCGGGTCCGGCATCCCGGTGTTCGCCGCGATCAGTGTGACCCGGGCGCCCCGGGCGGCGGCGGTGCGCGCGAGGGCGTACCCCTGCTTCCCGGAGGAGCGGTTGCCGAGGAAGCGGACCGGGTCGAGCGGCTCGCGGGTGCCGCCCGCGCTGACGACGACGTGCCGGCCGGTGAGGTCCGGCTCGGCCGCGCCCCGCGCGAGCACCCGGCGGCAGGCCTCGAAGATCTCGGCGGGGTCGGGCAGCCGCCCCTTGCCGGTGTCCACGCCGGTCAGCCGGCCCACGGCGGGCTCGATGACGACGGCGCCCCTGCGGCGCAGCGTCGCCACGTTCTCCCTGGTGGCCGGGTGTTCCCACATCTCGGTGTGCATGGCGGGTGCGAAGACGACCGGACAGCGGGCGGTGAGCAGGGTGTTCGTGAGGAGGTCGTCGGCCAGGCCGTGGGCCGCCTTCGCCAGCAGGTCGGCGGTGGCGGGCGCGACGACCACCAGGTCGGCCCCCTGGCCGATCCGCACGTGCGGCACCTCGTGCACGTCCGACCAGACCTCGGTCGAGACGGGGTGTCCGGACAGGGCGGACCAGGTCGCGGCGCCGACGAAGTGCAGCGCGGACTCGGTCGGTACGACCCGCACGTCGTGCCCCGACTCGGTCAGCCGGCGCAGCAGCTCGCACGCCTTGTACGCGGCGATGCCTCCGCTGACCCCCAGTACGACCTTCGGCCGTACGGCCTTCGGCTTGTCCACGTCTCTCCCCGTTTCTCCCCGAACCCGGAAAACGTACGGCTGAAAGCTGAAAGCCGTCGCCGTACCTCCCCATCACACACCACAGGCCCGGCAGTCGTGCTGCCGGGCCTGTGGATAAACGAGCTGAAAGCCGAAAATACTACTGAGCCGGGCCCTCAATGGCTTCCGACGTCAGCAGACCCGCGTTGATCTCCCGAAGGGCGATCGACAGCGGCTTCTCGTGGACGTGCGTGTCCACGAGGGGACCGACGTACTCAAGGAGGCCCTCGCCGAGCTGCGAGTAGTACGCGTTGATCTGGCGGGCACGCTTGGCCGCGTAGATCACCAGGCTGTACTTCGAGTCGGTTGCCTCAAGGAGCTCGTCGATCGGAGGGTTGATGATGCCCTCGGGCGCTGTGATGGAAGAGGACACGCTCTGCCTTCCGAACGGTGGAAATCGGCCTTGAGTGGGAGTTGACCCTCAAGGTGACCTGAAAAATCAAACAACTTCCGTCAAGGCTAGCAGCTCGCGCGCCACATCCTCGACGGAGGTGTTGACCAGGGTCACATCGAACTCCGGCTCGGCCGCCAGTTCGGTCTTGGCGGCCTCCAGCCGGCGCTCGATCACGTCGGGCGACTCGGTGCCCCGCCCGGTGAGCCGGCGCACGAGCTCCTCCCAGGAGGGCGGAGCCAGGAACACCAGCAGGGCGTCGGGCATGGACTCGCGGACCTGCCGGGCGCCCTGAAGATCGATCTCCAGGAGAACCGGCTCACCCGACTCCAGCCGTTCGAGCACGGCGTCACGCGGTGTCCCGTAACGGTTGCCCGCGAACTCCGCCCATTCGAGAAGCTCGCCGTTGGCGATCAGCTTGTCCATCTCCTCGTCGCTGACGAAGAAATAGTGGACGCCGTGCTTCTCACCGGGGCGCGGTCTGCGGGTCGTGGCCGATACCGAGAGCCAGACCTCGGGGTGTTCCTTGCGCATATGAGCGACGACCGTGCTCTTACCGACCCCTGAGGGGCCGGAGAGCACGGTCAGCCGCGGACGTACGTCCGGGGGTACGGGGGTCGTCCCCCGGGGTGTTGCAGCCATGCGGTGATTATCCAGGTTCTCAGGGGTGCCTGAGAACGTCAGGCCGCACTGCCGCCGAACTCGCGCTCCAAGGAGGCGATCTGGTTGGAGCCAAGACCTCGCACACGGCGACTCTCGGAGATCCCGAGTCGTTCCATGATCTGCTTGGCGCGGACCTTGCCCACGCCCGGCAGGGACTCAAGGAGGGCGGAGACCTTCATCTTCCCGATGACGTCGTTCTCCTGACCCTGCTTGATGACCTCGTGGAGGGAGGCCCCGGAGTGCTTGAGTCGATTCTTGACCTCGGCCCGCTCCCGGCGAGCCGCGGCGGCCTTTTCGAGCGCGGCTGCGCGCTGTTCAGGGGTAAGGGGCGGAAGAGCCACGCCTACGTCACCTCGGATGTCGAACTGTCGGATACGGACCGGTGAGGAACCTAGTCGCCCCACACCTGGGGAGCAACGAGCAACGCTCTTGCCCGTTCTCCCCGCACTGCGTTTAAAACCGTGGGAGGTGGCCCCACTCGTCGGAGACTAGCGGGCAAGTGCGCCGGAGTCAGCGAGAACAGCGGAAAAGTCCTGGTCAGCCTCTATCGAGTCCGACATTCCCGACAAAATGCCCCGGATTTGAGCATGTATTAAGACGCGAGTTACCCGGAGGGTGCGCACCGAAGGCGCTACGCCGACTCCAGCGCCGCCCTGATCTGTGCCGCGAAGAGGTCCGATGACGCGCGTAGCGCGCCGATGTCGGGTCCGTGCCGCAGGACACCGCGGCTGACGTTCGGCACCACCTGGTGCAGCGCCGCTCCGAAGACCCGGGGAAGATCGGCCGGGGTCGCGCCCTGGGCACCGACCCCGGGGGCGAGGAGCGGGCCGTTGATGCCGAGGTCGTAGGCGGACAGATCGCCGAGCGTGGCTCCGACGACGGCCCCGAAGGAGCCCATCGGGGTCTGCCCCGCGTTCTCCTCGGCGAGATGCGCCAGCATGGTCGCGCCCACGTTCCGCAGGGCCGTGTCCTCCGGGCGTACCGCGTGCTGCACCTCGGCGCCCTCCGGATTGGAGGTCAGCGCGAGCACGAACAGCCCCGAGCCGCTCTCCCGGGCGAGCTCGACCGCCGGCTTCAGGGACCCGTAGCCGAGGTAGGGCGAGACCGTCAGCGCGTCCGAGAACAGCGGCGAGCCCTTCTCCAGGAAGGCGGCGGCGTACGCCGCCATGGTCGAGCCGATGTCACCGCGCTTGGCGTCCATCACGACCAGCGCCCCGGCCTCGCGCGCCGCCTCCACCGACTTCTCCAGGACGGCGACGCCGCGCGACCCGAAGCGCTCGAAGAACGCGCTCTGCGGCTTCAGTACGGCGACCCGGTCGGCCAGCGCCTCCACGACGGTGCGGCTGAAGCGCTCCAGGCCCGCGACGTCGTCGTTCAGGCCCCAGTCGGCGAGCAGGGAGGCGTGCGGGTCGATGCCGACACACAGGGGGCCCCGCTCGTCCATAGCACGGCGCAGGCGCGCGCCGAAGGGTTCCGGGCCCGTACCGTCTACGCGCACATCGACTTCGCCCACGCCGTGTTCGCTCACACCCTGTTCCCTCGTACCGTGTTCGCTCATACCGTCTTCTTCCTCACGTCGGCGCCGACCGCGTCGGCGAGGGTGGCGTACGGGCTCGTGCGGAGGCGCGCGGCGAGGCCCTTGTGGATGGCGCGTGCCCAGAAGGGGCCCTCGTAGACGAAGGCGCTGTAGCCCTGGACCAGCGTGGCGCCGGCCAGGACGCGCTGCCAGGCGTCCTCGGCGTTCTCCACGCCGCCGACGCCCACGAGAGTGATCCTGTCCCCCACGCGCGCGTAGAGGCGGCGCAGCACCTCCAGGGAGCGTGCTTTCAGCGGCGCGCCGGAGAGTCCGCCCGTCTCCCCTGCCAGGGAGGGCGCGGACGTCAGACCGAGCTCTTCGCGCGCGATGGTGGTGTTCGTGGCGATGATCCCGTCCAGGCCGAGCTCGACGGCGAGATCGGCGACGGCGTCGACGTCCTCGTCGGCGAGGTCCGGCGCGATCTTCACGAGCAGCGGCACGCGGCGCGTGGTCACGGCCCGGTCGGCGGCCTCGCGGACCGCGGTCAGCAGGGGCCGCAGCGACTCGGTGGCCTGGAGGTTGCGCAGTCCGGGCGTGTTCGGGGAGCTGACGTTGACCACGAGGTAGTCCGCGTACGCGGCCAGCCGCTCGGTGGACTTCACATAGTCGGCGGCGGCCTCGTCCTCCGGGACGGCCTTGGTCTTGCCGATGTTGACGCCCACGACGGTCCTGAAGACGGGCGTACGGGCCCTCAGACGCTCGGCCACGGCCGCGGAGCCCTCGTTGTTGAACCCCATGCGGTTGATGAGCGCGCGGTCCGGTACGAGGCGGAACAGCCGCTTCCTGGGGTTGCCCGGCTGCGCCTCCCCGGTGACCGTGCCGATCTCGACGTGGTCGAAGCCGAGCATCGACATCCCGTCGACGGCGACCGCGTTCTTGTCGAAGCCCGCCGCGAGCCCGAAGGGCCCGTGCATCCGCAGCCCGAACGCCTCGGTCCGCAGCTCCTCGTACCGGGGTGCGAGCGCGGCGGCGACGAAGGTCCGCAGGACGGGGACACGGACGGCCAGCCGGATCCAGCGAAAGGCGAGGTGGTGGGCCTGCTCGGGGTCCATGCGCCGGAACACGAGCCGGAAGAAGAGCTTGTACATGTTCGGTGTCCTCAAGAAGAGCCTGATGGGCCTCATGAAGAGGGGGACACCGTTTCCGGTGTCCCCCTCGTAGCCGCTAGTCCCGGGCCGCGGTCAGATGCTCCGCGTGTTCCTGCAGTGAACGCACGCCCACATCACCGCGGTTCAGCGCGTCGATGCCCTGGACGGCCGCGGCGAGCGCCTGGACGGTCGTCAGGCAGGGCACGGAACGGGCCACGGCAGCCGTACGGATGTCGTAGCCGTCGAGGCGGCCCCCGGTGCCGTACGGCGTGTTGACGATGAGGTCGACCTCGCCCTCGTGGATGAGCTGGACGATCGTCTTCTCACCGTCCGGGCCCTCGCCCTCGGACTGCTTGCGTACGACGGTGGCGTTTATGCCGTTGCGCCTGAGCACCTCGGCCGTGCCGGACGTGGCGAGCAGTTCGAAGCCGTGGGCGACCAGTTCACGCGCCGGGAAGATCATCGAGCGCTTGTCGCGGTTGGCGACGGAGATGAAGGCGCGGCCCTTGGTCGGCAGCGGACCGTACGCGCCCGCCTGGGACTTGGCGTACGCCGTGCCGAACACCGAGTCGATGCCCATGACCTCGCCGGTGGAGCGCATCTCCGGGCCGAGGATCGTGTCGACGCCGCGGCCGTGGATGTCGCGGAAGCGCGACCACGGCATGACGGCCTCCTTGACGGAGATCGGCGCGTCCAGCGGCAGTTCGCCGCCGTCGCCGACGGCCGGCAGCAGCCCCTCGGCGCGCAGCTCGGCGACCGTCGCGCCCAGTGAGATCCGGGCGGCGGCCTTGGCGAGCGGCACCGCGGTCGCCTTCGAGGTGAAGGGGACCGTGCGCGACGCACGCGGGTTGGCCTCAAGCACGTACAGGATGTCGCCGGCCAGCGCGAACTGGATGTTGATCAGTCCGCGTACGCCGACGCCCTTGGCGATGGCCTCGGTCGAGGCCCGCAGCCGCTTGATGTCGAACCCGCCGAGCGTGATCGGGGGCAGCGCGCACGCCGAGTCGCCGGAGTGGATGCCGGCCTCCTCGATGTGCTCCATGACCCCGCCGAGGTACAGCTCCTGGCCGTCGTACAGGGCGTCCACGTCGATCTCGATCGCGTCGTCCAGGAAGCGGTCGACGAGGACCGGCCGGGAGGGGCTGATCTCGGTCGACTCGGCGATGTACGAGGACAGCCGCGTCTCGTCGTACACGATCTCCATGCCGCGCCCGCCGAGGACGTACGACGGCCTGACGAGGACGGGGTAGCCGATCTCGTCCGCGATGGCCTTGGCCCCGGCGAAGGTCGTGGCGGTGCCGTGCTTGGGCGCGGGCAGGCCGGCCTCCGCGAGCACCCGGCCGAAGGCACCGCGGTCCTCGGCGGCGTGGATGGCCTCGGGCGGGGTGCCCACGACCGGCACGCCGTTGTCCTTGAGCGCCTGCGACAGGCCCAGCGGGGTCTGGCCGCCGAGCTGGACGATGACGCCCGCGATCGGTCCGGCCAGCGTCTCGGCGTGGACGATCTCCAGTACGTCCTCCAGCGTGAGCGGCTCGAAGTACAGCCGGTCGGAGGTGTCGTAGTCCGTGGAGACGGTCTCGGGGTTGCAGTTGACCATCACGGTCTCGTAGCCCGCGTCGCTCAGCGCGAAGGAGGCGTGGACGCAGGAGTAGTCGAACTCGATGCCCTGGCCGATGCGGTTCGGACCGGAGCCGAGGATGATCACCGCGGCCTTCTCGCGCGGGGCGACCTCCGTCTCCTCGTCGTACGAGGAGTAGAAGTACGGCGTCTTCGCGGCGAACTCGGCGGCGCAGGTGTCGACCGTCTTGTAGACCGGCCGTACGCCGAGGGCGTGCCGCACCTCGCGCACCACGTCCTCGCGCAGCCCGCGGATCTCGCCGATCTGGACGTCGGAGAAGCCGTGGCGTTTGGCCTCGGCCAGCAACGAGGGCTCCAGTTTGTCGGCGGCGGCCAGCTCGTCCGCGATCTCCTTGATCAGGAACAGCTGGTCCACGAACCAGGGGTCGATCCGGGTCGCGTCGAAGACCTCCTCGGGCGTGGCGCCCGCGCGGACGGCCTGCATGACGGTGTTGATGCGCCCGTCGGTGGGCCGCACGGCCTCGGTCAGCAGCTCGTCCTTGTCTCCGGGCTCGCCGACGAAGGTGAACTGCGAGCCCTTCTTCTCCAGCGACCGCAGCGCCTTCTGCAGTGCCTCGGTGAAGTTCCGGCCGATCGCCATGGCCTCGCCGACCGACTTCATGGTCGTGGTCAGCGTGGAGTCGGCGGACGGGAACTTCTCGAAGGCGAACCGCGGCGCCTTGACGACCACGTAGTCGAGGGTCGGCTCGAAGGACGCCGGCGTCTTCTCGGTGATGTCGTTCGGGATCTCGTCGAGCGTGTAGCCGACGGCCAGCTTGGCGGCGATCTTGGCGATCGGGAAGCCGGTGGCCTTCGACGCGAGGGCCGAGGAGCGCGACACGCGCGGGTTCATCTCGATGACGATGATGCGGCCGTCGACCGGGTCCACCGCGAACTGGATGTTGCAGCCGCCGGTGTCGACGCCGACCTCGCGGATGATCGCGATGCCGATGTCGCGCAGCCGCTGGTACTCGCGGTCGGTCAGCGTCATCGCGGGCGCCACGGTGATGGAGTCGCCGGTGTGGACGCCCATCGGGTCGAAGTTCTCGATGGAGCAGACGACCACGACGTTGTCGTTCCTGTCGCGCATCAGCTCCAGCTCGTACTCCTTCCAGCCGAGGATGGACTCCTCCAGGAGCACCTCGGTGGTCGGGGAGAGCGTGAGGCCCTGGCCGGCGATGCGGCGCAGCTCCTCCTCGTCGTGGGCGAAGCCGGAACCGGCGCCGCCCATGGTGAAGGAGGGACGTACGACGACGGGGTAGCCGCCGAGCTGCTCGACGCCCATGAGTACGTCGTCCATCGAGTGGCAGATGTAGGACCGGGCGGACTCGCCGTGCCCGATCTTCTCGCGGACGGCCTCGACGACGCCCTTGAAGAGTTCGCGGTCCTCGCCCTTGTTGATGGCCTCGACGTTGGCGCCGATCAGTTCGACGCCGTACTTCTCCAGGACACCCTGCTCGTGCATGGAGATCGCGGTGTTGAGGGCGGTCTGGCCGCCGAGCGTCGGCAGCAGAGCGTCGGGGCGCTCCTTGGCGATGATCTTCTCGACGAACTCGGGGGTGATCGGCTCGACGTACGTGGCGTCGGCGATCTCCGGGTCGGTCATGATCGTCGCCGGGTTGGAGTTGACCAGGATCACCCGCAGGCCCTCGGCCTTGAGGACGCGGCAGGCCTGGGTGCCGGAGTAGTCGAACTCGGCGGCCTGGCCGATGACGATCGGGCCGGAGCCGATGACCAGGACGGACCGGATATCGGAGCGCTTAGGCACGCTGGCCCTCCATCTGGGCTGTGTTCATCAAAGAGGTGAAACGGTCGAACAGGTAGGCGGCGTCGTGCGGGCCCGCTGCCGCTTCGGGGTGGTACTGGACGCTGAACGCCGGCTGGTCGAGCAGCTGGAGCCCCTCGACGACCTGGTCGTTCAGGCAGACGTGGCTGACCTCGGCCCGCCCGTAGGGGGTCTCGGAGACCTGGTCGAGCGGCGCGTCGACGGCGAACCCGTGGTTGTGCGCGGTGACCTCGACCTTGCCGGTCGTACGGTCCTGCACGGGCTGGTTGATGCCCCGGTGGCCGTACTTGAGCTTGTACGTGCCGAAGCCGAGGGCGCGGCCGAGGATCTGGTTGCCGAAACAGATGCCGAACAGGGGCGTTCTGCGCTCCAGCACGGCGCGCATCAGGGCGACCGGGTGCTCGGCCTGCTCCGGGTCGCCGGGGCCGTTGGAGAAGAACACGCCGTCGGGCTCGACCGCGTAGATGTCCTCCGCGGTCGCGGTGGCGGGCAGTACGTGCACCTCTATGCCGCGCTCGGCCATGCGGTGCGGGGTCATGCCCTTGATGCCGAGGTCCACGGCGGCGACGGTGAACTTCTTCTCCCCGATCGCGGGGACGACGTACGCCTCCTCGGTGGCCACCTCCTCGTAGAGGCTGGCGCCCTTCATCTCGGGGGCCTGACGCACCTCGGCCAGCATGGTGCCCTCGTCGGGCAGCGCGTTGCCGGAGAAGATGCCGACGCGCATGGCGCCGCGCTCGCGCAGGTGGCGGGTGAGCGCACGGGTGTCGACGCCGCTGATGCCGACGACGCCCTGCCGGTCGAGCTCCTCGTCCAGCGAGCGCCGGGAGCGCCAGTTGGAGGGCATGCGCGCGGGGTCGCGTACGACGTAACCGGCGACCCAGATCTTCCTGGACTCCATGTCCTCGTCGTTGATGCCGGTGTTGCCGATGTGCGGGGCGGTCATCACGACGACCTGGCGGTGGTACGACGGGTCGGTGAGGGTCTCCTGGTAGCCGGTCATGCCGGTGGAGAACACCGCTTCGCCGAAGGTCACCCCCACGGCCCCGTAGGCACGGCCGCGGAAGGTCCGGCCGTCCTCCAGGACGAGTACGGCGGGAGCCGCCTTCTGCCTCTGTGAGGCGGTCCCCTGGTCGGAGGTGGTCATCGTGCGCCTTCCGTGTCGGTGCTCTTGTCGGTCATGTGGTTCAGGGTGTCGACCCATTCGGTGTGTTCGGCCGCGTGTTCGGAGCGGAAGCCGGAGTCGATCAGCCGGTCGCCGTGCGCCCAGGTGATGACCAGCAGTCCGCCCTCGGTGAGGACCTTGCCCGCGATGCCCTTGTCGAGCCGTACCTCGCGCACCTGCGAGAGGGGCACGAAGAAGTCGGTCGCCCCGGGCCGAACGACATCAAGTCCTGCCTCCGTCAGTGTCAGCTCGACCTTGCTGCGGGTGCCCAGGCCGTGCGCCACGATGCGGTCGAGCCACTGCCCGGCGGTGGTGGAGCCGTGGTAGCGCCCGGTCAGAGTCAGTTTCGCCTCGCCGGGCTCTTCCGGCACGACGGGCAGCTCGGGCAGGTCGCCCTGGAGCGTGCCGCGCCATTTCCAGCCCTCGCGCATCAGCCAGTAGACGAGCGCGACGAACAGGACGAGGCCGACGAGCCAGCCGATGCGGGCGGCCCAGTCGGTCACTTCCGCCGACTTCTGTTCAGCGGCGAGATACGAGGCGATGTATGTCTGGTGCGGCTGTGATGTCACGCGAGCTTCCCGTCGACGAGCGTGGCCCTGCCCCGGAGCCAGGTGTGCGTGACACGGCCCGGCAGCTCACGACCCTCGTACGGAGTGTTGCGGCTGCGCGATGCGAAGCCCGCGGGGTCCACCTCACCACGGTATGCCGTGTCCACCAGGGTGAGGTTGGCGGGCTCGCCTGCCGAGACGGGGCGGCCGTGGCCCTTGGCCCCGCCGATCTCGGCGGGCTTGACGGACATCCGGTCGGCGACCGCGGCCCAGCCGAGGAGCCCGGTCTCGATCATCGTCTCCTGGACGACCGAGAGCGCGGTTTCGAGGCCCACCATGCCCATGGCGGCGGCGGCCCACTCGCAGTCCTTGTCCTCGTGCGGGTGCGGGGCGTGGTCGGTGGCGACGATGTCGATCGTGCCGTCGGCGAGCGCCTCGCGCAGTGCCAGCACGTCGCGCTCGGTGCGCAGCGGCGGGTTGACCTTGTAGACGGGGTTGTACGAGCGCACCAGTTCGTCGGTGAGGAGCAGGTGGTGCGGGGTGACCTCGGCGGTGACGTCGATGCCGCGGGACTTGGCCCAGCGGACGATCTCGACGGAGCCGGCGGTCGAGAGGTGGCAGATGTGGACGCGGGAGCCGACGTGCTCGGCGAGCAGCACGTCCCGGGCGATGACCGACTCCTCGGCGACCGCGGGCCAGCCGCCGAGGCCGAGCTGCGCGGAGACGACGCCCTCGTTCATCTGGGCGCCCTCGGTGAGGCGGGGCTCCTGCGCGTGCTGGGCGACGACGCCGCCGAAGGCCTTCACGTACTCCAGGGCGCGGCGCATGATCACGGCGTCGTCGACGCACTTGCCGTCGTCGGAGAAGACGGTGACGCCGGCGGCGGACTCGTGCATCGCGCCCAGCTCGGCGAGCTGCTTGCCCTCCAGGCCGACGGTGACGGCTCCGATGGGCTGCACGTCGCAGTAGCCGTGCTCCCGGCCCAGCCGGTAGACCTGCTCGACGACGCCGGCGGTGTCGGCGACCGGGAAGGTGTTGGCCATGGCGAACACGGCGGTGTAGCCGCCGCTCGCGGCGGCCCGCGTGCCGGTCAGGACCGTCTCGGAGTCCTCACGGCCGGGCTCCCGCAGATGGGTGTGCAGATCGACGAGTCCCGGCAGGAGCACCTTGCCGTCGGCCTCGACGACCTCGGCGCCCTCGGCGGACAGCCCGTGGCCGATCTCCGCGATCGTCTCGCCGTCGATCAGCACGTCCTGCGGCTCGCCGCCGAGCACCTTCGCACCACGGATAAGAATCTTGCTCATGGTCTTACTTCTCCTCGGTACGGGTGTGGGTGACGGCGGGCACGTTCTTCGCGTCGAACACGGCGCCGCCGAGGAGCAGGTACAGGACGGCCATCCGGATCGAGACGCCGTTGGCGACCTGCTCGACGACGGTGCAGCGGTCGGAGTCGGCGACCTCGGCGGTGATCTCCATGCCGCGGACCATCGGGCCCGGGTGCATCACGATGGCGTGCCCGGGCATCCGCGCCATGCGGTCGCCGTCGAGGCCGTAGCGCCGCGAGTACTCGCGCTCGGTGGGGAAGAACGCGGCGTTCATCCGCTCCCGCTGGACGCGGAGCATCATCACCGCGTCGGCCTTGGCGAGCGTGCTGTCGAGGTCGTACGAGATCTCGCAGGGCCAGGACTCGACGCCGACGGGCACCAGGGTCGGCGGGGCGACGAGGGTGACCTCGGCGCCGAGGGTGTGCAGCAGATCCACGTTCGAGCGGGCGACGCGGCTGTGCAGGATGTCGCCGACGATCGTGATGCGCCGGCCCGCCAGGTCCTGGCCGAGCCCCTCGTCCCGGCCGACCAGCCTGCGCCGCATGGTGAAGGCGTCGAGCAGGGCCTGGGTGGGGTGCTGGTGGGTGCCGTCACCGGCGTTGATGACGGCGGCGTCGATCCAGCCGGAGGTCGCGAGGCGGTACGGGGCTCCGGAGGCGCCGTGCCGGATGACGACGGCGTCGACGCCCATCGCCTCCAGGGTCTGGGCGGTGTCCTTCAGGGACTCGCCCTTGGAGACGCTGGAGCCCTTGGCGGTGAAGTTGATGACGTCCGCGGAGAGGCGCTTCTCGGCGGCCTCGAAGGAGATCCGGGTACGGGTGGAGTCCTCGAAGAAGAGGTTGACGACGGTGCGGCCGCGCAGGGTCGGCAGCTTCTTTATCGGCCGGTCGGCGACCCGGGCCATCTCCTCGGCGGTGTCGAGGATCAGGACGGCGTCGTCGCGGGTGAGGTCGGCGGCCGAGATGAGATGACGCTGCATCTTTCAGGCTCCGTATGGCAGTGGTGAGGCAGTCGTAAGGCAGTTCAGGTCGGGAGGCGGGCGTCCGGGTACGGCCGGTGGGCACAGCCGGACAGGCAGGCGGCGCGCCGGCGGGCGCGGGGTACGGCGGCGGTTCCGTACGTCGGAGAGCTACTGCTGCCCGTCCGGGGAGGTCCGCTTCACACCGAGCAGCACGGTGTCGCGGCCGTCCTCCTCGGCGAGCTGGACCTTGACCGTCTCCCGCAACGACGTGGGGAGGTTCTTGCCGACGTAGTCCGCGCGGATCGGGAGTTCGCGGTGACCGCGGTCGACGAGGACCGCGAGCTGTACGGCGCGCGGGCGGCCGATGTCGTTCAGCGCGTCGAGGGCGGCGCGGATGGTGCGGCCGGAGAAGAGCACGTCGTCGACGAGGACCACCAGCCGGCCGTCGATGCCGTCACCGGGGATGTCGGTGCGGGCCAGCGCGCGCGGCGGGTGCATGCGCAGGTCGTCGCGGTACATGGTGATGTCGAGGGAGCCGACCGGGATCTTGCGGTCGGTGATCTCCTGGAGTTTGGCGGCGAGCCGCTGCGCCAGGTGGACACCCCGGGTCGGGATGCCGAGGAGCACCACGTCGTCGGCGCCCTTGGCGCGCTCGACGATCTCGTGGGCGATGCGGGTCAGGACCCGCGCGATGTCGGGCGCCTCCAGAACGGGCCGCGCATCGGACTCGTACTGCTGCTTCTGCTGTTCGGTGTCCATACGAAACGGACCTCCTTCTCCGCCTCTCTGGACGGATCATTAAAGGACGTCGGAATTGCGCCATCCACGGTACCAGCCCGACAATCCCCCTGATCACCCACCTGGTTCCGGCCGTGCCCCGCCCGCCCGGAGGGGTGGGTCCGGACCGTTCGGCTTGACGAGGGAGAGTCACGCTGCGTAACCTCACAGTGAGTCACCAGCCGCGCGGCCGAGCCGCACGTCGACACAGTGTCCGGGGAGCTATATGTCCAGCGAATACGCCAAACAGCTCGGGGCCAAGCTCCGCGCAATCCGTACCCAGCAGGGCCTTTCCCTCCACGGCGTCGAGGAGAAGTCCCAGGGCCGCTGGAAGGCGGTCGTGGTCGGTTCGTACGAGCGCGGCGACCGCGCCGTGACCGTGCAGCGTCTTGCGGAGCTGGCGGACTTCTACGGCGTTCCCGTGCAGGAGCTGCTGCCGGGCACCACGCCGGGCGGAGCCGCCGAGCCGCCGCCGAAGCTGGTCCTCGACCTGGAGCGGCTGGCCCACGTGCCGGCCGAGAAGGCAGGCCCCCTGCAGCGCTACGCGGCGACGATCCAGTCCCAGCGCGGCGACTACAACGGCAAGGTGCTGTCGATCCGCCAGGACGACCTGCGCACCCTCGCCGTCATCTACGACCAGTCGCCCTCGGTCCTCACCGAGCAGCTGATCAGCTGGGGAGTCCTGGACGCGGACGCGCGCCGCGCGGTCTCCCACGAAGAGGGCTGACCGACCGGATCCACCGGCACTGAGAAGAAACGTGCCGTCGGGTGGCCGGAACCAATTGGTTCCGGCCACCCCGACGGCTTTCTGCGGGCCTGAGCAGCTTCGAGGGCACGGGATCACGGGATGACGCCGGAGGGCCCCCAGTGTTCTGACTGGGGGCCCTCCGGCGTACCTCAGGGGCGCGGGGAACTGCGCGCTCAGCCCCCGCCAACCCGCACATGACATCGAACCGTGCGGAGCACTCAGGCTTCGTCCCGGCGCAAGGACGACTTGAGCTCCTTGAACCGGCCGAGCAGCCCGTTCACGAAGGCGGGCGACTCGTCCGTGGAGAACTCCTTGGCGAGCTGCACCGCCTCGTCGAGCACGACCGCGTCCGGGGTCTCGTCCACCCAGATCAGTTCGTACGCGCCGAGGCGCAGGATGTTGCGGTCGACGACCGGCATCCTGTCGAGTGTCCAGTCGACGGCGTACTGCGAGATCAGGTCGTCGATGCGCCGCGCGTAGCTCGCGTAGCCCTCGACCAGCTGCATCGTGTACTCGCTCACCGGCGGCTGCCGGGGGTCGGTCCGGGAGTGCCGGATCCAGTCGGCGAGGACCGTCTGGACGTCCACGTCGCGCTGGTCACCCTCGAAAAGGATCTGGAAGGCGCGCTTTCGGGCCGTATTGCGGGCAGCCACGGTTAGCTGTTCACCCGGCCGAGGTAGTCGCTCGTGCGGGTGTCGACCTTGATCTTCTCACCGGTGGTGATGAAGAGCGGGACGTTGATCTGGTGACCGGTCTCCAGGGTGGCGGGCTTGGTGCCGCCGGTGGAACGGTCGCCCTGAACGCCCGGCTCGGTCTCCTGGACGACGAGCTCGACGGCGGCCGGCAGCTCGACGAAGAGCACCTCGCCCTCGTGCTGCGCCACGGTGGCGGTGAAGCCCTCGATCAGGAAGTTGGCGGCGTCGCCGACAGCCTTCCGGTCGACCATGAGCTGGTCATAGGTCTGCATGTCCATGAAGACGAAGTACTCGCCGTCCATGTACGAGAACTGCATGTCGCGCTTGTCGACAGTGGCCGTCTCGACCTTGACGCCGGCGTTGAACGTCTTGTCGACGACCTTGCCGGAAAGCACGTTCTTCAGCTTGGTGCGCACGAAGGCGGGGCCCTTGCCGGGCTTGACGTGCTGGAACTCGACGACGGACCAGAGCTGGCCCCCGTCGAGCTTGAGCACCAGGCCGTTCTTGAGGTCGTTCGTGGAAGCCACGGTTGCGGAATCTCCTGGACTGACGTGGACGACCCCGGCGGCACGCGCACGGCTCGAAGCATGTGAAGCTCTCGATGTCTTTCGACGTTCTCGACGTTCTCGATATTTGTCGAGGTTCGCCGAGGTGTGCCGAGGTCTGTCGAGGCCTTTTGATGCTTCAGAAGCTAGAGCGCGAGCAGTTCCTTGGTCGTAATGGTGAGTAGCTCGGGTCCGCCGTCCGCCTCAGGGCGCACGACGAGCGTGTCATCGATCCGGACACCGCCCCGGCCCGGGAGGTGGACCCCCGGTTCGACGGTGACCGGCACGCAAGCGTCCAGTTTACCCATGGCCGCGGGGGCCAACTGCGGCTCCTCGTCGATTTCGAGCCCCACACCGTGCCCGGTGGACTCGGGGAGGCCCTCCGTGTAGCCCGCGGAGTCCAGCACCTGGCGGGCCGCGTGGTCCACGTCACGGTAGGCGGCGCCGGGTACCAGGGCCTCGCGGCCGGCCCGCTGGGATGCGAAGACGAGGTCGTACAGCTCGATCTGCCAGTCGGCGGGCGAGGTGCCGATGACGAAGGTACGGCCGATCTCGCAGCGGTACCCGCGGTAGGTCGCGCCGAGGCAGACAGAGAGAAAATCTCCCTCCTCGACCCGGCGGTCGGTGGGCCGGTGCCCGCGGCGCCCGGAGTGCGGTCCCGTGCCGACCGACGTCCGCAGGGCCGGCCCGTCGGCACCGTGGTCGACGAGGCGGCGTTCCAGTTCCAGCGCGAGGTGTCGTTCGGTGCGGCCGACGAGGATCGACTCCAGGAGTTCCCCCAGGGCCTGGTCCGCGATCTCCGCGCCGATGCGCAGACAGGAGATCTCCTCCTGGTCCTTGATCACCCGGAGCTGTTCGACGGCTCCGCCGACGTCCGCGAGGCGCAGGCCCGGGGCCACCGAGCCGATCGCCCGGTGCCGGCCCACGGTCAGGTGATGTTCCTCGACGGCGAGGGACTCGGCGCCCTGGGCCGCGGCGAGGTCCGCCGCGGCGACGGCGGGGTCCCCTCCGGGGCTCGGCAGCGCGTGCACCCGGAGGCCGCCGTCCGCACGGGGCTCGTCGGCCGGGGTGTCGAGCGTGGCGCCGTACACGAGCAGGTCCTCGGTCCTGCCCAGCAGGAGAACCGCGCCGTGGGGCGCGCCGCCCGTGAGATAGCGGACGTTGGCTGGGCGGGAGATCAGCGCGGAGGCGCTGCCGCTCGCGTTGCAGCGTTCGCGTAGCCGTGCTCGGCGGGTCTCGTACACCTCGGGCATGGCCCGAGCGTATGAGCTCCGCTCGGTTTGTGCCGGTTCAGGGGGGCCGAGTGGGCGTTGGCCGGACGGGGGTGCCGCGTGGGGTTGGGTGCCGGGTGCGGGTCGGTGGGGGTTGAGCGCGCAGTTCCCCGCACCCCCTAAAAGATTCGGTGCGGGCCGGAGAGGGCTGGGCGTGCCGTTCCTCGCACCCCCTAAAAGATTCGGTGCGGGTCGGTGGGGGCTGGGCGCGCCGTTCCCCGCGCCCCTTGGGGGGCTGCGCCCCCCCTGTGGGGCTTGAAGGTGTGTGCCGTGTTCTTGTCGGGGTGCTCCCGGCGCGATACACCGGACTGTCCGTCACTTTTCGGCGGTTCGCGGTTCGCGGTCGCATCCTGGGGAGCCGGTATGAGCGTCACCACTCGGTACAGAGAGGCCTGGGACGGCTTCTGGAGCGAGGCTTCCGCCGAGCAGGGGGCGGTCTTCTGGGACGCCGATCCCGCGCTCACCGCGGGCGTGCATCTCGCCCTGTTCGAACCGTATCTGGCCGCCCCCGGGCTGCCCCTCGTGGACCTCGGCTGCGGCAACGGCACCCAGACCCGGTTCCTCGCCGACCGCTATCCGCGGGTCGTCGGCGTCGATCTGTCGGCCGCGGCCCTCGACCACGCCCGGCTCGCGGACCCGGCGGGCCAGGCGTCCTACCGGCTGTTCGACGCGGCGGAGAAGGCCGGGGCCGAGAGGCTGCACGCCGAACTCGCCGACGCCAACGTCTATATGCGGGGCGTCCTGCACCAGTGCGAGCCGGCCGACCGGCAGCCGCTCGTCGACGGCCTGGCCGCGCTCGTCGGTGACCGGGGCCGCGTGTTCCTCGTCGAGCTCGCCGAGGCGGCCGGCGCCGTGCTGCGCGCTCTCGCCCGGAGCCCCGGTGGCCCGCCGGCGAAACTCGCGTCCGTCCTGCGGCACGGCATCGCACCGGGTGAGGTGGCCGACGCGGCCGTACCGGAGTATCTGCGTGCGGCAGGGCTGACGGTCCTGGCGAGCGGGGAGCTGCCGCTCGTCACCTCGGAGCGTCGTGCCGACGGCTCACGGATCGAGTTGCCGTCGCTGTGGGTGGTGGCGGGGCGCGGCTGAGGACGTCGACGCCGGACGTTCTCGGCATGAATACGTCCCAGGTCCTCGACGCGGGACGTTCTTGACATGGGCACGTCTTGATTGGGGAAAGACATCACCTGGGCGATCGCTGCACCCTGGGCTCGCGGGTGCTCATCGTGGTGGCTGCCCGTCTCGGCCGGCCGCCGCTGCCCTTCCGTGCACGGCTTCTCCAGAGAGGCGATACGTCATGGCAGCACGGCACCGCTCCCTCCTCGGCAGACCGCCGGCCCCGTTCCCTGTCCCGTTCCCTGTCCCTTTCCTCGCGCTGGTTCTGGCCCTGTTCATGGCGCTGACCGGCCTCGTCGCCCTTCCCGCCCCTGCCCATGCCGCGACGCCGGTCTGCGCCCTGGTGTGCGACACCCTCGACCCCTCCAAGGCCCAGCAGGACACGTTCCCGGTGCCGAACAGGACCATCAACGGCAGAATCCTGCGGCTGCACGTCTCCGACCCGGACAACACGGCCTGGGCGAGCATCGACAACGGCGTGGCCGGTGACGCGGTCTGGCTGGACCGCTCCTGGGACCGGGGCGCCACCTGGGACGGCCTGCTCGGCAAAGCAAGCGTCCCCGGCTCGTGGACCGGCACCCGCACCCTGATGTACAACATCACCGACCCGGTCGCGCACCGGCGTGGCTGGATCCGCGCCTGTGGCGACGCCGCCGCGGTGACCTGTACCGACTGGGTGTACCCGAAGGTGTGCGACGGCGCGTCCTGCGACGGCGCCGACCCCGCCACCGCGGCCGGTGACGACACCCCGGTGCCCGCCACCACCCTCTTCGGACGCACCATCAGCCTGCACGTCGACCAGCGGGGCGGTATGGCCTGGGGCGTCATCGCGGGCGGCGGAGCGGGCGACGAGGTATGGCTGGACCGCTCCTGGGACAGCGGCGCGAGCCAGCCGGAGGGCTCCTCCCTCGGCCGTAAAAGTGTGCCCTCCGGAGCCACCACCACCCGCACCGTCATGTTCGCCACCCGGGACCCACGCGGCCTGCTGTACGGCGGAGCGGTCCGGGTCTGCGGACGCGAGGCCTCGCACCAGGAGGGCAGCTGCACGGCGTGGGCCCGGCCCGCTCCGACCCGGGCGCGCGGGGCGGCGGACGCCCTGATGGCGTCGTACCGCACCGACGAGGGCTGGTGGCGCAGCAGTTGGTGGAACTCCGCCGTCGCCCTCACCTCGCTCATCGACTTCGCCGAGCAGAGCGGCCGGCACGACTACGACTGGGCGATCGCCCGCACCTTCGAACAGAACCGGGGCGTCTTCCCGGCGGGCGGGCGCAGTTCGGACCCGATCGAGGGCCACTTCATCAGCCGCGCCATCGACGACGCGGGCTGGTGGGCGATGGCCTGGCTGAAGGCGTACGACTACACGGGCGACCGGCGCTATCTGGAGGAAGCGGTCACGATCACCACTTACGTCCACCAGTACTGGGACACCGGTACCTGCGGCGGCGGTGTGTGGTGGGACCGGGAGCGCACCTACAAGAACGCCGTGACCAACGGGCAGTACCTGTGGCTCACCACCGCACTGCACCAGCGGATCAGCGGCGACACCGTGTGGGGTGCCCGCGCGACCACGGCGGCGAACTGGTACCTCGCCAGCGGGATGATCAACTCCTCGGGGCTCGTCAACGACGGGATCACCACCGGCTGCGCCAACAACGGCCAGACCGTGTGGAGTTACAACCAGGGCCTGGCCATCGGCGCCTTCACCCAGCTGTGGCGGTCGACCGGGAACAGCCGGTACCTCGACACGGCCGAGCGCCTGGCCGACAGCGCGATCTCCTCACCCGCGCTGACCCGTGGCGGCGTACTGACCGAGTCCTGCGACATCTCCACGGCCACCTGCGACGACAACCAGAAGCAGTTCAAGGGCATCTTCATACGGCACTTCGCCGACCTGGCGGACGCCACGGCCTCGACCACCTACAAGGCGTACGTCACGAAACAGGCCGACTCGATCTGGACGACCGACCGGGACCCGCTCAACCGCCTCGGCGCACGCTGGTCCGGCACCAGCCCCAACACGTCGGACTGGCGCACCCAGGCCAGTGCGCTGGAGGCGCTGACGGCCGCCGGTCGACTCCTCGGCTGAGAAGGGGCACCCGGTACGTGGGTTTCGGGGCGGATATCGGATATCAGGGCACGCGGGCCACCCCCACGTACAACGGGATCCGCTCGCCCGGGCCGCGCTGTTCCCCGAGCTCCGGGTGCCAGTGCTCCGCCAGCTCTATTCCGGGGGCGAGCAGCTCAAGTCCCTCGAAGAACCGTGAGAATTCACCACGTGACCGCACTTGGGCGGGAGTTCCGCCCTTGCGGTAGACCTCGACGACGCGCTCCCATGTCTCAGGGTCGAAATCCCCTGTGGCGTGGGAGAGCGCCACATGGCTTCCGGCCGCCAGGGAGCCGCGCAGCTCACTCATGATCCGGTGGGGTTCGTCGTCGTCGGCCACCAGGTGCAGCAGGGCCACCAGGGAGAGGGCGACGGGCTGCTCGAAATCCAGCACCTCCCGCGCCGCCGCGAGGATACTTCCCGGATCTCTCACATCGGCCTGGATATAGGTGGTACGTCCTTCGGGCCTGCTGTGGAGAAGTGCCTCGGCATGCCTGAGGACGATCGGATCGTTGTCCGCGTACACCACGCGAGCGTCGGGCGTGATGTCCTGGACGATCTGATGAAGGTTCGGAGCCGTGGGAATGCCCGTGCCGATGTCGAGGAATTGACGAACTCCTCGCTCGGCTAACAGCCGGGCGGCCCGGTGCATGAAATCACGGTTGACCCGCGCCATTTCCTGTACGGCGGGGAAGAAGGAGATCACTTTTTCGGCCGCTTCCCAGTCGACGGGGTAGTTGTCCTTACCGCCGAGGAAGTAGTCGTACATGCGGGCCGACTGGGCCTTGCTGGTGTCGATGCCGTGTGCGTCGAGTCCTGCATCTGTCACGTCGGTCCTCCGATGCTGCTGCGAAAGTGCTCGAACGGCTGATGGCCGACGGTCGATGAGTGACGGCCGGCGGTCGATGGCCGAGCAGTTTGTCACGGCCTCTGTGGCGCGGACAGAGGGGTATGCCTGCTTGCGCGCGCGGTGCAGGGGGTGTGGATCACAGAGGTATGTGACATAGTACTGACGTGAGTAACTCGCTGACCTGCGATGTCGTGGTCGTCGGGGCCGGAATGGTGGGGGCGGCGAGCGCCCTGTACGCGGCTCGGGCGGGGTTGAGTGCCGTCCTGGTGGACCGGGGTCCGGTGGCCGGCGGCACGACTGGCGCGGGCGAGGGCAACCTGCTCGTCTCCGACAAGGAGCCGGGCCCCGAACTCGACCTCGCGCTGCTCTCCGGACGGCTGTGGGCCGACCTCGCCGCCGAGCCCGGCGTGGCAGGGTCGGTCGAGTACGAGGCCAAGGGCGGCCTCGTCGTCGCCGCCGGGCCCGAGGGGCTGACGGCGCTGGAGGGGTTCGCCGCCGCACAGCGCTCGGCCGGAGTCGAGGCCGAGTCCGTCGCCGCGGGCCAACTCCACGACCTCGAACCGTACGTGGCGCGGGGGCTCGCGGGTGGCGTGCTCTATCCGCAGGACGCCCAGGTGATGCCGACCCTCGCGGCGGCCCGGCTCGTGCGGCTGGCCCGCACGGCGGGTGCCTCGCTGCGCACCGGCTGGACGGTGACGGAGGTGCTGCGTACGGCGTCGGGGGCGGTGCGCGGTGTCCGTACCCCGTACGGCGACATCCACGCGCCCGCGGTCGTCAACGCGGCCGGGACCTGGGGCGGGGAACTGGCCGCGCTGGCCGGGGTGTCGCTGCCGGTGCTGCCCCGGCGCGGCTTCGTCCTCGTCACCGAGCCACTGCCGCGCAGGGTGCGCCACAAGGTGTACGCGGCGGACTACGTGGCCGACGTGGCCAGCGACTCGGCGGCCCTCCAGACCTCCCCGGTGGTCGAGGGTACGGCGGCGGGACCGGTACTGATCGGGGCCAGCCGGGAACGGGTCGGCTTCGACCGCTCCTTCTCCCTGCCCGTCACCCGGGAACTCGCGGCGGGGGCGACCCGGCTGTTCCCCTTCCTGGCGGAGGTGCGGGCCATGCGCGCCTACCTCGGCTTCCGGCCGTACCTGCCCGACCACCTCCCCGCCGTCGGGCCCGACCCGCGGGTGCCCGGCCTCTTCCACGCGTGCGGGCACGAGGGCGCGGGCATCGGACTCGCCACGGGGACAGGCCACTTGATCGCCCAGGTACTGACGGACCGGACGCCCGACCTGGACCTCGCACCGTTCCGCCCCGACCGGTTTCCCGATCCGTCGCCCGAGGAGGGCTCATGACGCCGCGTACGCCCATGAGGCTGGTCCGGGCCCGGCCGGAGCCGCCGTTCACGGTCACGTTCGACGACCGCGAGATCGCCGTTCTCCCCGGACAGACGATCGCGGCGGCCCTGTGGTCCGTGGGTGTCATGTCCTGGCGTACGACCCGGGGGAGCGGCGAGCGACGCGGTGTCTTCTGCGGTATCGGGGTGTGCTTCGACTGTCTGCTGACCGTCAACGGGCGGCCCAACCAACGGGCTTGCCTGGTGCGTGCGGAGCCCGGTGACGTGATCCGCACGCAGGAAGGGACCGGCCACCATGACTGACGACCGACGCGGAACAGTCGAACCACGCGGCACGACTGACCGACCCGGCCTCGCCGTGATCGGCGCGGGCCCCGCCGGGCTCGCCGCGGCCCTCGCCGCCGCCGCGCGTGGCGTACAGGTGACCCTCGTGGACGCCGCGCCGGAGGCGGGCGGGCAGTTCTACCGCCGGCCCGCCGCCGGGCTCGGTGCCCGCCACCCCCGCGCCCTGCACCACCAGTGGCGTACCTGGGAACGACTCCGTGACGGACTGGCGGCCCATATCGAGGCAGGGCGCGTCACGCACCTGACCGACCATCATGTGTGGTGCGTGGAGCGGGAGTCCGGCGTCCTCGTCGTGCACGCCCTGCTCGGGCCCGAGCAGGAGGAACCGGTCGTGGTCCGTGCCGACGCCGTGGTCCTCGCGACCGGCGGGTACGAGAAGGTGCTGCCGTTCCCCGGCTGGACCCTCCCCGGAGTCGTCACCGCGGGCGGGGCGCAGGCCATGCTCAAGGGCGGGCTCGTCCTGCCGGGCCGTACCGCCGTGGTCGCCGGGACCGGGCCGCTGCTGATGCCCGTGGCCGTCGGGCTGGCCGCGGCCGGCGCGAAGGTGGCCGCCCTCGTGGAGTCCGCCGACCCCCGGGCGTTCGTACGGCACGCCCGGGTCCTCGCGGCCCACCCCGGCAAGGTCGCCGAAGGCGCCCTGTACGCGGCCGGGTTGGCGCGGCACCGGATCGGGGTCCACGTGCGCCACGCCGTCGTCGAGGCGCACGGCACCGACCGACTCGAAGCCGTGACCGTGGCCGCGCTCGACACCGACGGACGCGTCAGGGACGGCAGCGAGTGGCGCGTCCCCTGCGACAGCCTCGCCGTCGGCCACGGCATGCTCCCGCACACCGACCTCGCCGAGACGCTCGGCTGCCGCCTCGACGGCGTGAACGTCGCCGTGGACGACGAGCAGCGCACCGACGTACCGGGCGTCTGGGCCGCCGGGGAGACCACCGGGATCGGCGGCGCGGTGCTCTCACTGGCCGAGGGGCGGATCGCGGGGCTGTCCGTCGCGGCACGGCTCGACTCACGGGCGCCCGAGCCGAGTTCCTACGCACGCCCCGCCAACACACGTGCCGGACTGCGGGAGTTCTTCGCCGCCGTCGACAACGTCTGTACGCCGCCCGCCGGTTGGGCCGAACGGATCGGCGACGACACCCTCGTGTGCCGCTGCGAGGAAGTGCCCGCCTCCGCTGTCCGGGAGGCTGTCGACGAACTCGGCGCCGGGGACGTACGCACCGTGAAACTGCTGACCCGCGCCGGAATGGGCTGGTGCCAGGGGCGGATGTGCGGCCCGGCGGTGGCGGGGCTCGCGGGCTGCCCGACGACGCCCTCACGACGGCCGTTCGCCCGCCCCGTACCCCTCGGCGTGCTCGCACGCGAGCCCGGCGAATCCCCCTGACATGTCACGCCCTACGGACCCGATGGGAAACCTCATGACCGACAACCGCCCCTGGCGCGGCGTCCTCGTCGCCACCGCCCTCCCGCTCAAGGACGACCTCTCCGTCGACCACGACGCCTACGCCGACCACTGCGCGTGGCTCGTCGCGAACGGCTGCGACGGCGTCGTACCGAACGGCTCGCTCGGCGAGTACCAGGTGCTGACCCCCGAGGAGCGCGCCAAGGTCGTGGAGACGGCCGTGGCGGCGATCGGCGGCTCGCGCGTCATGCCCGGCGTCGCCGCGTACGGTTCCGCCGAGGCCCGCCGCTGGGCCGAGCAGGCGCGCGACGCGGGCTGTGCCGCCGTCATGCTGCTGCCTCCGAACGCCTACCGGGCCGACGAGCGTTCGGTCCTCGCCCACTACGCCGAGGTCGCCGAGGCGGGCCTGCCGATCGTGGCGTACAACAATCCCATCGACACCAAGGTCGACCTGGTGCCCGAACTGCTCGCCAAGCTGCACGGCGAGGGATACATCCAGGGCGTCAAGGAGTTCTCCGGTGATGTGCGCCGGGCCTACCGCATAGCCGAACTCGCCCCGGACCTCGACCTGCTGATCGGCGCCGACGACGTCCTGCTGGAGCTGGCGGTCGCGGGCGCCAAGGGCTGGGTCGCCGGCTACCCGAACGCGCTGCCCGCCGCGTCCGTCGAACTGTTCCGCGCCGCCGTCCGGGGCGACCTCGACACCGCGCTGCCCCTCTACCGGCAGCTGCACCCGCTGCTGCGCTGGGACTCCCAGGTGGAGTTCGTCCAGGCCATCAAGCTGTCGATGGACATCGTCGGCCGGTACGGCGGTCCGGTGCGCCCGCCGCGCGTGCCGCTGCGACCCGACCAGGAGGCCACCGTCCGGGCCGCCACGGAGAAGGCCGTGGCGGCGGGACTCGCTGCAGGAGACGTCGTCTGAAAAAGATGTGAAGACGAGGAGATGCAGAGACAGGGAGACAGGGAGACTCATGGAGACAGGGGAGACTGAGTCATGCGCAGCAAACTCGTCCTGCACGCCGTCGACTCGCACACCGAGGGCATGCCGACCCGGGTCATCACCGGCGGGATCGGCACGGTCCCCGGCGCGACCATGAACGAGCGGCGACTGTACTTCCGTGAACACCGCGACGACATCAAGCAGTTGCTGATGAACGAGCCGCGCGGCCACGCGGCGATGAGCGGCGCGATCCTCCAGCCGTCCACCCGCCCCGACTGCGACTACGGCGTCATCTACATCGAGGTGTCGGGCTATCTCCCGATGTGCGGGCACGGGACCATCGGGGTCGCGACCGTCCTCGTGGAGACCGGCATGGTCGAGGTCGTCGAGCCGGTGACGACCATCCGGCTCGACACCCCGGCCGGGCTCGTCGTCGCCGAGGTCGAGGTGCGGGACGGGGCGGCCGGGCCGGTCACGCTCAGGAACGTGCCGTCCTTCTCCGTCGCCCTGGACCGCAAGATCGAGCTCGCCGACGGGCGGACGGTGACCTACGACCTCGCGTACGGCGGGAACTTCTACGCGATCCTGCCGCTCGACCAGTTCGGGCTGCCCTTCGAGCGGGCCCGCAAGGACGACATCCTCGCCGCCGGGCTGTCACTGATGGACGCCATCAACGCCGAAGGGGAGCCCGTCCATCCGGAGGACCCCTCCATCAGCGGCTGCCACCATGTGCACCTGATCGCTCCGGGTTCGACGGCCCGGCACTCGCGGCATGCGATGGCCATCCACCCGGGCTGGTTCGACCGCTCGCCCTGCGGCACGGGCACCAGCGCGCGCATGGCGCAACTGCACGCGCGCGGTGAACTGCCCCTGAACACCGAGTTCTTGAACGAGTCCTTCATCGGCACCCACTTCACCGGGCGCCTCCACGGCACCACCGAGGTCGCCGGAATCCCGGCCGTGCTGCCCAGCTTCACCGGGCGCGCGTGGGTGACCGGCACCGCCCAGTACCTGCTCGACCCGAGCGACCCGTTCCCGGCGGGCTTCGTCCTGTAGTCCCCTGTGTGTCCCGCCTGTCCCGTGCGGCTCAAGGATTGCGCAGTTCCCCGCGCCCCCAAAAAATGACGCCCAGCCACCCCCTCCGAGGAGACCGACCGATGGCCGCCCAGCGCACCAGCGCCCCCGCCCTGCCCACGCTGGGCGGCAAGAAGCCCAGCTACCGCGAGAGCGTCGCGGACGCGCTGCGGGCCGCCCTCATCGCGGGAGAGCTGCGTCCCGGCGAGGTCCACTCCGCACCGGCCCTCGCCACCCGCTTCGGCGTCTCCGCCACCCCGGTCCGCGAGGCCCTGCTCGACCTCGCCAAGGAG
Organism: Streptomyces aurantiacus; assembly: GCF_001418335.1. GTDB lineage: Bacteria > Actinomycetota > Actinomycetes > Streptomycetales > Streptomycetaceae > Streptomyces > Streptomyces aurantiacus. Next base: position 5,836 of record NZ_LIPP01000129.1, on the reverse strand, counting down.
GGCCTGGTCGACACCGTGCCCAACAAGGGCTTCCGGGTCACCGCGGTCTCCGAGAAGCAGCTCGACGAATACACGCACATCCGCTCGCTCATCGAGATCCCCACCACCGTCGGCCTCGCCACCTCCGCCGATCCCGCAGCCCTGGAGGCGCTGCGACCCGTCGCCCAGGAGATCGTCACGGCCGCGGCGGCGGGCGACCTCATCGCGTACGTCGAGGCGGACATCCGCTTCCACCTCGGGCTGCTCGCCCTCGCGGGCAACGCGCACCTGGTCGAGGTCGTCGGCGACCTGCGCAAGCGCTCCCGCCTCTACGGCCTGCACGCCCTGGTCGAGGCGGGCCGCCTGGACGCGTCCGCCGAGGAGCACCTGGAGATCCTGGACGCACTCGTGGCCGGCGACGAGGAGGCGGTACGCGCCGTCATGACACGGCATCTCGGGCACGTACGGGGGCTGTGGGCGGCCGAGGATTCCGACGCCGGCACGCCTCCGACGACCGCATGAAGGTTTACGCCGGTTCGTCCAGCTGACCCCTGGCCCTGTGGGGCGCCGTGCGACTGCGATACAACTGGAGCATGGTAAAGATCCTGATCAGCGCCGACATGGAGGGCGCCACCGGGGTGACCTGGCCGGCCGACGTGCTGCCGGGCACCCCGCAGTGGGAGCGGTGCCGGTCGATGTTCACCTCGGACGTGAACGCCGCGGCCCTCGGCTTCTTCGACGGCGGGGCCGACGAAGTCCTCGTCAACGAGGCCCACTCGACCATGCGCAACCTGCTCCTGGAACAACTGGACGAACGCGTGCAGATGATCACCGGGCGGCACAAGGCGCTCTCCATGGTGGAGGGCGTGCAGCACGGGGACGTCGACGGCATCGCCTTCGTCGGCTACCACGCGGGAGCGGGCATGGAGGGCGTCCTCGCCCACACCTACCTCGCCAACTCGATCACCGGTGTGTGGGTCGACGGCGAGCGCGCCAGTGAGGGACTGCTCAACGCGCGCGTCGTCGCCGAGTACGGGGTCCCCGTCGTCCTGGTCACCGGGGACGACGTGGCCTGCGAGGACGCGCTCGGCTACGCGCCCGGGGCGCTGAAGGTCGCTGTCAAGGACCATGTCTCGCGGTACGCGGCCGTGTGCCGCACTCCGGCCCGTACCGCGGCGGACATCCGCTCGGCGGCCAAGGAGGCGGCGCGGCTCGCGGTGCGGCACGAGCCCGAGCGGGCGGGCCCCTTCACCGTGGCCCTGGAGTTCGACGCCGAGCACCTCTCGATGGCGGCCACCGTCGTCCCGGGCGTCGAACGCACCGGGGAACGGAAGGTGGCGTACACCAGCCCCACGATGTACGAGGGCATCCGGACCTTCAAGGCGGTCACCACGATCGTCGATGCTGCCGTGGAGGAGACCTATGGCTGACATGAGCGTGATCGAGCAGGCTGCCGTCGACGAGGAGGCGCTGGACGAGGTCGTCCGGTTCACCTCCGATCTCATCCGGATCGACACCACCAACCGCGGTGGCGGCGACTGCCAGGAGCGGCCGGCCGCCGAGTACGCCGCCGCACGGCTCGCCGAGGCCGGCCTGCAGCCGACCCTTCTGGAGCGCACCAAGGGGCGTACGAACGTCGTCGCGCGCCTGGAGGGCACCGACCCGTCCGCCGACGCGCTGCTCGTCCACGGTCACCTGGACGTCGTACCCGCGCAGGCCGAGGACTGGAGCGTCGATCCGTTCTCCGGCGAGGTCCGTGACGGGGTCGTCTGGGGGCGGGGCGCCGTCGACATGAAGAACATGGACGCGATGATCCTCGCGGTCGTCCGGCAGTGGGCGCGCTCCGGTGTACGCCCCCGTCGGGACCTGGTGATCGCGTTCACCGCGGACGAGGAGGCGAGCGCCGAGGACGGCTCGGGCTTCCTCGCCGAGCGGCACGCGGGGCTCTTCGAGGGGTGCACCGAGGGCATCAGCGAGTCCGGGGCCTTCACCTTCCACGACGGCGCCGGCCGCGAGCTGTACCCGATCGCGGCCGGCGAGCGCGGCACCGGCTGGCTGAAGCTCACCGCCCGCGGCCGGGCGGGCCACGGCTCCAAGGTGAACCGGTCCAACGCGGTGACCCGGCTGGCCGCCGCCGTCGCGCGGATCGGCGCCCACCGGTGGCCCGTACGGCTCACCCCGACGGTCCGCGCGGCGCTCACCGAACTCGCCCTGCTGTACGGCATCGAGCCCGACCTCGGCGACCCCGACGGCCCCAGCGAACTCGGTGGCCTCGGTGCTCTCGATGCCGTGGACGCGCTGATGGCGAAGCTCGGTCCCGCCGCCTCCCTCGTCGAGGCCACGGTCCGCAACAGCGCCAACCCGACCATGCTCGACGCCGGTTACAAGGTCAACGTGATTCCCGGGGAGGCCGTCGCCCACATCGACGGACGTTTCCTGGCCGGTGCCGAGGACGAGTTCCGGGCCACCCTCGACGAACTCACCGGGCCGGACGTGGAGTGGGAGTTCGCCCACCGCGAGGTCGCCCTCCAGGCGCCGCTGGACTCGACGACGTACGCCCGGATGCGGGCCGCCGTGGAGGCATTCGCGCCCGAGGGGAACGTCGTGCCCTACTGCATGTCGGGCGGCACGGACGCCAAGCAGTTCTCGCGCCTGGGCATCACCGGCTACGGGTTCTCGCCGCTGAAGCTCCCGCCGGGCTTCGACTACCAGGCACTCTTCCACGGGGTCGACGAACGGGTGCCCGTCGAGGCACTCCACTTCGGGGTCCGGGTACTCGACCGCTTCCTGCGCACGGCCTGAGAGAAAAGCCTGAGAGAAAAGATGGGGGACACAGTGCAGACGCTGGCCTACGGTTCCTGGCCCTCGCCCATCGACGCGGCGCTCGCCGCCGCGCACGACGGGCACCCCGACTACGTCGGGTTCGTCGGCGACGAGGCCTGGTGGACCGAACCCCGGCCCGCCGAGGGCGGCCGCCGCACGCTGGTGCGCCGCCGCGCGGACGGCACCGAGGAGTCGGTGCTGCCCGCCCCGTGGAACGTCCGCAGCCGGGTCGTCGAGTACGGCGGACAGCCCTGGACCGGCACGGTCCGCGAGGACGGCCCGGTGGTCGTGTTCGTGAACTTCGCCGACCAGCGGCTGTACGCGTACGAGCCCGCCGCCCCCGACAACGCGCCGCGCCCGCTCACCCCCGTGTCCCCGGTGGGCGGCGGCCTGCGCTGGGTGGACCCGCAGGTGCACCTGGAACGCGGCGAGGCCGGCGAGGTCTGGTGCGTCCTGGAGGAGTTCACCGGGGACGGGCCCACCGACGTGCGGCGGCTCGCCGCCGCCGTCCCGCTGGACGGCTCGGCCGCCGAGGACCGCGGCGCGGTACGCGAACTCACCGACGGGCGGCACCGGTTCGTCACCGGACCGCGGGTCTCGCCCGACGGGCGGCGCGCGGCCTGGCTGGTCTGGGACCACCCGCGCATGCCGTGGGACGGGACCGAACTGCTGGTGGCCGAGGTGGCACCCGACGGGACGCTGGGCGAGCCCCGCAAGGTCGCCGGCGGCCCCGACGAGTCGATCGCCCAGGCCGACTGGGACCGGGACGGCGCCCTCCTGTACGCCGGCGACCGCACCGGCTGGTGGAACCTCTACCGCGCGTCGGACAGCGGGGACCCGGGTGGCGGGCCGGCCGTGCCCGTGCCCCTCTGTACGCGCGAGGAGGAGTTCGGCGGGCCGCTGTGGACGATCGGCCGCCGCTGGTTCGCGCCGCTGGACAGCGGACTGATCGCCGTCGTGCACGGCCGGGGCGCCGCCGTGCTCGGCGTCCTCGACCCGGAGACCGGCGAGGTCGTCGACGCCGCCGGACCCTGGACCGAGTACGAGCCCACCCTCGCCGTCGACGGCAGCCGCGTCGTCACCGTGGCCGCCAGCCCGCGCAGCGCGTACGAGGTCGTGGAACTGGACGCCCGCACCGGACGGGCCCGCGTCGTGGGAGCCGCGCACCACGACCCGGTGGACCCCGCGTTCTACCCCGAACCCCAGATCCGTACGTTCACCGGGCCCGCCGGGCGGGAGATCCACGCGCACATCTATCCGCCCCACCATCCCGGCCAGTTGGCCCCCGGCGACGTACTCCCGCCCTATGTCGTCTGGGCGCACGGCGGCCCCACCGGCCGCGCCCCGCTCGTCCTCGACCTGGAGATCGCGTACTTCACCTCGCGCGGCATCGGGGTCGCAGAGGTCAACTACGGCGGCTCCACCGGGTACGGCCGCGAGTACCGCAACCGGCTGCGCGAGCAGTGGGGCGTCGTGGACGTCGAGGACTGCGCGGCCGTCGCGCTCGCCCTCGCCGAGGAGGGCACCGCCGACCGCGACCGGCTGGCCGTCCGGGGCGGCAGCGCGGGCGGCTGGACGGCGGCGGCCTCACTGGTGGGCACCGACGTCTACGCGTGCGGGACGATCCTCTACCCCGTCCTCGACCTGGCGGGCTGGGGCGCGGGCGGGACCCACGACTTCGAGTCCCAGTACCTGGAGAGCCTGGTCGGACCGTTCGCAGAGGTTCCCGGACGGTACGCGGAGCGTTCGCCCATCGAGCGCGCCGAGCGGATCACCGCGCCCTTCCTGCTCCTCCAGGGCCTCGACGACGTGATCTGCCCGCCGGCCCAGTGCGAGCGGTTCCTGGCCAGGGTGGAGGAGCGGGCACGGTCCGTGCCGCACGCCTACATCGCCTTCGAGGGCGAGGGCCACGGCTTCCGCCGCGCCGACACGATGGTGCGCGTCCTGGAGGCCGAACTGTCCCTGTACGCCCAGGTGTTCGGTTTGCATCCGCCCGGTGTGCCGGTGCTGGAACTCGTCAAGTGAAGGAACTCACCAGAGCCCGGCGGCTGGTCGCCGGAGCCCGCGTCGCCGTCGTCGCGCCCAGCGGCCCGGTGCCCGAGGAACGGCTCCAGGCGGGCCTGGACATCCTGCGCGGCTGGGACCTGGACCCGGTCGTGGGGCCCCATGTCCTGGACCGGCACGGGCGGTTCGACTACCTGGCGGGCACGGACGCCGACCGGGCGGCCGACTTCCGGGCCGCCTGGTGCGACCCGGCCGTGGACGCGGTGCTCTGCGCCCGCGGCGGCTACGGCGCCCAGCGCATGGCCGACCTGCTCGACTGGGACGCCCTGCGGGCCGCGGGACCCAAGGTGCTCCTCGGCTTCAGCGACGTCACGGCCCTCCACGAGGCCTTCGCGACCCGGCTGGGGTTCGGGACACTGCACGGGCCGATGGCCGCGGGCATCGACTTCGTGAAGAACGCCCACGCCCAGGAACACCTCAGGGCGACCCTCTTCGAGCCGGAGTCCGTGCGGACCATCACGTCGGCCGGGCGGGCCCTGGTCCCGGGGCGGGCCACGGGCGTCCTCCTCGGCGGCTGCCTGAGCCTGCTCGCCGCAGAGCTCGGCACCCCGCACGCCCGGCCCTCCGCGTCCGGCGGCCTGCTCTGCCTGGAGGACGTGGGCGAGCAGCCGTACCGCCTGGACCGCTGCCTCACCCAGCTGCTGCGCGCCGGCTGGTTCGACGGCGTCGCCGGAGTCCTGCTCGGCTCCTGGGAGCGGTGCGGCCCGTACGACAGGGTGCGGGACCTCGTCCTCGACCGGCTCGGCGGGCTCGGGGTGCCGATCGCCGAGGAGTTCGGCTTCGGCCACGGCGAAGGAGCGCTGACGATCCCGTTCGGAGTACGGGCGGAACTGAACGCGACGACGGGCACGCTGACCCTGGAGAAACCGGCCTTGACGTTTTAGGGGCGCGGGGAACTGCGCGGTTTTTCAGGGGTGCGGGGAACTGCGCGGTTTTCAGGGGCGCGGGGAACTGCGCGGTTTTTCAGGGG
>NZ_LIPP01000128.1 GCF_001418335.1 Streptomyces aurantiacus | reverse complement strand
CGCGTGGAGCCACAGCGACTTCCCGGGGGCCGGGGCTTCCCGGGGCCGGGGCCACCATGAGGCGACCCGGGAGGGCTATTCCTCGCCGGCCAGCGTCAGCGTCCGCAGTTTCTGGCCGGCGAACCAGGTGGCGGCGACCGTCACCACGACCAGCAGCACCGTGCCGGTGGTGAGGCCCACGTCCGAGGTGACGAGATCCCCGCCGGACACCTTGTGGGCCACCGCGAGCGACCACTGCTGGACGCTGAGGGTCCTCGCCCCGGAGACCAGCGATCCGAAGACGGTCTCCCACACGAGGGCGTAGACGAGTCCGAAGACCACCGCGTGCCGGGTGATGGTGCCGAGCAGCAGGAAGAGCGCGGCGTACGCGATGGAGGCGACCAGCGCGGCCACGGTGTAGGCGACGGCGATCTGCTGGCCGTTGCCGTTGAGGATCAGTCCGGCGAGGAACGTCGGGACCGCCGAGAACACCATGGTGACGGCGACGGCGACGATCAGCTTGGTGAAGATGATCGTGGGGCGCTTGACCGGCTTCGCGAGCAGGTAGACGACCGAGCCGTCGTCGATCTCGGGGCCGATCGCGCCGGTACCCGCGACGACGCCGATGAGGGGCACCATCGTGGCGAGCGCGAACCCGCCGAGGATGTCCGAGGCCACCTGGTCGTCGGCGCCCGTGAAGCCGCGTACGGCCACGGAGATGACGATCAGCAGGACGGGCAGGGCACCCAGGATGAGGGCTCGGCGGCGGCCGAGGAGGCCGCGGTAGGTGAGCCGGGCGACTGTGGGGTCGTACATCTTTCGGCCTCCTACGCCGCGACGAGATACGAGAAGACGGACTCAAGGGACTCGTCGGACGGCGAGACCGTGAGCAGCCGGATGCCGTGGTCGCGGGCCAGCCGCGGCAGCAGTGCCGTGAAGCGTGGGAAGTCGACGGCCTGGATGCGCAGCGCGCCCTCCTGGAGGTCCACTTCGATGCCGGACGTCGACGGGTCGGCGATGAGCGCGGCCGCGAGCGCACGGTCGTCGCTGGAGCGGACCAGATAGCGGTGCGGGCGGTCGGTCATCAGCCGGCGGATGCGGCGGAAGTCGCCGCTCGCCGCGTGCCGGCCGGCGACGATCACCTCGATGTGCGAGGCGAGTTGCTCGACCTCTTCGAGGATGTGCGACGAGAAGAGGACCGTGCGGCCCTCGTCGCCCATGCGCCGCAGCAGGTCCATCAGCTGCATGCGCTGGCGCGGGTCCATGCCGTTGAACGGCTCGTCGAGCAGCAGCAGCGACGGGTTGTGGACGAGCGCGGAGGCCATCTTCACGCGCTGGCGCATGCCCTTGGAGTACGTCGAGATCTTCCGGTCCTGCGCGTACTCCATCTCGACCGTGGCCAGCGCCCGGTGCGCGGCCTTGTCGCCGAGGCCGTGCAACTCGGCGTTGGCGACGACGAATTCGCGGCCCGTGAGGAAGTCGTACATCGCTTCGCGCTCGGGGACGATGCCGATCTGTTTGTAGATCTTCTCGTTGCGCCAGGTCGGCTCGCCGTCGAGGGTGACCGTGCCGGTGGAGGGTGCCAGGAAGCCGCCCATCATGTTGATGAGGGTGGACTTTCCGGCGCCGTTCGGGCCGAGCAGGCCGGTGACGCCCGGGCCGATGGTCATGGTGATGTCGTTGACGGCCACCACGTTGCCGAACCAGCGTGAGACGTGGTCGATGGTGAGGGTGCTCATGGGCGAGGCCCGTTCCTTGGAAGGGTGGCGGGAAGGGTGGTGGCGGACGACGGGCGGGCGGTCACAGTCCGACCTTTCGGTAGCGGCGCAGCAGGAGGCCGTAGCAGCCCGCGACGAGACCCAGAACGAAGATCAGGTAGACGACGCCTTCTCCGGTCGAGGGGCCCGCGCCGCCGGGGAAGGCGGACGAGGCGCCCAGGAAGGCGGTCTGCACTCCGTCGATCAGCGTCATGGGCGAGAAGAGTCCGAGCCAGGCGACCGCGTCGGAGCTGGACTGCTCGTAGGCGATGGCCTGGACGGTGGACACCGCTCCGTAGGAGATGGTCAGTACGGCGATGACGGCGGCGATACCGAATCCGCGGCGCGGGGTGACCGCCGAGATGACCAGGCCGATGCCGGCGAAGAGCAGGGAAAGCAGTGCCACGGAGACGAGCCCTTGTGCGAAGCCCTTGGTCTGGTCGGTGAAGTCAAGTTTGGCCAGCAGCGCGCCCACATACAGCACGAGCAGCGGCGCGGCGGTGAGCATGAACAGCGCCGAGGCCAGCGCCGCATACTTGGCGCGTACGTAGTCGACGGTCTCCATCGGGCGCGAGAAGTACAGCGGGACGGTCTTGAAGCGCAGGTCGCGGGACACGGCCTGCGGTCCCTGGGAGGCGACGTACAGGCCGATGACGGCCTGCATGAAGATCGCGTAGCGCGTGTAGTCGACAGGCAGGTCGTTCGCCTTGGTGGCGACGGCGACCGCGACCATGATCAGCGCGGGGACGCACATCACCACGAAGAGCAGCATCGGCAGCACTTTGGTCTTCGCCGAGCGGCCGAGGCCGTACGCGCCGCGCAGGGACTGCGAGTAGAGCGAGCGGCGGGCGTACGCGCGGCCCAGGCGCGGGCCGTCGTAGTTGCGGTAGCCGATGTTGTGGATCCGGGTCTGCTCGCCCGCGCGAGCGGGGGCAGGAGCCGGGGCGTGTGCCTGGGCCTGTGCCTGGGGCTGCTCAACCGCCATGGCCGACCGCCTCCTTCCGCTGTTCGTCGCCGTCCTTCAGGGCCGCCTGTGCTTCGGCGTCCCTGGCTGCCTGTTCGTCGCTGTCCGTGAAGACCTCCGCGATGTGGTGCCGGCGCTGCTCCATGCGCACCAGGCCGAGTCCCAGGTCGGCGACGGCGTCCCGTACGAGGTCGTACGTCTCCTCGCCCTGCGCGGTGAGCAGGAGGATGTGGCCCGCGCCGGGGAGGCCGCTTCCGTCGTGGGTGTCGATCCCGCGCGCGTGGAGCACCTCGCGCAGTGCGTCGGTGCCGTCCGGATGCTCGTCCGTGTCGGTGACCTCGACCGCGAGGATCGCCGTGCGCTGCGTGAAGTCCGTGGTGGAGCTGGACCGCAGGAGCTTGCCGCCGTCGACGACGACGACGTGGTCGCAGGTGCGCTCCAGCTCGCCGAGCAGGTGCGAGGTGACCAGGACGGAGATGCCGAAGTCGGTGTGGATGCGGCGGATCAGGCCGAGCATCTCGTCTCGCCCGACCGGGTCGAGGCCGTTCGTCGGCTCGTCGAGGAAGACCAGCTGCGGGTCGTGGACCAGCGCCTGGGCGAGCTTGACTCGCTGCTTCATGCCCGTCGAGTAGCCGCCGATGGGGCGATATCGCTCCTCGTAGAGGCCGACGTGGCGCAGCGTGTCCGCGGTGCGCTCGCGGGCCGCCGCCGGGGGCAGGCCTGACATGCGCGCCATGTGGACGACGAACTCGGTGGCCGAGACGTCCGGCGGCAGACAGTCGTGCTCGGGCATGTATCCGACGCGCTCACGGATGTCGCCGCCCTTGGTGGCGACATCGAGTCCGAGCACCGTGGCGCGGCCCTCGGTGGCGGGGGACAGACCCAGCAGGATCTTGATCAATGTGGACTTGCCGGCTCCGTTGGCTCCGACGAGTCCGGTCACACCGGGTCCGACGTCCACGGAGAGCCGGTCAAGAGCGGTCACCCTGGGGAACCGCTTGCTCAGGCTTTCGGTCGCGATCACAGTCACGGTTCGAAGGTAGTGGCGCAGGCCACAGCCGGTCGTCAGACCTGGGAGCTGTATCGCCATCCCTCTGCAGTCGTACGGGCCCGTAAGGGTCCCCCTCAGGTCGAACAACCGGCGGCTGCCACTCCGCACGGCCAGCTGTCCGTCGGGCCGGGTTGTCCACATCGGTGCGGTTTTCCACAGGTCGCGCACCGCCTCTTGACGCAGCCGCCAACAATTGTCACATTCATCAGTGTCAAGTTGCGGACACGTACGGCAGTCGGCTCGGAACGGACGGCGGCATGACCTCAGCACCAGTCTCAGCAATGGCTTCGGCAGCGGCCTCAGCAGTGGTCCCAGCAGCGGCCTCGGCAGTGGTTCCGCCTGGTGAACTCGCCGTGGCGCTCGGTGGGTTCGGGGAAGTGCGGCGCCGGGTGGAGGACAAGTGACCCTTCAGGGCGCGCGCGAGCGCCGGGTGCGTACGGGCGGAGTCGAGCTGTGTGTCGCCGAGTGGGGCGATCCCGCGCAGCCCACGGTGGTGCTCGTGCACGGCTATCCGGACTCCAAGGAGGTCTGGTCGGAGGTCGCCGGACGCCTCGCGGAGCGCTTCCATGTCGTGCTGTACGACGTGCGCGGCCACGGCAGGTCCACCGCGCCCCGGCCCCTGCGCGGCGGGTTCACCCTGGAGAAGCTGACGGACGACTTCCTGGCGGTGGTGGACGCGGTCAGCCCGAACCGGCCCGTGCACCTGGTGGGCCACGACTGGGGTTCGGTGCAGGCCTGGGAGTTCACCACGGTCAAGCGCACGGAAGGGCGCATCGCCTCCTTCACGTCGATGTCCGGCCCTTCCCTCGACCACTTCGGGCACTGGATCAAGAAGCGCGTGTCCCGCCCGACACCCCGCAGGGTCGGTCAACTGCTCGGTCAGGGCGCCAAGTCCTGGTACGTGTACCTGCTGCACACCCCCGTCCTGCCCGAACTGGCCTGGCGCGGCCCCCTCGGCAAGCAGTGGCCCAAGATCCTTCGCCGGCTGGAGAAGGTCCCCACGGGCGACTATCCGACCTCGTCGTTGCCGACGGACGCCGCCCACGGCGCGTGGCTGTACCGCGACAACGTCCGTCCACGGCTGCGCAAGCCGCGCACCGACGCGTACGCGCACGCGCCCGTGCAGCTCATCACCCCGCTGGGAGACGCGTTCCTGTCGGAGCGGCTCTATGACGAACTGGAGCTGTGGGCCCCGCGGTTGGTGCGTCGCACCCTCCCGGCGAAGCACTGGGTTCCGCGCACCCGGCCCGACCAACTGGCCGCCTGGATCACGGACTTCGTGACCGCGACCGAGGGTGGGCGGCCAGCACCCGCGGTGCGCGGCCCGCACGCCGAGCGCTTCGGCGGGCAGCTCGTACTGGTCACCGGCGCGGGCAGCGGCATCGGCCGGGCCACCGCCCTCGCGTTCGCCGAGGCGGGCGCGCGCGTGGTGGCCGTCGACCGGAACGCGCACGGTGCGGCGCGCACCGCCGAGCTTTGCCGGTCGGCCGGCGCCCCGGAGGCCTGGGGCGAGACGGTCGACGTTTCGGACGAGCAGGCCATGGAACAGTTCGCCGCGAAGGTCGCCGCCGAGTACGGGGTCGTCGACGTCCTGGTGAACAACGCCGGGATCGGGCTGTCCGGCTCCTTCTTCGACACCACCGCGGAGGACTGGCGGAAGGTGCTCGACGTCAATCTGTGGGGTGTGATCCATGGCTGCCGGCTCTTCGGGAAGCAGATGGCCGAGCGCGGACAGGGCGGCCACATCGTCAACACCGCGTCGGCGGCCGCGTATCTGCCGTCGAGAGCACTGCCCGCCTACAGCACCTCCAAGGCGGCGGTGCTGATGCTCAGCGAGTGTCTGCGCGCCGAGCTGGCGGGCCAGGGCATCGGGGTCTCGGTGATCTGCCCCGGATTCGTCAACACCGCCATCACCTCGACCGCCCGCTTCACGGGAGTCGACCCCGACGAGGAGGAGCGGCGCCGGAAGAAGTCCGCGCGGCTGTACGGGCTGCGCAACTACCCGCCGGAGAAGGTCGCCGCGGCCGTTCTGCGGGCCGTCGTCCGCAACCAGGCCGTGGTGCCCGTGACGGCGGAGGCGCGCGGCGGCCGTCTCCTGTCCCGTTTCGCTCCCGGGGCGCTGCGCGCGATCGCACGAATGAAGCCGCCGCTGTGACCGTCATCGCACACGGGCTCGGAAGTTCGGAAGGGTCGGAAGGGTCGGAAGGGCAGGGACTGTGATCGACGAGCCGGCCGGTGTCGCGTACCGGATCGAGGACCTGGCGCACCACAGTGGCGCCACGGTCCGGACCATCCGCGCCTACCAGGACCGCGGGCTGCTCCCCCGCCCCGAGCGGCGGGGCCGCGCCAACGTCTACGCGGACACGCATCTGGCCCGGCTGCGGCAGATCGCGGACCTGCTGGACCGCGGTTACACCCTGGCCTCCATCAAGGAGCTCCTGGAGGCCTGGGACGCGGGGCGCGGCCTCGGCGGCGTGCTCGGCCTGGTCGCCGAGGTCGACGGGCCGTGGACGGACGAGGAGGCGGTCCGTATCTCGCGGGCCGAGCTCGATGAGCGGTTCGGCGGCGAGCCCGGCGACGCGGCGGTGGCCGAGGCCGTCGAGCTGGGCGTGCTCGAACGAATTCCGGGACAGATCCCGGGACAGGAGGACGCGTTCCTCGTGCCGAGCCCCCAAGAGCTCGCGGTGGCCGCCGAGTTGCACCAGGCGGGTGTTCCGCTGCCCGCGATCTCCGACCAGCTGCGGGAGTTGAGAGGGCAGGTCGAGCACATCGCCGCCCGTTTCCTGGAGTTCACGACCGAGCACGTCTTCGCCCGCTGTTTCGGCGATCACCCGCCGACCGACGCGGACGCAGCGGAAGCGGCCGCGCTCGTACGACGACTGCGACCGCTCGCACGACAGACGGTGGACGCCGAACTGGCGCGCGCCATGCAGCGCTTCGCCCAACAGCAGCTGCGTCGGCACCTCGGTGTGGAACAACCCCGGTCGGGCACGGAAAAGTCACGCACTCTGGCGCTACCCGCGACGACAATGTCCCTTGTGGAAGGGCTGGTCGGCGTGGAGCACGCGGCCGAGTTCATCGCGCTGGCGGCCGAACGCGAGGCCCGGGCACGGGCCATGGACCAGCTAGCCGCAAATAGCAACCAAGGGGCTGAAGTTGACGAACCGGCCTGAATTGCCCGCTAGTTGTCCACAGATTCCCCAACTGAGCTTGTGGATAACGTATTTGGCTGTGGATCAAACCTCCGGGCCAAAATCAAATGCGTGATCAGTGTCTCTCCAGGCACCCTGACGGAATGAACGAAAGAGACCTGCCCGAGAACGGCGTGGACGAGAGGCGCACCGTGAAGGTGTCGAAGTACCTCTCGAAACATCTGCGGCATCAGCCGGAGCGGATCGGGCTCACGCTCGGCGAGGGCGGCTGGGTCGAGATCGGCACCTTGATGGCCGCGGCTGCCGCGCACGGCTTCCGGTTCACCCGGGGCGAGCTCGATCACGTGGTCGCCAACAACGACAAGAGGCGCTTCGCGATCGAGGGCACCCTGATCCGCGCCAGCCAGGGCCACTCCGTGGAGGTCGACCTCGGACTGCCGTCGGCGACCCCGCCCGCGTACCTCTACCACGGCACCGTCGCCCGCAGTCTGGAAGCGATCCGCGCCGAGGGCTTGAGGCCCATGAACCGGCACGACGTGCACCTCTCGGCCGACCGCGAGACGGCGACCCGCGTCGGGGCCCGCCGTGGCCGCCCCGTCGTGCTCTCCGTGGACGCCGGCGCGATGCACCGCGACGGCCATGTCTTCAAGGTCAGCGCCAACGGCGTCTGGCTCACGGCCGCCGTCCCTCCGCGCCACCTGCGGTTCCCGGCCACGCACTGAGCGGCTGCGCTTAGGGCCCTTCTGATGGATCTCCGCGGCGTCGCGACGCCCGGCACGCACTCTCGCCGCACCGGGCACAGACCCAAGTACGTCCAGTACGCGGGCCTGTGCCCGGCACGCCGAGAGCACGCACCGAACGCCGCTCCTTCCCCACGGAGATCCATCAGAAGGGCCCTAGGCTCTGCAGCATGAGTCTGCGCCTGAGCACCGTGATCCTGCCGTACCTCCGCTGGCACGAGGGAGGACGTTCCACCTGGCAACGCGCCGAGCAGCTCGGGTTCCACACCGCCTTCACGTACGACCATCTGGCGTGGCGGACGTTCCGCGAAGGCCCCTGGTACGGCGCCGTCCCGACGCTGACCGCCGCCGCGGGCGCCACCGACCGTCTGCGCCTCGGCACACTGGTGACCTCCCCGAACTTCCGGCACCCGGTGACCCTCGCCAAGGAACTGATTGCGCTCGACGACATTTCCGGCGGCCGGATCACACTGGGCATCGGCGCGGGCGGTTCCGGCTTCGACGCCACGACGCTGCTGCGCACCGGCGAGGAGCCGTGGACGCCGCGCGAGCGGGCCGACCGCTTCGCCGAATTCGTACCGCTCCTCAACCGGCTGCTCACCGAGGACACCGTGTCGTACGACGGCACGTTCTACTCGGTGCACGAGGCCTACAACATCCCCGGCTGCGTCCAGCGCCCCCGGCTGCCCTTCGCCGTGGCCGCCACCGGGCCGCGCGGGCTGAAACTGGCCGCGGCGCACGGTCAGGCGTGGGTGACCACGGGCGACCCGAAGCTCTTCGAGACGGGCACTCCGGAGCAGTCGGTGGACGCCCTGCGTGGCCAGATGGAGAAGCTGGCCGCCGCGTGCGAGGCGGCCGGCCGCGATGTGCGCGAACTCGACAAGGTCCTGCTCACCGGCTTCACCCCGGACCGCGGCCGTCCGCTGGAGTCCCTCGACGCGTTCGTCGACTTCGCGGGGCGCCACCTGGAGCTGGGCTTCACGGACATCGCGATCCACTGGCCCATCCCGGACTCCGACTTCGCGGCGGACGAGAAGGTCTTCGAACACATCGCGACGGAAGCGGTCGCGCAGCTCGCCTGACGGCGGCCGTGCTGCCGTCACGCCTCCCTCCGACATCGGCCGTCGGGCCGCGTAAAAGCGCAGGTGGGGACGTAAGTCACTCACATGCGCGGACCGCCGCACGCCCGTGCGCGCATATGCGGGAGAATGGGGCGGTGACCTCAGCGACCCGACGGCCCGGGATTCCGGCCTCCCCCCTCCCGACCCGCCTGATCGCCACGGATCTCGACGGCACCCTGCTGGGCGACGACAAAACCGTCTCACCGCGCACGGTGGCCGCCCTGGCAGCCGCCGAGGAGGCGGGCATCGAGGTCTTCTTCGTGACCGGCCGCCCGGCGCGCTGGATGGACGTCGTCAGCGATCACGTCCACGGGCACGGCCTCGCCATCTGCGGAAACGGCGCGGCCGTGGTCGATCTGCACGGCGGCCCCGGCGCCCACCGCTTCGTCAAGGTCCGGGAGCTTGCGCGGGAGAACGCGTTCGACGCCGTACGGCTGTTGCGCGACGCCGCTCCGGGGACCCTCTTCGCCATCGAGCGAACGTACGGCTTCTACCAGGAGCCCGCGTACCCGAAGATGCATCTGGAAGCTCCCGACACCCTCGCGCCCGCCGAGAAACTCCTGGCGCCCGACGCCCCGGGTGCCGATGAGCCGGTGCTCAAGATCCTCGCGTACCACCACGAGATCGCCCCGGACGACTTCCTCATGACCGCCCGGCTGGCCATCGGCGACCGGGCCAACGTGACCCGGTCCAGCCCCAGCGCGCTGCTGGAGATCAGCGGCCCTGGCGTCTCGAAGGCCAGCACCCTCGCGCTGTGCTGCGCCGAGCGCGGTATCTCGCACGAAGAGGTCGTCGCCTTCGGTGACATGCCGAACGACGTGGAAATGCTCACCTGGGCGGGCACGTCGTACGCGATGGGCAACGCGCACCCCGACGTGATCGCCGCGGCGTCCGGACGCACGGCCGCCAACACGGAGGACGGAGTGGCCGTCGTGATCGAGCGGATACTCGCGGAGCACCAGTAGGACAGAACGGCGCTCTCCGCCCTCTTCGCTCCCCTCCAGAGCTCAACTAGAGCTGAACCCCCCGCGCGGCCAGCCACTCCCGCGGATCGACCGCCGAGCCCGACTGCGGGGTCAGGCGCACCTCGAAGTGCAGGTGCGGCCCGGTCGAGTTGCCGGTCGTGCCCGACTGGCCGACCCACTGCCCGACGGACACCCGCTCCCCCTGGTCCACGGCGACCGCGGACAGGTGGGCGTACTGCGTGTAGTAGCCCTTCGCGTGCTTCACCACGACCTCGATGCCGAACGGGCCGCCGCACGACACCTTCACCACCCGCCCCTTGCCCACCGAACGCACCGGCGTGCCGATGTCCACCGCGAAGTCCTGCCCGGTGTGCCGGCTCGCCCAGTGTTCGCCGCCGCTGCCGAACCCCGCGGAGAGCGCGTACGTCTCCACCGGCGGGATCCACGGCTGCTCGAAGTTCGTGCGCGGCTGGTCGAGCCGGACGGGCCCCCGGCACGCACCGGCGGCGGCCGACGCGTCCGCCTGCCCCTGGAGCGACCCCTGGGCCTCCTTCAGCTTGCGCTCGATCCCCCGTTTGACCTCGGCGAGTTCGTCGTTGCGGCGTTCCAGTGCCTGCCAGGCGGATGCCGCTTTCGCCTCGTCGGCGGTGAGCCGGGTCTCGGCCCTGCGGCTCTTGGCGACCGCGTTGTCGACCGCCAGATCCGCCCGCCACAGCGCATACCGGCCGCGCATCAGTTCTTCGGGGCTCTTCGCGAGAAGCATCCGCGCGGTGGGCGGGAGCCCGCCGCCGTCGCGGTACTGGGCGCGCGCGATGCGGCCGAGGTCCGCGCGCAGTACTGCGATGTCCTGCCGCTCCCGTGCAAGAAGCCGCTCCAGCCGCCGCGCCCGGTTCCGCTGCGACTCGGCCTCGCGGCGCCCTGCCTCGTACCGCTCTGCAGCGACTGACGCCTCCTTGTACAGCCGTAGGACCTCGGCGCCGGCCCCGTCGGTCTCACCGGAACTGTCGGTGTCTCCGGTGGCCGCCGTGGGCCGGGCCACCAGGACGGCCACCGCGCACAGCAGCACCGGGGCGAGCAGGGGGCGGCGACGACGTGAGCGCATGACATGGATCGTGCCGCGCGGGCACCGCTCGGGTCCCGTCCACGTCGTGCACCTGGGGGAGCGGTTGTCACGGACGGACCACCGCACTGGGCCGAACAGGGGCCCGCCGACACCGGTGCGGTGAGCCCGTTCGGCGGGCCGATTCGACGGGCCGGGTTCAGTACGGCGCCTCCCAGACCACCGACGTACCGCCACCGTCCTTTCCGGCCCCCGGCCCAGCCGTCCCGGCGCCCGGCTCGCCCGTCCCGGTCCCCGGCCCGTACCAGCTGTCCCCGCCGAGGGACTCCGCCCGCCGCTTCAGGTTCTTCAGCCCACTGCGCCTGCCCCCTTCGGGGATGCCGACGCCGTCGTCCGCGACCGTCAGGCGTACCCCGGACTTCCCGTCCGGAAGCCGTGCCGTCGCGTCCACGGTCACGTCGACACGGGACGCCCTCGCGTGCCGGTAGGCGTTGGACAGGGCTTCGCGGAGGGCCGCGATGAGGTTCTTCGCCGTGAGTTCGCCGACCAGCGTGTCGACGGGACCGACGAATCGGTGGGACGGCTTGAAGCCGAGCGGTACGGCAGCCATGGTGATCTCGCGCAGTACGCGCGTCCGCAGCCCTGTCGGAAACTCCGCCGGTCCCTGCTGGAGCGCGAAGACGGCCGTACGGATCTCCTGGATGGTGACATCGAGTTCGTCGACCGCCTTGCCGACGCCCCGCCGCACCTCGGGCAGCACGGACCGGCGCTGTGCGCCCTCCAGCAGCATCCCGGTGGAGAACAGCCGCTGGATGACGAGGTCGTGCAGGTCACGGGCGATGCGGTCACGGTCCTCGTAGACCGCGAGCCGCTCCCGGTCGCGCTGCGCCTCGGCCATCATCAGGGCGAGCGCGGCCTGCGAGGCGAACTGTGTCGCCAGGGTGCGCTCGACCTCCGTGAACGCACGCGCGCCTCCCGCGCGCGCCATGACGAGCGTCCCCAGGACCCGGCCGCCGCTCCGGAGGGGAAGGATCATCGTCGGTCCGTAGTCGCGGGCGAGGCCGGCGAGCATACGCGGATCGGTGGCCGCGTCCTCGACGAACACCGCCCGGCCCGCGAGGATTTCGCCCACCATCGCGTTCTGGGGCGGCACGACCAGCCCCAACGACCGCGCCGGCCGCTCGGACGCCACGGCGACGATCTCCAGTCCGCCCTCGGCCGCGGGCAGCAGCACGAGCCCTGCCATCGAGTCCGAGAGCCGGCGGGCCTGTTCCGCGACCACCTGGAGGGCTTCGTCGGCGTCCCCTCCGGAGAGCAGCGCGGTGGTGACGGCCACCGAACCGTCGATCCAGCGCTCACGCCGCTCGGCGGCCGCGTACAGTCGCGCGTTCCCCAGGGCGATGCCCGCCTCCCGCGCCAGGACGCGCACCATGTCGAGGTCGTGCTCGCCGAACGGGCCGCCGCCATGTTTCTCGGCGAGGTAGAGGGTGCCCAGTCGCTCGCCCCGCACCTGGATGGGGACGCCCAGGCGTCCGTCGGCCGGCGCATGGCGGGTTCCCTCGGGTCCGTCCGGCAGCCGCCCGACCCACCGGATCGCCTCTCCGTCGGTGTCCTCGCTCACGCGCTCGGTGAGTTCGTCCCCGCACTCCGCCGCCAGCCCGACCGCCGCATACCGGGCGCTCGCCAGCTCCGCCGCGGTCTCGCAGATCCGCTCCAGCGTGGACCGCAGGTGCAGACCGTTTCCCACCGCCCGCATCGCCTCCAGCAGCCGCGGTACGTCGTCGGGGTTCGGGGCACCGTCGGGGCCCGGCTCGGCTGGCATACACCGAGCCTAGTTAGTCCCATTTGTCAGTGAAAGTCGAGCCACCCCTCAGCGCGCGACGGCGAGCGACTCCGTCCGGCGCTCCCGCTCGGACATCTCCCGCAACGGCCCCTCCGCACGCACCAGCTCGTCGAACGAGCCCCGCTGCACCACGTGCCCCTCGGCCAGGACGACGACCTCGTCCACCGCTTCGAGCCCCGCCAGCCGATGCGTGATCAGCAACGTCGTACGCCCCTCGGTCGCGGCCAGCAGGTCGGCGGTGAGCGCGTCGGCGGTGGCCAGGTCGAGGTGTTCCGCGGGCTCGTCGAGAACCAGTACGGGAAAGTCCGCGAGCAGCGCACGGGCCAGCGCCAGCCGCTGCCGCTGTCCCCCGGACAACCGTGCGCCGTGCTCCCCGATCAACGTGTCGAGCCCGTCGGGCAGCCCGTCGGCCCAGTCGAGCAGCCGCACCCGGCCCAGCGCGTCGCGCAGGTCGGAGTCGGTCGCGTTCTTCCGTGCGAGCAGCAGGTTCTCGCGCACCGAGCTGTCGAAAAGGTGCGCGTCCTGCGCGCAGAGCCCGACCATGCGCCGCACCTCGTCACCGTCCATGCCGTACGCGTCCACACCTGCCAGCGTGTACGTCCCCGCCCGCGCGTCCAGGAAGCGCAGCAGCACCTGGGCCAACGTCGTCTTGCCGGATCCGGACGGGCCGACGACTGCGATCCGGCGCCCGCGTTCGAGCACCAGGTCCACCCCGGCGACCGCGTCCCGTTCCTGTTCCGCGTGACGAGCGGCCAGGCCCTTCACCACGACCGGGAACGGCGATCCGGGCGCCGTCTGCGGCCACTCCGGCTCCCGTACGGGTTCGGGCGCGTCCAGGACCTCGTACACGCGCTCCGCGCTCTTGCGTACCCGCTGCCGGTACTGGGCCGCGAGAGGCAGTCCGAGGACGGCCTCGAACGCGGCCAGTGGTGTGAGCACGACGACGGCCATCGCCACGCCGCTGAGCCGCCCCTCGCCGACCGCCTGGGCGCCGGCGAGCGCGGCGGCCGTGACGGTGAGCCCGGAGATCAGCGCGGTGAGTCCGTCGCCGAGCGCGGTGGCGGTGGCGGCTCGTGAGGTGATGCGGGTGAGGTCCGCGTCGGCTCGCCGCGCCTCGTCGGTACGGGCGGAAAGCGCGCCCGCGACCGTCAACTCGGCCGTTCCCGTGAGGAGATCGGCCACCCGGGTCGCCAGCACACCGCGGGCCGGTGCCAGTCGGCGCTCCGCGCGGCGCGCGACGGCGCCGGTCAGTAGCGGAACGCCCACACCGGCGGCCAGCAGCCCGACGGCGAGGGCGGCGCCGGCCTCGGGCAGCAGCCAGGCCGTGAACCCGACCGAGCCGGCGGACACGACGGCCGCCGCGGCGGCGGGCAGCAGCCAGCGCAGCCAGTAGTCCTGCAGCGCGTCGACGTCGGTGACGAGCCGCGAGAGCAGATCACCGCGCCGGGTGGTGCGCAGTCCGGCGGGCGCGAGCCGTTCGAGGCGCCGGTACACGGCGACCCTGGTGTCGGCGAGCATCCGCAGCACCGCGTCGTGCGACACCAGCCGCTCGGCGTACCGGAAGACGGCCCGCCCGATCCCGAACGTCCGCGTACCCGTCACCGCGACCATCAGATACAGCACGGGCGGCTGCTGCGAGGCCCTGGAGATCAGCCAGCCGGAGGTGGCCATCAGGCCGACAGCGCTCCCGAGCGCGAGACTGCCGAGCAGCAGGGCCAGCATGAGCCGCCCCCGGCGAGGCCCGGCCATGGCCCGTACGCGCGCGAGTACGCCACCGGGCCGCTCCGGTGGCCGGGCCGGTGCTTCCCCGCCTGTCACGGGCCCGGACGCCACCACGTCGGAGCGATGCGTCGCCGTACGGCCGGACGACGTGGCGCGGTTCGGCGATGCCGCCGGTGCCAGCCGCACCACCCGGTCGGCCACGCCCAGCAGAGCCGGCCGGTGGACGACCAGGAGCACGGTCCTGCCGACGGCCAGCCGCCGGACCGCCGCCACGACCTCGGCCTCGGTCGCGCCGTCCAGCGCGGCGGTGGGCTCGTCCAGCAGCAGCACCGGCCGGTCCGCGAGGAAGGCCCGTGCCAGCGCGAGCCGTTGACGCTGCCCCGCGGACAGCCCGGCACCGTCCTCACCGAGCATCGTGCGCACTCCGTCGGGCAGCGCGTCCACGAACTCCAGGGCCCCGGCGTCGGCCAGCGCCCCGCGCACCGCGGAGTCGTCCGCCTCCGGCCGCGCAAGACGTACGTTCTCGGCAATGGACCCGGCGAACAGGTGGGGCCGCTGCGGCACCCAGGCGACCCGCGAACGCCATTCCTCCAGGTCGATTTCCGCAAGATCGACTCCGCCGACGCCTACTCGCCCCGACGTGGGCCGGACGAACCCGAGCAGCACGTTCAGAAGCGTCGTCTTGCCCACTCCGCTGGGGCCGACGAGCGCCACCGTCTCCCCGCTGCCGACTTCGAAGGACACGTCCGACACCGCGTCGGACGAGCGCCCGGGGTAGCGGACCGTCACGCCTTCGAGGTGCAGCGCGCCGGAGGAGGGCACGGAACCGGTCCCGGACGCCGGTACGGGTGTCTCCAGGACCGAGAAGATCTCCTCGGCGGCCGACAGTCCCTCGGCCGCCGCGTGGTACTGCGCCCCGACCTGGCGCAGCGGCAGATACGCCTCGGGGGCGAGAATCAGCACGACCAGCCCGTCGTACAGCGCCATCTCGCCGTGGATGAGCCGCATTCCGATGGTCACCGCGACCAGGGCGACCGAGATGGTGGCGAGCAGTTCCAGCGCGAAGGACGAGATGAAGGCGATACGCAGGGTCCGCATGGTCGCCTGCCGGTACTCCCCGGTGATCCGCCGGATGGACTCCGCCTGCGCCTTGGCGCGTCCGAACACCTTGAGCGTGGGCAGCCCGGCGACGACGTCCAGGAAGTGCCCCGAAAGCCGTGACAGCAGTTGCCACTGGCGGTCCATCTGGGACTGCGTGACCCAGCCGATGAGCATCATGAAGACCGGAATCAACGGGAGCGTGCCGACGATGATCGCCGCCGACACCCAGTCCTCGGTGACGATGCGCGCGAGCACGGCGACGGGCACGACCACCGCGAGCCCCAACTGCGGCAGATAGCGCGAGAAGTAGTCGTCCAGAGCGTCCACCCCGCGGGTGGCGAGGGCGATCAGTGACCCCGTCCGCTGCCCGCTCAGCCACTCCGGGCCGAGCGCGCCGGCCCGCTCCAGCAACCGCCTCCGCAGCTCCGACTTGACCGCCGCACTCGCCCGGTGCGCCGCGAGCTCGGTGAGCCAGGAGATGAGCGCACGACCGACTGCGACGCCCGTCAACAGCAGCAGTGGCGTGCGCAGTTCACCGATCGACAGTCCGTGCTGGAAGGCGCCGACCACCACTTCGGCGATGAGCATGGCCTGGGCGACGACCAGCCCCGCCCCCAGGACTCCCAGACCGACGACCACCATCAGGAAGAGGCGGGTGGCGCGGGCGTAGCGGAGAAGTCGCGGGTCGATCGGTTTCACGTGAAACACACCCTTGGGTCAAGCGGGTGCGTTTCACGTGAAACGCACCTTCTTCTCATGGGGCATGTTTCACGTGAAACATGCCCCCGGATCTCAGTGGGCTCAGTGCGCGGCTTCGGCAAGGTGCTGGGTGCCGATCCGCTTGCGGAACACCCAGTACGTCCAGCCCTGGTAGAGCATCACCACCGGTGTCGCGATCACCGCGCACCAGGTCATGATCTTCAGCGTGTACGGGCTCGACGAGGCATTGGTGACCGTCAGGCTCCACTCGTCATTGAGCGAGGACGGCATGACGTTCGGGAAGAGCGTCAGGAAGAGCATCGCGACCGCGGCGATGATGGTGAGGCCGGACAGCGCGAAGGCCCAGCCCTCACGCCCTGCCTGGTTCGCCCCGATCGCCGCGACCAGTGCGACCACCGCCACGACCAACGCGACCAGGCTCTTGCCGTTGCCGTTGTCGGCCTGGGTCCAGAGCAGGAAGATCAGCGCGAGCACGGCCGTCACCAGTCCGAGCACCAGGGCGAGTTTCCGCGCCCGCTCCCTGATGTCACCGAGGGTCTTGAGCGCCGCGAACACCGCCCCGTGGAAGGTGAACAGCGTCAGCGTCACCAGGCCGCCCAGGACGGCGTACGGGTTGAGCAGGTCCCAGAAGCTGCCCACGTACTCCATGTTCCGGTCGATCTTCACGCCCCGCGTGATGTTGCCGAAGGCCACTCCCCACAGGAACGCCGGGACCAGCGAGGTCCAGAAGATCGCGTGCTCCCAGTTGCGCTGCCACTGCTCCTCGGGCCGCTTCGCCCGGTACTCGAAAGCGACTCCGCGCACGATCAGGCAGACGAGGATGAGCAGCAGGGGCAGGTAGAAGCCGGAGAAGAGTGTGGCGTACCACTCGGGGAAGGCGGCGAAGGTCGAGGCGCCCGCCGAGAGCAGCCACACTTCGTTGCCGTCCCAGACGGGGCCGATGGTGTTGATCAGCACCCGCTTCTCGGTCCGGTTCCGGGCGAGCAGCTTGGTGAGGACGCCGATCCCGAAGTCGAAGCCCTCCAGGAAGAAGTAGCCGGTCCACAGGACGGCGATGAGGACGAACCAGAGGTCGTGAAGTTCCATGACTCAGCAGCTCCCTCGGCCTAGTAGGAAAAGGCCATCGGCTTGTCGGCGTCCCGGAGGTCGCCACCGATCTTGGTGGGCGGGTTGAGGTCGGCCTCGGTGAGCTCGGGCGGTCCGGCCTTGATGTACTTGGCGAGCAACTTGACCTCGACGACGGCGAGGATCGCGTAGATCGTCGTCAGGACGACCAGCGAGGTGATCATCTCGCCCTGCGACACGCTGGGGGACACCGCGTCCCGGGTCTGCATCACGCCGTAGACGACCCAGGGCTGCCGGCCCATCTCGGTGAAGATCCAGCCCCATGAGTTGGCGATCAGCGGGAAGGCCATCGTCCAGACCGCCAGCAGCCAGTACAGCCGGGTGAGCCGGGATCCGAGCGGCTTCTTCAGCAGGACGAGATGCGGCACCTCGTCCTCCCCCGTGCGCTGAGCGGCCGGCAGCAGGAACCTCTTGCGCGTGAGCCACAGCCCCAGCAGGCCCAGGGAGAAGGACGCCATACCGAAGCCGATCATCCAGCGGAAGCCCCAGTAGGCGACGGGGACGATGGGCTTGTAGTCCCCGGGGCCGTACTTCTCCTGCTCGGCCTTGTTGGTGTCGTTGATGCCGGGCACGTACGAGTCGAAGTCGCTGTGGGCGAGGAAGGACAGGAGCCCGGGTATCTCCAGGGCCACCGTGTTGTGCCCCTTGTCGACGTCCCCGTACGCGAACACGGAGAACGGCGCGGGCTTCTCGCCGTCCCACAGCGCCTCGGCCGCCGCCATCTTCATCGGCTGCTGCTCGTACATGACCTTGCCGAGGGTGTCGCCGCTGATCGCCGTGAGGATGCCGCCGACCGCCATGGTGACCAGGCCCAGCCGCAGCGAGGTCCGCATCACCGGGATGTGCTTCTTGCGCATCAGGTGGAACGCGGCGATACCCACCATGAAGGCACCGCCGGTCAGGAAGGCCGCCGAGAAGCTGTGGAAGACCTGGTTGAGCGCGGTGTTCTGGGTGAGGACCCGCCAGAAGTCGGTGAGTTCGGCGCGGCCCTTCTCCTCGTTGATCCGGTAGCCGACCGGGTGCTGCATCCAGGAGTTGGCCGCGAGGATGAAGTACGCCGACAGCAGCGTGCCGATCGAGACCATCCATATACAGGCGAGGTGGATCTTCTTCGGCAGCTTGTCCCAGCCGAAGATCCACAGCCCGATGAACGTGGACTCGAAGAAGAAGGCGATCAGGGACTCGAAGGCGAGCGGAGCGCCGAAGACGTCACCGACGAAGCGCGAGTAGTCGGACCAGTTCATCCCGAACTGGAACTCCTGCACGATGCCCGTGACGACGCCCATCGCGATGTTGATCAGGAAGAGCTTGCCCCAGAACTTGGTGGCTCTGAGGTACTTCTCCTTCTCCGTACGCACCCAGGCGGTCTGCAGGCCCGCGGTGAGCGCGGCGAGCGAGATCGTGAGCGGGACGAAGAGGAAGTGGTAGACGGTGGTGATGCCGAACTGCCATCGGGCCACGGTTTCCGGCGCCAAGGCCAATTCCACGTCGTCATCTCCTTACGTCGCCGTCGAAACAGCGGCAGTTTGTCCCGCCCATCAGGGTCATAGCGGGAGTAACTGGGACACGCTTGTGAACGCGTTCACATTCACAAGCAATTATGACCCACTGCCGTTCGAGCGGTGACGGGCGGGGGTGGCCAAAGTGCCGATCCGGCTGCTCTGCTCACAAAACAGCAGGTCAGCAGGGGCGCGGAGACAGCGGACGTGGCGAACGACACCAGGCCCCGGCATCCGCAGAACGCGGGTGCCGGGGCCTGGTGTCAGCGTTTGGCGCCGGGGCTTGGTGCCGGGGCTTGGTCAGAGCTCCTTGCGGAAGCCCTCCGCCGCCTTGAGGAAGATGTCGTTCGCCTCGGTCTCGCCCACCGTCACCCGAACCCCGTCGCCCGCGAACGGCCGCACGACGACGCCGGCCCGCTCGCACGCGGCGGCGAAGTCGACGGTGCGCTCCCCGAGCCGCAGCCACACGAAGTTCGCCTGGGTGTCCGGGATCGTCCAGCCCTGCCCGCGCAGCGTCTCGACCACACGCGCGCGTTCGGACACCAGCGCACCGACCCGGCCGAACAGCTCGTCCTCGGCACGCAGCGAGGCGACCGCCGCGTCCTGGGCGAGCTGGCTCACCCCGAAGGGCACGGCCGTCTTGCGCAGCGCCGCCGCCACCGGCTCATGCGCGATCGCGAATCCGACCCGCAGCCCGGCGAGTCCGTACGCCTTGGAGAACGTACGCAGCACGCACACGTTCGGCCGCTCCCGGTAGAGCTCGACGCCGTCCGGCACCTCGGCATCGCGCACGAACTCCCCGTACGCCTCGTCGAGTACCACCAGCACGTCGCTCGGCACCCGGTCGAGGAATCGTTCCAGCTCGGCCCGGCGCACCACCGTGCCCGTGGGGTTGTTGGGGTTGCAGACGAAAATCAGCCGCGTCCGGTCGGTGATCGCGCCCGCCATCGCGTCGAGGTCGTGCACATCCCCCGGCGTCAGCGGCACCTGGACGTCCGTCGCCCCGCTGATGCGGGTGATGATCGGGTACGCCTCGAAGGACCGCCAGGCGTAGATGACCTCGTCGCCCGGCCCGGAGGTCGCCTGCACCAGCTGCTGGGCGACGCCGACCGAGCCGGTGCCGGTGGCCAGATGCGTGAGCGGCACCCCGAACCGGTCCGCCAGCTCGTTCATCAGCCCCGTGCACGCCATGTCGGGGTAGCGGTTGAAGGCACCGGCCGCCGAGGTCACGCTCTCCAGCACACCCGGCAGCGGTGGATACGGGTTCTCGTTGGAGGACAGCTTGTACGCCACCGGACCGTCCACGGCCGCCGCAGGCTTCCCCGGCTTGTAGGTGGGGATACCCTCCAGCTCGGCTCGCAGCTTCGGGCTCGTCTCGCTCACCGCAGTCCTCCTTGTGACCGTCTCCGGCGCGTCACCCCCGCCGGCTGCCAATGCTCCTCACCTTAAGAGGATGCGGCGCCGCTGCGTACGGCAGGGGACCGACCGATCGGTCGGCGCCGGAACATCTACGTACGCACTCCCGGACATCACCACGTGAAGTCACATGAATGCTCATGAAGGCATACCAAATCCAGCGAAAGCCATGAAGGCGCACAAAAAGTGGGGGCGCGCCACCCTTCACGATCCGCGCCGGTAGCTCACGCCGTGGCGCGCATCCCTCGTGCAGGTGAGTTGAGACCTCTTCGAGACATGGCCCATTTGGCAGGCACATGCGCGTCGACAAGCGAGGTACCGCCATTGAATCGATCAACTCCCTTGTTTTCCAAGGGCGTTGTTTACAAATGACCATGCAGAAACGTGCCTGTCAACGAGTGCATATGCGTCCGCACTACCCCACCTCATGAGCCCTACTATCGGCTCGCCATGACAGCAGCAGGGAAGCACCAGGTGAGCCGGTCGGAAACCTCCCGCCGAGGAAACCGGCCGGGCCGGGCAGGCATCAGAGACGTGGCCGCGGCCGCCGGAGTCTCCATTACGACGGTGTCCGACGCCCTCAACGGCAAGGGACGACTACCGGACGCCACCAGACGCCATGTCCGCGAGGTCGCCGACCGGCTGGGCTATCGCCCCTCCGCCGCGGCCCGAACGCTCCGTACCGGCAAGTCCGGCCTCATCGGCCTGACGGTGACGACCTACGGGGATGAACCTTTCACCTTCACGGAGTTCGCGTACTTCGCGGAGATGGCCAGAGCCGCCACCTCGGCCGCGCTCGCCCGGGGCTACGCCCTGGTCATCCTCCCCGCGACCTCGCGCCACGACGTCTGGTCGAACGTGGCCCTGGACGGGACGGTCGTCATCGACCCCTCCGACCAGGACCCCGTCGTCAGCGAACTGGTCCGCCAGGGCTTACCCGTGGTCTCGGACGGCCGCCCGGCCGGCTCGCTGCCGGTGACCGCCTGGGTGGACAACGACCACGAGGCCGCGGTCCTGGGCATCCTCGACCACCTGGCCGCCTCCGGAGCCCGCAGGATCGGCCTTCTGACGGGGACGACCACGGACACGTACACCCGCCTCTCCACGACCGCCTACCTCCGCTGGTGCGAGAACGTGGGCCAGGATCCTGTGTACGAGGCCTATCCCGCGCACGATCCGTGCGCGGGGGCGGTCGCCGCCGACCGGCTGCTCGCCCGGCCCGACCGGCCCGACGCCGTCTACGGGCTGTTCGACCCGAACGGCACCGACCTCCTCGCGGCGGCCCGGCGCTACGGCCTGCGCGTACCGGACGACCTGCTTCTCGTGTGCTGCAGCGAGTCCACCGTCTACGCCAACACCGAGCCGCCCGTCACGACACTCTCGCTCAAACCGCGCCGCATCGGCACGGCCGTGGTCCAGCTCCTCATCGACGCCATCGAGGGGGTCGAATCGGACCAACCGGTCGAACAGGTGATACCGACGGAGCTGATCGTGCGCACCTCCTCCGAGCGACGGCCGCCCCGGACGACCGTCAGCCCGCCGAGGTCCCCGGAGGAGGGGTGACCTCCCCCGCGGAAAGGTCCTCCCATTTCGGGAGAAAACCACGGTGAACCGGGGTTCAGCTCCGATTCACCACCCCTGGGTCATCACATGGCGCGATCCGCATTCCTATGATGGGCGGACGACACCGCGGGCCGCTGCGACCAGGCAGTCCGACGCGGTGCAGATGCGGCGCGATGGTGGTGGAGGGGTCGATGACTCAGGGGGCCGGTCAGGGACCCGAGATGCGTACGCCGACGGTGCGTGACTTCCGCGTACCGGCGTACGTCCACGATGCCGGCCCGTACGCGCAGTCCGCCGGACCTCACCCGCAACCGGCCGCGCCGTACGACAGCACGTCCGGCGACCCGTACGACCGGACCGCGAACCCGTATGCCGGGCCCCCGGAGCCGTACGTGCGGTCCAGCCCCTACGCGGGACACCCGCCGCTCGGCGAGGCTGCCGTCCCGGCCGAGCAGCCGGAGGGCTACACGCCGACGGAGCGCGATCTGCCGGTCATCAACCGCGGTGACACGGTTCAGGTGCCGGTCGACCCCGAGGCCGGGCAGCTTCCGCAGCCCGACGACGGACCGGGGCCGCTGTTCGTCGTCGGGGACGTGCACGGGTATCTCGACGAGCTCGTCTCCGCGCTGCGCGAGAAGGGGCTCATCGACGTCGAGGGCCGCTGGGCGGCCGGTACCTCGCGGTTGTGGTTCCTCGGCGACTTCACCGACCGCGGGCCCGACGGCATCGGCGTCATCGACCTCGTGATGCGGCTGTCCGCGGAGGCCGCCGCGGCCGGCGGCTACTGCAAGGCCCTGATGGGCAACCACGAGCTGCTGCTGCTCGGCGCCAGGCGGTTCGGGGACATTCCCGTCAACTCCGGCGCGGGGACCGCCACCTTCCAGGCCGCCTGGCTGCTCAACGGCGGCCAGAAGACCGACATGGAGCGCCTCCAGGACCACCATCTGCAGTGGATGGCCCGCCTCGACGCGATGGAACTGGCGGACGAGCACCTGCTCATGCACTCCGACACCACCGCCTATCTCGACTACGGCGACTCCATCGAAGCGGTCAACGACACCATCCGCGAAACCCTCACCCGCAATGACGCGGACGAATGCTGGGACCTCTTCCGCAAGCTGACCAAGCGCTTCGCGTTCCGCGACGACGGCGGCGCGCAGGCGGTGCGCTCCCTGCTGGACACCTACGGCGGTTCGCGCATCGTCCATGGTCACAGCCCGATTCCCTATCTCCGGGGCGAGGTCGGCTCGGAGGACAGCGAGAACTCGTCACCCCCCGTGGTCGAAGAACCACACCTGTACGCCGACAAACTCGCGATCGCGATGGACGGCGGCGTGACCATGGCCGGAAAACTGCTGGTCCAGCAACTTCCCCTGGATAACTGAGCGTTTACGGGGCAGACGTCCTCCGGTGGGAGACAGGTGCGAGCCGGGGGCTAATTCTGGAAACCCCCTGTCACCCTGCACCGTCACCGCTCTACCATCGGCTTATCCGTAGCAGGCTCCCCTCCGTTTCTGCCCGACGGCTCGTCAGCATGCCGAGTCCCAAGCCCTACGGAGCATCGGGGGATGCACATGAACAGCGTTCCGCAGCACCTGCTGAGTGAGGACCGCCCAGAGTACGAGCGGATCCTCGACGAGGCGCTGCGCTCCGCCCCACACCGTCCGGAACTCGCCGCTGTCGGTCAGCGGCTCAACCCCGAGCAACTGCGCACCATGGCACTCAACGCCACCGCCCTCATCACGGCGGCGGCGACGACCGAGTACCAGCACTATGTGAAGGTTCGCGAGGAACTGCGCCGACCGGCGCCGTCCACCCCTCCCGTCCGCGAAGGATCCACCAACTCATCGGATCCGGGCACGAGCGCGGTGGGGCTCGCCACCACCCTGGGGGAAGTCACGGAGACCGCCGGGGCGGGTGCCGCCGCGGTCGTCGCCGTGCTGGCCCCCGTCCTCGCCGGCACGGCCGCGGCGATATTCCTGCTCGTCGGCTACATCCTGAAGATGCTCG
The DNA here is from genome assembly GCF_001418335.1 of Streptomyces aurantiacus. Classification (GTDB taxonomy): domain Bacteria; phylum Actinomycetota; class Actinomycetes; order Streptomycetales; family Streptomycetaceae; genus Streptomyces; species Streptomyces aurantiacus. The sequence continues at coordinate 14,046 of NZ_LIPP01000128.1, read as the reverse complement.
AACCCGAACCGGGCATCGCCCAGACCCTCCTGACCACCGGCTGGGTCTTCGGCGCCATCACCGCGGCCTCGATCCTGGTGGCCGCGGTCGGCCTGCTGCTCGCCGCCCTGCGCAACGGCGCCAGCTCACTGCAGGCCGGCGTGCGGGGCGAACGCAGCGAGGAGGTCGACCGTGCCAGGGAAGCCTGGCACGACGCCCTCCTGGAGCACGGCATCATGCCGTTCCTCAGGGAGGCCCTCACAGCCCCGGGTACCGCGGCCCTCGGCCGTACCGGCTCGCCGGCACCGGCGAACCGGATGCCGCACCTCGGCTACAACCGCCCGGGCTTCAGCAGCCCCGACGGCGGCCCGGCAGCAGGCCCCCGCCCCAGCTATTCGAGCCCGGACTTCAGCAGTCCGGACTTCGGGGGACCGGAGCACGCTCCGGAATAGGGGGCCGACTGCCAAGACTGATCGACGACGGGTATCCGTCGTCGATCTTTTCTTTTCCCCGTTCCGTCGCATATCGCCACGGGACGGGAAACAGGGCCCTCCTGCACATTGGGCCACATAAAACCCATGAATCAGCTCTCCTGCACAGATTCGCAGGTGGGCTTGTTTTATCCGTGTGTGCGAAGCATGCTGAATGCCATGTGGCAATCCATCACGACGCACTTCGCATCCAGGCAGGTGGGATGGCAGCGTTGAGTCAGCAGGCAGTGCGCCTGGCAGCCGACAGGGTCCATGCGGTCGGACCAGGGGCTGCCAGAGACCTGGCACTCCGCCGAGCAGCCCTGAGCGGGGTGTCTGACCGCCTTGAGGCCACTAGCCTACTGACGGACAACATCACCCGCGTCAGGACGGAGACCTCGGTGCCACAGGAAGAGCCCGGATTCCAGCGTGCACGACTGCGTGACCGCCTCAAGAAGGCGAGAGAGAGCGCAGGGCTGAAGCAGCGTGAGGTCGCGGAGCAGCTGGACTGGTCACCCTCAAAGGTGATCCGGATCGAGGCCGGCACCGTCGGTGTGTCGGTCACCGACGTCCGGGTGCTCCTGACCCACTACGGGATCACCGATCCGGAGCAGGTCCAGGCGCTGACCGACATCGCCCGCGAGGCCCGCCGGCCGCCGTGGTGGGCACCCTTCCGTACCTGGGTCACCCAAGAATTCGAAACTTATCTCGGATATGAAAGTTCCGCGTCGATTCTCCGGAGCTTCCAGCCGGATCTTGTACCCGGTCTTCTGCAGACCGAAGAATATGCCCGCGAGGTCCTCATGCGTCTCAACACGGGCGCGGAACGGACCGAACAACTCGTACAGCTTCGCCTTGAGCGGCAGGACCGACTCGTTCATGCGGACGGCCCCGAGCTCTTCTTCATTCTGGACGAGTCGGTGATCCGGAGAACCGTCGGTTCACAGGAGACCATGAAGCGACAGTACGAGAAGTTGCTGGCGGTCAACGAGATGCCGAACGTCACAGTGCTCACCGTTCCGTTCAGCGCGGGACTCTACCGACAGCTCCGAACGACCTACGTCCTCTTCCAGTTCGCTGACGACGAGGACGAAATGGTTGCGTATCTGGAGAACGCGAACGGCGAGGTGATCTTCAGCGAAAAGGCCCTTGGACGCACGTCCCAGCATCGACCGACCGACTACCTCGACGACTTCTGGGAGGTCGAGAGGGAGGTGGCAAACGAGGTGACGCGGGAATTCCTGTTCGGCCAGGAATGACGGCACACAATGGGGAGCCCGTTACGGATAATCCTGGCGACAGGCCCCGCTTCACCCACCACACAGAAATCCGTGCCTTACGACGTACTCGTCAAGGACCCACCGAAGTCCTTCAGCCCGACCAGGAAAGAGCGCCAGGCATATGCAGTGAATCCCAGGGCCGCTCCATCGGGGTCACGTGAGTCGCGCACCGCTACGTCACCGATGAAAGCGACTTCAACACACTCCGCTTGGCCACTGGCCGAGCTCTTTCGCCACCGCACTCCAGCACCATCGAGTCCCATGTAGCCCCCACGTGTTCACCTACGAAAAGTGGCGATGCCGCGGAATTCTGGCATCCAAATCAGTATGGGCGTCGCCACCAGCACTGCCAAGGTGCACACCGGCACCCACTTCATGCCAGTAAATGGAGGCATATACATAATAAACGCAATAAAATGCCAGCCGTGTTGCGCGAACGGCTGGCCGAAAAGAAACGCACTCGTTCCGAATGAACGCAGCAAAAGGGAGCCCTGTGACCCGGCCGGCAAGCTTGAGGTCACGGACTCCCTCGCGCCGAGCACCCTCGTCTGCGAAACCGAAAGGAGCTCTGTCATGGAGTCTACAGACTCCATCCCGGAGGGCTACACACCACACATCACCAGCTCAACGAACTGGAAGCAGTGGGCGCGCGCTGCGGGCGCCAACGTATTCAAGGGAGCTTGCACGGCTCTTGGGGCCGGAGCGGTCTCCCTGTTGATCTGGTGGCTCGAAAGGAAATAGCGCCCCTCTCTCACCACCGACATCACCCGCACGTCGGCACCGGCAGATCACCGAGGTCCTGGAAGGCATCACCCAGGGCCTCGGCTCCGCAGCAGGACGTCTGTTCGGTCGGCCAAAGGTGAATGAATCTGATCGCCGATGCCCGATCGACCACACCAGTGCACTCCTGTGATCGTGGCACCACGCTTTTCTCGATCTGTTCCGCGCGCACGACCTTCCGAGCCCACCTCACCTCGACGGCTTTCTGATCCGCGCTGTACGCGTCGGACCGGCCGGCCTCCGCCCCTCTCGACCGACGCACGGCTGTAGACGTGCACCGATACGAGAGGGAGCCCCGTTCAGTCGGCCAGTGGCAGGTAGACCCGGTTCCCCGCCGCGGCGAACTCCTTGGACTTCTGGAGCATGCCGTCGGCGACCTCCTCGGCCGTCGCACCCGCCGCCGCCGTACCGCCGAACTGCTCGTTGATGTTGTGACTGATCTTCATCGAGCAGAACTTCGGTCCGCACATGGAGCAGAAGTGCGCCGTCTTGGCCGGCTCGGCCGGGAGCGTCTCGTCGTGGAACTCCCGTGCCGTGTCCGGGTCCAGGGCCAGATTGAACTGGTCCTCCCAGCGGAACTCGAAGCGGGCGTCCGACAACGCGTCGTCCCACTCCTGTGCGCCCGGATGTCCCTTGGCGAGGTCCGCCGCATGGGCCGCGATCTTGTAGGTGATGACGCCCGTCTTGACGTCGTCACGGTTGGGCAGGCCCAAGTGTTCCTTGGGCGTGACGTAGCAGAGCATCGCCGTGCCCCACCAGGCGATCATCGCGGCACCGATACCGGAGGTGATGTGGTCGTACGCCGGCGCGATGTCCGTCGTCAGCGGGCCGAGCGTATAGAACGGAGCTTCATCGCAGATCTCCTGCTGAAGGTCGATGTTCTCCTTGATCTTGTGCATCGGGACATGCCCCGGGCCCTCGATCATGGTCTGTACGTTGAAACGCTTCGCGACCTTGTTGAGTTCCCCGAGCGTTCGCAACTCCGCGAACTGCGCCGCGTCATTGGCGTCCGCGATCGAACCGGGCCGCAGGCCGTCGCCGAGCGAGTACGTGACGTCGTACGCGGCGAGGATCTCGCACAGTTCCTCGAAGTGCTCGTACAGGAACGACTCCTTGTGGTGCGCCAAGCACCACGCGGCCATGATCGAGCCGCCGCGCGAGACGATGCCGGTCTTGCGGTTCGCGGTCAGCGGGACGTACGGCAGGCGCACCCCCGCGTGGACGGTCATGTAGTCCACGCCCTGCTCGGCCTGCTCGACGACCGTGTCCTTGTAGATCTCCCAGGTGAGCTCCTCGGCCCGCCCGTCGACCTTCTCCAGCGCCTGGTAGAGGGGGACCGTACCGATGGGCACGGGGGAGTTGCGCAGCACCCACTCCCGCGTGGTGTGGATGTTGCGCCCGGTCGACAGGTCCATGACCGTATCGGCGCCCCAGTGCGTCGCCCAGGTCATCTTCTCGACCTCCTCCTCGATGGAGGAAGTGACCGCGGAATTACCGATGTTGGCGTTGACCTTTACCAGGAACCGCTTCCCGATGATCATCGGCTCGATCTCCGGGTGGTTGACGTTGGCCGGCAGAACGGCCCGCCCTGCCGCGATCTCCTCGCGCACGACCTCGGGCGAAACGTTCTCCCGGATGGCCACGTACTCCATCTCCGGGGTGACCTCGCCCTGCCTCGCATACGCGAGTTGCGTCACCGCCCGCCCGTCGCGGCTCCGGCGGGGCAGACGCGGACGCCCGGGGAAGACGGCGTCGAGGTTACGCAGCCCGCCACGCGGTGAGGTGTGCTTGATCCCGTCGTCCTCGGGGCTCACCGGCCGCCCCGGATACTCCTCGGTGTCGCCACGGCCGATGATCCAGTTGCCGCGCAGGGGAGCCAGACCCCTGCGTACGTCGGTGTCGACGGTCGGATCGGTGTACGGGCCGGAGGTGTCGTACAGGGTGACCGACCGGCCGTTGGTGAGATGCACCTGACGGGCCGGCACCCGCAGGTCGGGGCGCGAGCCCTCGACATACGCCTTGTGCCAGCCGATGGACTTCCCGGTGTCGCTCTTCTCGGTTTCGCCCTTCTCGGGCGAGGCGGCTGCCCCACCGCTGTCGGGCGAAGCAGACACCTCAGCGCCGTCGGCCGGGGCGAGCTCCCCGTTCGACTGGCTGGAGGCAGGCGTGCGTACGTCCTTGTTGGTCATGAGACCTACTCCCTACGCCGGCATTACCCGGTAACAGGTTCAGCGGTCGACGCAGCGTTTCCCGTCCGTCGATGTTCCACGTGAAACATCGCGGATACGGAGGTCAGCGCCCTCTCAGCCCGGTGCTCCGAGCTCCCGCGTGTGCAAAGGTGCCTCCACGCTAGCGTCACAATGGGCGCGGTGAACAGTGGGCCTCTCTCGTTCTTGCGATGATCGGTCGGTGACCACGACGCAGCAGCCCCCACTTCCGCCGTCCGAACCACCCCACGGACACGGCCACGACGGCCATGGTCACGGGGACGGGTCTGGACACGGATCCCAGGGCCCCGGGGGCGGCGGCGGGGGCGACCGACCCGGTGGCGGTGGAGGCGACGGACCCCTCGGCGGTGGGCACGGTCACTCACACAGCCATGGCCCCGCGGCCCCTGTCTCGCTGCACCTGCGCAAGATCATCGCCGCGGTACTGATCCCCTTCGCCGCGGCGGTCGTCGTCGGTCTCGTGGTGCTCTGGCCCGGCGGCGCCCCCGGACACGAGCGCACGGGTGTCGGTTTCGACCGGCAGACCCAGCAGGCCACCGTGACCAAGGTCGACAAGGTCGACTGCAAGTCCGTGAACGCCTCGGGTGAGACTCCGACCGGCGACACCTCGACGGCCGAGGGCTCGTCCGCACAGCAACAGGCCGCGGGCACCTGCAAGAAGGCGACGGTCCGGGTCGACACCGGCAAGGACAAGGGCCGTACCTTCACGGAGATCGTCCAGCCGGACTCCTCACGGCAGTTGAAGCAGGGCCAGGAGGTGATCGTGGCGTACGCGCCCGACGCCCCCAAGGAGCTCCAGTACTCGGTCACTGATGTGAACCGCAAGTTCCCGATGGCGCTGCTCGCCGGTATCTTCGCCCTCGTCGTGGTTGTGGTGGGCCGGATGCGCGGCGTCATGGCGCTGGTCGCGCTGGCCGTCAGCTTCCTGATCCTGACGTTCTTCATCCTGCCCGCGATCCTGCAAGGCTCGAACCCGCTGGTCGTGGCGGTGGTCGGGGCCAGCGCCATCATGCTGATCGCGCTCTACGTGTGTCACGGTCTCTCGGCCCGGACCTCGGTCGCGGTGCTGGGCACCCTGCTGTCCCTGCTGCTGATCGGGCTGCTCGGCTCGCTGTTCATCGACTGGGCCGCGCTGACCGGCAACACCGACGACAACACGGGTCTGATCCACGGGCTCTATCCGTCCATCGACATGAGCGGTCTGCTGCTCGCGGGCGTCATCATCGGTTCGCTCGGTGTGCTCGACGACGTCACGGTGACGCAGACGTCGGCGGTCTGGGAGCTCCATGAAGCCAATCCGACGATGGGCTGGCGAGGGCTGTACCGCGCGGGCATCCGCATCGGCCGCGACCACATCGCGTCCGTCGTCAACACACTCGTCCTCGCCTACGCCGGTGCGGCGCTGCCCCTGCTGCTGCTCTTCTCCATCGCGCAGAGCAGCGTGGGGGCGGTGGCCAACAGCGAGCTCGTGGCCGAGGAAATCGTGCGCACCCTCGTCGGCTCGATCGGCCTGGTCGCCTCGGTGCCGGTGACGACGGCTCTCGCGGCCCTGGTGGTCTCGGCGGACCGCCCGGGCGACGCGGCCCCGGCCCAGCAGACGCAGCCGCAGTCGCAACCACAGCCTCAGAGCGGCCCGAAGGCACCGCTGCGCGGCGGGAGCGGCCGCCGCCGCAAGCACTGAGACCAGCTCGCGGAAACCGACTCGTCACGGAGGCCCGCTCGTCACAGAGACCGGCGAAGGAGAAGCGTTACGGCATCCCGCCACGGGCCGGGGCCGTTGGACCAGCTCTGAGCCCAGCTCCGGGCCCAAGCCCTTGGACCGGGCGCGCCCTTGTTCACCCCGCGCTCTGTTCCTCCGCCAGGATGCGGTCCAAGGCCTCGTCCAGATGCGTGTCGAAGTCGGCAAGGGCGCGCTCTTGACCCAGCGGAACCAACCGGTCCGTACGGTCGAGGAACGCCAGCAGAGGCGCCGTACCGCAGCGGAACAGGGCCTGGTCCACCCCCACCTGAAGCCGGATCAGCACATCACCGAACCCCTCCGTGTCCGAGGGAGCGATGTGCACATCTCCCTCGCCGCACGGGCGGCCCACTCCGTCGATCAACAGCTCCCGGCCGAACGCCCAGGTCACCGGGGCGTCACCGGGCAGGTGGAAGGTCAGACGCACGGCATAGGGATCACACGTCTCGTAACGCAGCTCCACCGGAATGCGGAAGGAAAGCTCCTCCGAGACGACAAAGCTCATCATGACCTCTGCCTGTACTACCGACTCGCGCATCGCCTACCCCGTCGTCTGCCGTCCATGGCCGGGAATCGTTCACCTAAACACTGCTGGCATCTTGCTTAACGTGTACACCAGCTCACAAGGAGTGAGTTTTCAGATGCTGATAGAGAGCGAAAGTCTCCCCAGCAGCCCGCCGATCTCGCTCCGCAATATCTGTGCCGCCGGCAGCAGCCGGTCGGCCTGGTGGGACGGCATGGAGATGGCCACAGCGGCGGCCGTACTGCCCATCGTGATCGGGACCGCGGCACAGACCGTGCCCAGCGCGTACTCCTGACGTTCGATCACGGGCTGCATGCGTCCCGCCGCTTCGAGCCGTCGCATCAGAGTGTGCTCGTCACGCACCGTAGACGGCGTGATGGATCGCACGGGATATCGGTCGAGGTGGTCCCTGCGCGCCTCGGCGTCGAGCTGGGACAGCAGACACTGGCCGATCGCGTGCGCGTGCCCCGTCTCTCGGAAGTCCGCCCACTCCTCGACCGCGGGATTGCCCGGGGTGTCGGCCACGTACTGGACCTCGATCTCCCCATCGCGGTAGACCGCGTAGTAGACAGGGGCACCGATCGAATCGCGCCAGCTTCCGAGCGCGTCGGCAACCGTGCTGCGACGTTTCTGCTGGGCCCCGCTGCTGCTCAGTCGCTCAGCCGCCTCACCGAGGAAGAACAGCCCCTTCTCACGGCGCAGATAGCCCTCGTGCGCCAGGGTGCGCAGCAGGTGGTAGGCCGTGGGGAGGGCGAGCCCGGCCTCGCGGGCCAGTTGCTTCGCAGGCGCCCCGTGCTCGTGACGGGTCACGGACTCCAGAAGACGCATCGCACGCTGTACCGAGCCGATGAGGGTCGTGGGGTGCGGCTCGGAGATGGAAACCTGCGGTCCTGCGGGCGCGGTGTCAACCGTGGCCAAGGGTCACTCCCGAAGCGCGAGGGGGCCGCCCGCGCGGGAATGACACGGGTGGGTTCGGAACGCCGCGCGCGAGGATCAACCCCGCGTCCGGTTCCGGACTTTAACCGTCTGCCACCGATCGCTGACGTCATGCGTCAAAAACTTCCCCCGGCCGAGGGAACTGTCGTTTCGTTCACCGCCGACGAGTTGCCGCCCGGTGGGCCACCGGTTGCCACGGACCGATGACCCGGACAGGGAACAGGCCCGTCCGCGGCCGGCGCCTGCCCCCGCAGGTCGGGCGGACGCCTGTCGCCTGTCGCCCCTGCCACCGCCTACCAGTCGCTCCTCGACGAGGAACTCGACATGAACTTCCGCACGACGTAGATCAGTCCGCCGACCAGCGCCACGAAGACCAGCAGCTTGAAGAGCAGGCCGATCACGAACCCGACGACGCTCGCTATCAGGCCGCCGAACACGACCAGGGCGATGACCGGCACCGCGATCCACTTAACCCACCACGGCATCCCCGCGAAGATCTCTCGCATCGCCCTTGTCCTTGTCTCTCTGCCCGTTTCCGAGTGCTGTCCCTGCCCGTTCCCGCAATGCGTGACGGGTCTCGAATGTCCTGGTCCCAATGCTAGGCGCGGCAGGGGTGCCGACGGGGGCCTCGCACCCCTTGTCCTCCCCTGACCGTTCCCCTAGGGAACCCTGAGGCGGGCGTCAGCTCTCCGGCGGAGAGAAGATCACCAGAACCCGCAGATCCTCGCTGATGTGGTGGAACTTGTGAGCCACTCCCGCGGGCACGTACACGACGCTGCCGCGCGCCACTTGAGTCGTCTCCATGCCGACCGTGATCGCGGCACGGCCGCTCGCGACGAAGTACACCTCGTCCTGACGGTGGGGCTGCTGCGGGTCCTGCGTGCCCGCGTCCAGCGCGTACAGGCCGACCGACATGTTCTTCTCACGCAGGAACTGGAGGTACGCGCCGTCGTTGGCGGCACGCTCCGCCTCCAGTTCGTCCAGCCGGAATGCCTTCATCGCCTTGTCCGCCCCTGCCCCACTGCTCGTATCCGATCTCTTCTGTCACGATCAGACACATGAAGAATTTCGTAGTCAAGACGATCGCCAACGCGGGCGCCCTGGCGGTGGCGGTGTGGCTGCTCGACAAGATCACCCTGACCGGCGACAGCACGGGTAAGGAGGTCGGCACACTGCTCCTCGTCGCGCTGGTCTTCGGACTGGTGAACTTCCTGGTCAAGCCGATCGTGAAGATCCTCACCTTCCCGCTGTTCATCCTCACCCTCGGTCTGATCACGCTGGTGGTCAACGCCCTGATGCTGCTGCTCACCTCGTGGCTGGCGGACAAACTCGACCTGAGCTTCCACGTCGACGGTTTCTGGACCGCCGTCCTGGGTGGTCTGATCATCTCGATCGTCTCCTGGGCACTGAACGTCGTCCTCCCGGACGAGGACTGAGCGGCCCGGATGCCCTATCGCGTGTGCTTCGTATGCACCGGCAACATCTGCCGCTCCCCGATGGCCGAGTCCGTCTTCCGTGCGCGGGTGGCCGAGGCCGGGCTCGACGGCCTGGTCGAGGTGGACAGCGCGGGTACCGACGGCTGGCACGAGGGTGACGGCGCCGACGCTCGCACCGTCTCCGTGCTCCGGACGAACGGCTACGAAACCGGTCATGCTGCCCGCCGGTTCAGGACCGACTGGTTCTCCCGGCTCGACCTGGTGATAGCCCTCGACGCCGGCCACCTCAAGGTCCTGCGCCACCTGGCGCCGACCCCTGCCGACGCCGGGAAGGTCCGGCTGCTGCGCTCGTACGACACCACCGTCAGTGCCAACGCCGGTGTCGGCACCGGCACCGGCCCGGACATCGGCGCCGATCTCGACGTACCGGATCCCTATTACGGTGGCATGGACGGTTTTGAGCAATGTCTTGAGATGGTGGAGGCGGCGAGCCTCGGACTGCTCGCCTCTGTGCGCGAGCAAGTGGAGGGACGGGCGGCATGACGGATTCTTTTGAGGGAGCGGGGGACGGAACGCGCGCCGTGCGGGCGGGACTGCCCGAGCCGGTCAAGCACGAGCCGACCCTCCCGGGCCCGGTCTTCGCCGCCCACTTCCATCTGCCGGGCGACCCCACAGGGCCGTACACCTACGGACGTGACGAGAATCCGACCTGGACCCATCTGGAGCACGCCATCGGCGAGCTGGAGGCGCCGGGGCGGGACGGCGTCGAGACGCTCGTCTTCGCCTCCGGCATGGCCGCCGTCTCAGCCGTCCTCTTCTCCCAGCTGAGCGCCGGGGACACACTCGTGCTCCCCGACGACGGCTACCAGGTCCTGCCGCTCGTACGCGCGCAGCTGGAGACCTACGGCATCGGGGTGCGCACCGCTCCGACCGGCGGGAACGCCCAGCTCGACGTCCTCGACGGGGCGAAGCTGCTGTGGATCGAGACCCCGTCGAACCCGGGGCTCGACGTGTGCGACGTGCGGCGGCTCGTCGAGGCGGCCCACGCGCGCGGCTGCCTCGTCGCGGTCGACAACACCCTGGCGACCCCACTCGGGCAGCGGCCGCTGGAACTGGGCGCCGACTTCTCCGTGGCCAGCGGCACCAAGCAGCTCACCGGGCACGGAGACGTCCTCCTGGGATACGTCGCGGGCGTCGACGGCCCGGCGATGGCCTCCGTACGGCGCTGGCGCAAGATCGTCGGGGCGATCCCGGGGCCCATGGAGGCATGGCTCGCACACCGTTCGCTCGCCACGCTGCAGATGCGCGTGGACCGGCAGAACGCGAGCGCGCTGGTGATCGCCGAAACGCTGCGGGACTGGCCCGAGGAACTCGGGGTCCGCTATCCCGGGCTGCCCGGCGACCCCTCGCACAAGATCGCCTCGCAGCAGATGCGGCGCTTCGGGTGCGTGGTGTCGTTCACGCTGCCCACGCGCGCGCGTGCCGAACGTTTCCTCGACGCGCTGCGGCTGGTGGACGACGCGACGAGCTTCGGCGGGGTGCGGTCGACGGCCGAGCGGCGCGGTCGCTGGGGCGGCGACGCGGTCCCGGAGGGCTTCATCCGCTTCTCGGTCGGTGCGGAGGATCCGGAGGATCTGGTGGCGGACGTCCTGCTGGCGCTCGACGAGTCCGCGAAGTGAGCACTCCCTGAGCACTCCTGAGCGACGCACTCCCTGAGCGACGCACTCTCTGAGTGACCCTCCCTGAGTGACCGGCCGACAGCCGAGCCGCGCGCGACGGACGGTCCGAGCCTCCCCCCTCGTGGCTCGGACCGCCCCGGTTCTGTGCGCTAAGAACCGCGCGCACAAGGCTAGTTGACTCTGTGTCAGTGTCCAATCACGGTAGCGACAGCGACCTATCGACTTATTTATAGTGGGGACCTTCCGGGAAGCTGGAGAAGGAAGGGACGCCATGGACCTGGCCCTGCTACGGACCTTCGTGACCGTGCACCGGGCCGGCTCCTTCACCCGCGCCGCCGCCCTGCTGGGCCTCTCCCAGCCGGCTGTCACCTCACAGATACGCACGCTCGAACGGCAACTGGGCCGCCCTCTGTTCCTGCGCCAGGCCCGCGGGGTGACCCCCACCACCATCGGCGACGAACTCGCCCACAAGGCCGCCCCGCATCTCGACGCCCTGGTGGAGATCGCCGAGACCGGACTCGAAGCGGACTCCTCCCTGCGCACGCTCCACCTCGCCGGGCCGCCGGAGTTCACCGCCGAGCGCGCGCTGCCCGCGCTCACCGAGCTGATCGGCGACGACGGCCAGGGCTTCGCGCTGCGGGCCTCCTTCGGCAATGCGGAGGAGGCACTCGAAGGACTCGCTGCCGGGCATCATGATCTGGCCATCAGCACGGCCCGCCCCCGGGGTTCTCTGCTCACCGCGACTCCGCTCTGCAACGAGGAGCACGTGCTGGTCGCCGCCCCGCGCTGGGTCCCCCACATCGACTCCGACAAGTTGCGGCGCGAGGGCGCGCCCGCGCTGGAGAACCTGCCCGTGGTGGAGGTGCACGAGTCGCTGCCGTTCATCGCCCGCTACTGGGCGTCCGTCTTCGACTCCCTGCCCGCCGCATCGGGCGCCGTCATCGTCCCCGACCTGCGCGCGGTGCTCGCCTGTGCCACCACCGGCGCGGGACTCGCGGTACTGCCGCGCTACCTGTGCGGACCGGCTCTGGAGCGGGGCGCCGTGGTGGCCCTGACCGAACCCGCGGTGCCTCCGCTGCGCACGTACTTCCTGGTGGTACGCACGGGCACCCTGGCCATGCCCCATATCGCGCGGGCACACGAGTGGCTGGTACACGCCGCTGCCGACTGGTCGTGACGCAGATGCTTCGTCTGGTCGGGACGGCGATGTTTCACGTGGAACCAACCGGGCCACATTCCTCCCATGACCGTCCGACCCGTGGTCAAGCGCACCGCCCGGGCCGTCCTGCTGGACGGCGATGACCTGATCCTGATCAAGCGGACCAAGCCCGGCGTCGATCCTTACTGGCTGACGCCCGGCGGCGGGGTCGAGCCGGAGGACACGACTGTCGTCGAAGCGCTCCACCGTGAGGTGGACGAGGAGCTCGGCGCCAAGATCACCGATGTCGTGCCGTGTTTCGTCGACACCGTGGAACACATCGGCGAGGACAGCAGCTCGACCGGCGTGAAGGTGCAGCACTTCTTCGTCTGCCGTCTGGAATCCATGGACCCTGCGCTGCGGCATGGCCCCGAGATCGAGGAACCGTGCGGCGATTACGAGATCGTGCGGATCCCCTTCACCCGGGTGGGCATCGCGTCCGTCCATCTCGTACCGCTGTCGTTGCGGCACTATCTCGACGGGAACATCGAGGGCGTACGGGCGATGCAGGCACCCGACCTGGGCTGACGACTCGTTGTCCGTACCGGCGAGGTCGGTCCCGGCCAGGTCGGACTTGACCAGGTCGGTACCCGCCAGGTCGGTACCGGGGGGGATCAGTACCGGGCGGATCAATCCCGGCCGGATCAGTCGCGGGTCGCGACGAGGTCCTCCACCGAGTCGTGGCGTATCCGTTCCGACGGGATACCGATGTCCCGGAGCGCGTCCACACCGTTACGGATCATGCCGGGAGGGCCCGAAAGATAGGCGTCGTACTCGTTCCACGGGCCGAACTCACGTATCGCGTCCGGGAGCTGGAGGTGCGCCTGCTGGTCGACTATCGGACGCACCGCGAGCCATGAGTGGCTCTGCTGGAGCCGGAGCATGGTGTCGATGTCGTACAGGTCGTGATCGGTTCGGGCGCCGTAGAAGACCTCGACCGGGCGCCTCCGGCCGTGCTCGGCAACGTCCTCGACCAGTGCCTTGATCGGGGCGATGCCGGTGCCGCCGCCCAGGCAGAGCAGTCCGCTGTCGGTCGTGTGGTCGACGGTCATCGAGCCGGCGGGCGGGCCGAGCCTGACGATGTCGCCGGGGCGGGCCCGGTGCACCAGTGCGCTGGAGACCCAGCCCGCCGGAACCGCCTTCACATGGAACGACAGCAGCCCGTCGGACCGGGGTGCCGAGGCGAACGAGTAGTGCCGCCAGACGCGCGGCCACCAAGGCGTCTCCAGGCTCGTGTACTGCCCGGCGAGGAAGGGGTACGGCTGATCGGGTCGGATCGTGACGACGGCGACGTCCGGGGTCCTCAGATCGTGCGAGACCACCTCGGCGTACCACCAGGCCGGGGCGCGCAGTTCGTCCACGGCCGCGGCGTCGATCATGACCTGTGAGATCTTCGTGTACGCCCTGACCCAGGCCGCCTCCGTCTCCCGGTCCCAGACCGTCTCGGCGAACCGGCTGAGCGCGCCGAGGAGACACTCTCCGACGGCCGGATAGTGCTCGGGGCGAGTGCCGTACTTGCGGTGGCCGCGGCCGAGGTTCTGCAGATACGCGACCAGCGTCTCGGTGTTGTCGATGTGCTCGGCCGCGGTCAGTAAGGCCTTGAGCAGTCGGTCTCGCTGGGTGTCCATCGCTGCGGGGAACAAGGAGCGCAGGTCCGGATGACGCACGAAGAGCAACGCGTAGAAGTACGAGGTGACCTTGTCGGCGACGGGCCCCACCTCGGCCATGGTGCGGCGGATGAGGATTGCGTCGGGGGAGGCGGGTCGCGTGGGGGCGGGTCGCGCGGAGGCCGGCCGCTC
>NZ_LIPP01000127.1 GCF_001418335.1 Streptomyces aurantiacus | reverse complement strand
CTTGTTGGCGCCGCCCTGGCTACTCTGGACGGTATGGACTACGTCTCCGCGCTCGTGCCCCCGATAGTGATGGCCGTGTTCTTCACCGGTCTGATCGTGACGATCGTGAAGAGCCAGGGCGGCGCCAACAAGTCCAAGGAGGACGCGGTCGTCGACGCGGTCCTCGCCCGCGCCGAGCACACCCGCCAGCCCCCCCGCGACACCGGCGTCTGAGTTTTCCCGGTCCAGGTCCCGCTCCACGGCGTACGGCTCACTTGATTTTCGAGTCGTGCGCCCTTTTTGTTGCTGTTTGCCGGTCAAAGGCACGTCCACCACGTGATCGGCCATCTCTCCCCCTATTGTTCCGAACTGTGCCTCGTCCATTGGGAGAACTCGAAGACTCGGTCATGACGAGGGTGTGGGAGTGGAACCGCCCGGTGACCGTGCGAGAAGTCCTGGAAGACCTGCAGCAGGAGCGGTCCATCGCCTACACCACGGTGATGACCGTTTTGGACAATCTCCACCAGAAGGGCTGGGTGCGCCGTGAGGCGGAAGGCCGGGCCTATCGATACGAGGCGGTCTCCACCCGGGCCGCCTACGCGGCCGCGTTGATGAACGAGGCCTGGTCCCAGAGCGACAACCCGGCCGCCGCTCTCGTCGCCTTCTTCGGCATGATGTCCGCGGAACAGCGCGAAACACTGCGCGATGCCCTGCGTATCGTCCAGGGGCCACAAACGCCCGCCGCGCAGAACACGGCAGGCGAGAACCCCGCCGCCGCAGAGGCCGAGACCGGGCGATAGCGTCCGCTCATGCCAGCAGAGCAGCCCGAAGTCAGTACTAATGCCGTCACCGTCCGCCGGGCCAGGACCAGCGATGTCCCGGCGGTTCGCAGCCTCCTTGACTCCTACGTCCGAGGCCGCATCCTGCTCGACAAAGCGACGGTGACGCTTTACGAGGACATCCAGGAGTTCTGGGTGGCGGAACGCGGCACCGGACCGAGTTCGGAGGTCGTGGGCTGCGGCGCTCTGCACGTCATGTGGGAAGACCTCGCGGAAGTCCGCACTCTCGCGGTGAACCCCGTGATGAAGGGCGCCGGCGTCGGCCATCAGTTGCTGGGGAAGTTGCTGGAGGCCGCCCGCCTGCTCGGTGTTCGCCGCGTATTCTGCCTGACCTTCGAAGTGGACTTCTTCGCGAAGCACGGCTTCGTGGAGATCGGTGAGACGCCCGTTGACGCCGATGTCTACGCCGAGCTCTTGCGTTCCTATGACGAGGGCGTGGCCGAGTTCCTGGGGCTCGAACGAGTGAAACCGAACACCTTGGGCAACAGCCGGATGCTTCTGCATCTGTGATCGCCGCCGCGTAATACTCCGGACATACCGCCGGAGCCGACCGGTCGGCCCTGCCCAAGGACTCTATGTCCGAAACGCGCACGTTTCCGGTCTCTCCGGGTCCCGTCGGTCTCTCCCAGGGGTTTGTGTTTTCCCAGCAAAAGCGGTTTGCTTTCCGACGTACTGCAGTAGTGCATATAACAGGGGACACGAAACTGCGGCAGCCGCCGTGGACCCTCGGCCCTGAAGATATCGATGAAAGGAAATCCAGTGGCACAGAAGGTTCAGGTCCTTCTTGTCGATGACCTCGACGGCGGCGAGGCGGACGAGACCGTGACGTTCGCGTTGGACGGCAAGACGTACGAGATCGATCTCACGACCGCCAATGCGGACAAGCTCCGTGGACTTCTTGAGGCGTACGTCAAGGGCGGCCGTCGCACCGGAGGCCGCGCCTCGGGCGGCCGTGGAAAGGCGCGCGCCGCCACGGGTGGCAGCCAGGACACCGCGCAGATCCGTGCCTGGGCGAAGGAGAACGGTTACGAGGTCAATGACCGCGGCCGCGTTCCGGCGTCCATTCGTGAGGCCTACGAGAAGGCCAACGGCTGACCGCAGCAGCGGCGCAGCCGGATGCGATGGCACTCCGTGGCCATCGTCTCCACGAGTCGTACGAGATCGGGGGCGCCCCCACCGCCCCCACCGCCTCGGCCCAGGGCCGACAGTGCCGGCAGCGACGACTCCACCTCGCGGCCAGGCTCAGGGGGCCGCAGCCACACGGCGGCCCCCTGCGAGCCGGCGGCGGGGAGCAGGCCCGGCGGCAGCGGCGCCGCTACGCGCCCGCCCGAGCCGGTCGCCCTGAGATCCAGCGCGAGAGAGCCCCACTCCAGCCAGTCGAGGAGCCCCGGCAGCTCCTCCGCGCTCCCCGCGGCGACGAACACCCGCATCCGGTCCGCGCACACCGCCACCGGAGAGCCCGGCATCAGATGCCGCAGCGCCGCGTACCCCGCCTCCGCGGGCGCTTCCAGGACGTCGAAACGCAGCCCCGTCAGCAGCTCGACCGGGGCCTCTACGGGGGCCTCGACGGGGGCGCCGGGCACTGTTGCCCAGCCCAGTTCGTTCTCGTACCAGTACCGGACCACGGCGTCCGGGCGGCGCACATCGAGCGGACGGCGAGGGAAGGGGACCGTGGGGACCATGCAGGGCCAACCGTCAGAAGAGCGTTCGCGTTACGCTGGGTGGTCCGACGTGTGCGAAGAGTGCCGGAAAAGAGGGCGCGCGGGGGCGGCCGACGGCGCAAGGGTGTTCGCCCGTAGCGGAGGGAACCGGTGCGCTCGGCATGGAGTGTCAGTGCGTACGGGTAAGACATCCCTAGTGGGAGGGTCGACACGCGTGGCTCGGGCATCTCACGTTCGCCATCGGCGTACAGATGGCGGGGGTATCTGTCTGGCCTGCGGGAACATCGTCTCGCACCATCAGGTTGAAGCTGGTGTCGGCGTTCGGAGTCAGAAGGCAGTGCTGGTTCTCGGTCCGGTGTCGGCAGTTGGAATGAGCGGTCCCCGCTTGCGGGACTAAGCTGCGGAAGGACAGGGAGGGGAGCGTCCCCTTACTGCCTGACCGCTCTGAGGAGCGATTAACGATGTTCGAGAGGTTCACCGACCGCGCGCGGCGGGTTGTCGTCCTGGCTCAGGAAGAAGCCCGGATGCTCAACCACAACTACATCGGCACCGAGCACATCCTCCTGGGCCTGATCCATGAGGGTGAGGGTGTCGCCGCTAAGGCCCTGGAGAGCCTCGGGATTTCGCTCGAGGCGGTCCGCCAGCAGGTGGAGGAGATCATCGGGCAGGGCCAGCAGGCCCCGTCCGGGCACATCCCCTTCACCCCTCGTGCCAAGAAGGTCCTGGAGCTGTCGCTCCGCGAGGCCCTTCAGCTGGGTCACAACTACATCGGCACGGAACACATCCTGCTCGGCCTGATCCGTGAGGGCGAGGGCGTCGCCGCCCAGGTCCTGGTCAAGCTGGGCGCAGACCTCAACCGGGTGCGGCAGCAGGTCATCCAGCTGCTCTCCGGCTACCAGGGCAAGGAGACCGCCGGCGCCAGTGGCGGTCCTGCCGAGGGCACCCCCTCGACGTCCCTGGTCCTCGACCAGTTCGGCCGGAACCTCACCCAGGCCGCTCGTGAGTCCAAGCTCGACCCGGTCATCGGGCGCGAGAAGGAGATCGAGCGGGTCATGCAGGTGCTGTCCCGTCGTACGAAGAACAACCCGGTCCTGATCGGTGAGCCCGGCGTCGGCAAGACCGCCGTCGTCGAAGGCCTCGCCCAGGCCATCGTCAAGGGCGAGGTGCCCGAGACCCTCAAGGACAAGCACCTCTACACGCTGGACCTCGGCGCGCTGGTCGCCGGCTCCCGCTACCGCGGTGACTTCGAGGAGCGCCTGAAGAAGGTCCTCAAGGAGATCCGCACCCGCGGCGACATCATCCTGTTCATCGACGAGCTGCACACGCTGGTCGGTGCGGGTGCCGCCGAGGGCGCCATCGACGCCGCGAGCATCCTGAAGCCGATGCTGGCCCGTGGTGAGCTGCAGACCATCGGCGCCACGACGCTCGACGAGTACCGCAAGCACCTGGAGAAGGACGCCGCGCTTGAGCGCCGCTTCCAGCCCATCCAGGTCGCGGAGCCGTCGCTGCCGCACACCATCGAGATCCTCAAGGGCCTGCGGGACCGCTACGAGGCGCACCACCGGGTGTCCATCACGGACGAGGCCCTGGTGCAGGCGGCGACGCTCGCCGACCGGTACATCTCGGACCGCTTCCTGCCGGACAAGGCGATCGACCTGATCGACGAGGCCGGCTCCCGGATGCGTATCCGCCGGATGACCGCGCCGCCGGACCTGCGCGAGTTCGACGAGAAGATCGCGGGTGTGCGCCGCGACAAGGAGTCCGCGATCGACTCGCAGGACTTCGAGAAGGCCGCCTCCCTGCGCGACAAGGAGAAGCAGCTCCTGGCCGGCAAGGCCAAGCGCGAGAAGGAGTGGAAGGCCGGCGACATGGACGTCGTCGCCGAGGTCGACGGCGAGCTGATCGCCGAGGTCCTCGCGACCGCCACCGGCATCCCGGTCTTCAAGCTGACCGAGGAGGAGTCCTCGCGTCTGCTGCGCATGGAGGACGAGCTCCACAAGCGGGTCATCGGCCAGGTCGACGCCGTCAAGGCGCTGTCGAAGGCGATCCGTCGTACGCGCGCCGGTCTGAAGGACCCGAAGCGTCCCGGTGGTTCGTTCATCTTCGCCGGCCCGTCCGGTGTCGGTAAGACCGAGCTGTCCAAGGCACTCGCGGAGTTCCTCTTCGGTGACGAGGACGCGCTGATCTCTCTCGACATGTCGGAGTTCAGCGAGAAGCACACGGTCTCGCGTCTCTTCGGCTCGCCCCCCGGCTACGTGGGCTACGAAGAGGGCGGTCAGCTGACCGAGAAGGTCCGACGCAAGCCGTTCTCCGTCGTGCTCTTCGACGAGGTCGAGAAGGCCCACCCGGACATCTTCAACTCGCTGCTGCAGATCCTGGAGGACGGTCGCCTGACCGACTCCCAGGGCCGGGTCGTGGACTTCAAGAACACGGTCATCATCATGACGACCAACCTCGGCACCCGGGACATCTCCAAGGGCTTCAACCTGGGCTTCGCGGCCTCGGGCGACAAGAAGACCAACTACGAGCGCATGAAGAACAAGGTCTCGGACGAGCTCAAGCAGCACTTCCGGCCCGAGTTCCTCAACCGCGTCGACGACGTGGTCGTCTTCCCGCAGCTCACTCAGGACGACATCCTCACGATCGTCGACCTGATGGTCGGGAAGGTCGACGAGCGCCTCAAGGACCGGGACATGGGCATCGAGCTCTCCCAGTCCGCCAAGGAGTTGCTGTCCAAGAAGGGTTACGACCCCGTCATGGGCGCGCGTCCGCTGCGTCGCACGATCCAGCGCGAGGTCGAGGACACGCTGTCGGAGAAGATCCTCTTCGGCGAGCTGCGCCCCGGCCACATCGTGGTCGTCGACACGGAGGGCGAGGGTGAGGCCAAGACCTTCACCTTCCGCGGCGAGGAGAAGTCGCCGCTGCCGGACGTCCCGCCGATCGAGCAGGCGGCCGGTGGGGCAGGCCCCAACCTGAGCAAGGAGGCGTGACCTCCGGGTCCGCCTGAGAACGACTGGTCGGTGAACGACCGGTTGATGAACGACTGATGGGGCCGGTGCTTTCGAGCACCGGCCCCATCGGCATGCCGTGACCGCCGTGACCGGCCAGGTGTCGGTTGGGCCCTCAGAGGACGGTGTGCGCCCTCATGACGGTGTGCATGCGCGGGAAGAGGTCGCGTATCCGGTCCGGCACCTCCGTCGTCTCCGAGGCGAGGACGAAGGTCACCGACCGCAGTCCGGGAAACAGATCCGGTACCGCCGAGAGGTCTTCCGGCCCGGTGAACTTGTTGAACCGCAGGTACTTGACGTGCGGCAGGACCGGTCCTTCGGTCCAGGGCGCCGCGCTCCAGTCGAGGCGCAGATCCTCCAGCTCGGGGAGGAGCGCGACCTCTTCGCGGTCCTGTGGAGTGAGCGGTTCCTGAAGGCCCGCCAGGCTCAGCGTCCGTACCGAGCGCCGGCGCCGCAGGCCGCGCAGCCCGGTGTGCTGGAGGGCGTTCTTCGTGAAGCGCAGATAGCTGAGGTCGAGCCCTTCGGGGAGAGCGGCGTCGAGGGACTCGTCCAGGAGCGCGAAGCCGAGGTCGAGGGCGCGCAGCGTCGCGGAGGCCGAGAGCGGCGCCAGGACACCCAACGTCTCCAGCCCCGGCATACGCCCCAGCGACAGCCATTCCAACGGAAGCCCGGCCAACGGGCCCAGATCCTCGACCGGACTGCCGCTGATGTCCAGGTGCCGGAGCCGGTGGAGCGACGAGAGACAGTCCAGGGAGCGCAGGGCGTGGTTGTCCCGGGAGACGAGCAGGCGCGTGACGTCCGGCAGTAGGCCGGACCGCAGCTCGGCCTCCTCGATGTCTCCGACGACCTGGATCTGTGGCCGTCCGCCGAACGAGCGCAGAGCGCGCAGATGTTGTGCCGAGTGCGCGGTGAAGTACAGGTTCTCCGCGGGCAGGTGGGCGACGATGTCGGCCCCGTACCGCTCGGCCTCGAAGCGGCGCCAGGCCCAGGTGAGCTGGGCGCGGACCGGCAGGGACGGGTGGCTGCGGAAGCGGGCCAGGACCGGGACGGCCGCGTCGGTGCCGATGAGGGACGCGGTGACGACGACCGCCCTGGCCTCCGCGTCGGACAGGCCCTCGGGTCCTGGCAGGAGTTCCAGTACCAGCGGGCCCACCGAGGACAGCTCACGGGCCTCCTCCGCGGTACGGGGCGGGATGAGCGTGGCCGCCTGCTCCTCCACGGCGGCCCGGACCCGCGGGTCGAGTTCCGTGGCGTGTTCCAGGCCGGCCAGGGCGAGGAGGCGGATGCGGGTGCCCCCGGCGGGCCCGGCGTGTTCGGCGGCGGCCAGCAACTGGGTGAGGAGATCCGCCCGTTCGCGGGGCCTGGCGTGGGCGACGGCCATACGGATCACGTCCGACCACTGGTAGTCGGCGGCGTTGCGGACGAGGAGCCCGAAGTCGCCGTCCTCCACCGCGGCCTTCGCACCGAGGTAGTCCTGGAAGGTGCGGTGGACGAACTCGACGGTGCCCAGGGAGGGTTCGCGGAGCAGCCCGCTGCGTACGAGGAGATGGCGGTAGATCGTGGCGGCGTCGCCCTGGCTCGCGACGGCGGGCAGGGCGGGCAGCGCGTCCGCGACGATCCGCTCGGCGCGCTCGCGGTCCATCTCCAGCCGGCCGTTGCGGATCAGCCAGTAGGCGAGGCGCTGGAGGAGCTGGATCTGGGGCAGCTCGGTGAGCCGGACGGCGTCGTGCGGGAGCATGTCCCGCTCCTGGTCGCGGCGCGCGAGGAGCATGGAGAGCGCGGCGTCGTACAACTCCTGGCGGCCGTGCGGCAGATAGCCGCGGCGGTCCCGGTGCAGGGCGCAGACCAGGCCGCACATCAGCGGGTTGGTGGCGAGGCGGCCGAGATCCGGCTTGGTGTGTACGGCGTCGAGGAGCGACGTCTCGTACGCGGCGAGGCGTTCGGTGTCGGGGGTGTCGGGGGCGTCGGCGCGGGCCGCCAGGTGCCAGCGTCGGATGAACGCCGTGACGTCGTCGCGGCTCATCGGGGAGAGCGCGAGCTCCGTGAAGCCGTCGGCGGCGAGCCAGTTCTCGCGGACGGCCGAGGGGCGCGAGGTGACCAGCCACTGGTTGCCCGGATAGGCGTCGAGCAGGTCGCGCAGCCAGTGGCGGGTGCGCTCGCGGTCGGGTTCGGGGATCTCGTCGATGCCGTCGACGAGCAGCAGCCCCCGGCCCGCCCCGAGCACCCGGTCGGGCCAGCCGTCCGGCGCCGCGCCGTGGAAGGGTACGCGGACGGCGGCGAGGAAGTCGGCGGGCGCGGGCAGCCCGTCGGGGCGGCGTACGAGGGTGCGCAGCGGCAGGACGAAGGGGACCCGGTCGCCGCGTTCACCGCGCGCCGCCGTCACCGCGAGCCACTGCACCAGCGTCGTCTTGCCCGATCCGGCCACCCCTCTCAGCAGCACCAGGTCCTGCTCGGACAGCGCCTCGTCGGCGGAGAGCGGGAGACCGGGCGAGCCGACGACGCCGCCGTCCTCGTCGCCCGTGGCGGGGCGCAGGGCCTGAAGGGTGAGGTAGGCGGCGTCCAGGGGCCAGCGGTCCGGCGAGTTCACCAGGTCGAGCCCGTAGATGGTGAGCTGGCTGTGCTTCGTCGCCGTGTAGCCGAGATAACGCCGCTCGAACGCCGCGTCGCCCCCGTCGGCCGGTGGCGTCCGGGCGATCAACTCGTCGACCTTCGCGATCAGTTCGGCCTGCCTACGCGTCTGTTCGACGAGGGTTCGCGGTACGAACGTCGAGCGCTGGGTGAAGAAGTGCAGGATGTGCAGGCAGGCCGTGTCGAGCAGCCGCTCGTAGAACAGCGTCGCGTCGAAACCGAGGTCCCGGTCGGGGTTCCCGGCGGTGTGGCGCAGGTGCAGGGCGAGGCCCGTGTGGCCGAGGGCCACGGCCTGCGCGTCCGTCATGGTGAGGTCGCCGAGGGCGTGCAGGGTGTCCGCGAGGGCGTGGACGACGGGCTGCTCCTCGTCGGCGGCGACGGGCCGCTCGGTGGCGTCCTTGACGGCTCGCCCGACCAGCTCGGTGGCGAGCCTGGTCACGTCCCGCGCGCCGAGCGTGCGCCTCTCGCCCCGGAAGGAGACACGGGACGAGATGCGTACGGGCTTGTCGACCAGGTCCGCGCCCGGCCCCTCCGTGACGAAGAGCTTCCTGATGAGCGGCGTGGCCACACTGGACGCGAGCCGCACGCCTACGGTTGCCGGTTCCATGGCGTTCCCCCGAGGACGACCTGGTGGATGGTCGGCCAGCGTAGTCGCCGGGGTGCGCCCCTGTCCGGGTCCGTGGATCTTGGGGCGAGAAAAGCGGTGGCCGTACGGTGCGGTTCGGCGGGAGGATCCGCGGTGTCCGAACTGTCCTCCGAGGGAGCCACGATGGATGCCGCTGCCGATGCCGCTGTCGCTGTCGCTGTCGATGTCGATGCCGGTCGACCCGAAGTCCGTACGACGGCAGGGGCGTTGCGGGGCATGACCGACCGGGCGGGTACGGCGGTGTTCCGGGGTATCCCCTTCGCCGAACCGCCCGTCGGCCCCCTGCGGTTCGGGGCGCCGCGGCCCGCGCGGAACTGGGACGGCGTACGGGACGCGGGCCGGTACGGGCCGCCGCCTCCGCAGTCCGCGGCGTTCGGCATGGACGCGCTGGCGGCCGGGCACGCCGACGACGACGGGAACTGGCTGACGCTCAACGTCTGGACGCCCGATCCCGGCCCCGGCGCCGGGCTGCCGGTGATGGTGTGGCTGTACGGCGGTGCGTACGTCATCGGGATGTCCGGCCTGCCCGAGTACGACGGCGGCCTGCTGGCCCGGGAGGGCGGCGTCGTCCTGGTGACGCTCAACTACCGGGTCGGCATCGAGGGGTTCGCGCTCATCGAGGGCGCCCCGGCCAACCGCGGACTCCTCGACCAGGTCGCCGCCCTTGAATGGGTGCGAGACAACATCCATGCCTTCGGCGGCGACCCGGACCGTGTGACGGTCTTCGGCCAGTCGGCGGGCGCGGGCTCGCTCGCCGCGCTCCTCGCGATGCCCCGCGCGGCGGGCCTTTTCAAGCGGGCGATCGCGCAGAGCGTGCCCGGTACGTTCTTCTCGCCCGAACTCGCCGCGGACATCGCCGGCGAGTTCGCGGCGGAACTGGGGCTGCGGCCGACCGTGGGCGACCTGGCCACGGTGGCGCCGGGGCTGCTGCCCGCGGCGGGGGACGCGGTCGGGGCGCGGATGGAGCGGTACGCGCAGCGGTGGGGAGTACTGGCGCACACGTCGATTCCGCTGGCGCCCGTGGTGGACGGGGACGTCCTGCCGGCCGCGCCCTGGGAGGCGCTCGCCGCGGGGGCGGCACGGGACGTCGAGCTCGTGGCCGGCCACACGCGGGACGAGTACCGGCTTTTCATGGCGCTCGACGGAACGCTGGGCGAGGTGACGGAGGACCGGGCGGCGTCGGCGCTGAGGACGTTCTCACCCGGTGGCAGCGGCGGCAGCGGCGACAGCGGCGACAAGGAGGCGTATCGGGACGCCGTCTTCGGCCCGGGCCCGGGCCCGGGCCCGGGCCCGGACTCGGACCGGGACCCGGACCCGGACC
>NZ_LIPP01000126.1 GCF_001418335.1 Streptomyces aurantiacus | reverse complement strand
GCGCACGGCCCTCCAGGCGCTGCTGGGCGACGAGAGAGAGCAGTTCCTGGAAAAGGGCTGAGCCCCTCGGGCGCGGGGTCCCCCGGGGGTTTTTCGCCCCCGCCGCCCCTACCCTTCCCGTCACTTCTGGGGGCTGCGCCCCCAGACCCCGCTAAAAGATCGCGCAGTTCCCCGCGCCCCTGGGGAGGTACCTCCAGGGGCGCGGGGAACTGCGCAACGGGGGTTCGGGGGCGGAGCCCCCGAAACGGACGGGAATGAAGAACCTTCTTGGCGAGACGCGTCGTCTTGTCGAGCTGGTAGCTTCGACCCATGCCTCCCGACTCCACCCGCCGAAGCGAACGCTCCCGCCGCGCCATCTACGACGCCGCCCTCGCCCTCGTGACCGAGGTCGGCTACCCCAAGACCACCATCGAGGGCATCGCCGCCCGCGCGGGCGTCGGCAAGCAGACGATCTACCGGTGGTGGTCGTCGAAGGCGGACGTCCTGCTGGAGGCGTTCATCGACCTGAGCGCCCAGGCGGCGGAGGCGGCCGACCGGGCGGAGGTCATCGGGGAGCAGGCGGCGTACGAGATCCCCGACACCGGCGACCTGGAGGCCGACCTCAAGCTGGTGCTGAGGGCCACCGTCGACGAACTGCTCGACCCCGCCTTCGAGGCCCCGTCACGGGCCCTCGCGGCCGAGGGTGTCGTCAACGAGGAGGTCGGCAGGGAGTTCGTCGGCAAGCTCCTCGAACCCCAGCTCCAGCTGTACGTGAAGCGCCTGCGCGCCGCCCAGGAACAGGGCGCCGTGCGCGCCGACCTCGACCCGCGCATCGCCCTGGAGCTCTTCGTCTCGCCGCTCGCCCAGCGCTGGCTCCAGTACACGGGCCCCATCACGTACGAGTACACGGACAAACTCGTCGAGTACGCCCTCTACGGCCTCGCCCCTCGCTGACCTGCCCTCCACCGTCCCGGGGTCCGCTGCCCCTCGGTCCGGGCCAGGCGGCCCGGCGCGTCCGTGATGACCCCGTCGCAGCCGAGCGCGAGGGCGCGGTCGCGCTGCGCCGGCGTCACCACCGTGTGCGCCCACACCCGCGGGATGCCGGACCGGACGGCCCGTACGAGATCGCGGTCGCGGGCCCTGTGGTCCACGTCCAGGACGTCCACGAACGGCCGCCACCGCTCGGGCCGGTCCGTACGCATCTGCCGGGCCGAGCGCCACAGCTGCGAGAGCAGGCCCATGCGGTGGGTGCGCAGGGCCACCGCGGGATGGTTGGAGTTGACCAGCACCGAGCGGGTCAGGCCCCGTTTTCTGATCATGGCGGCGAGGGTCGCGAGGCTCCGCGGGTCCTTCGCCTCCGTCATCAGCACCACCCGCCCGCCGAAACGGTCCAGCACCTCCGCGAGCGTCGGCGGCCGCTCCGAACGCCAGCTGCCCGGCAGCGCCGCCCTGGGCCGCAGCCTGACCCCCTCCCAGTCCCGCCGGTCGAGCGCCTGCACCGGACCGCCCATGTAGGTCGTACGGTTCAGGGTCGCGTCGTGCATGACCACCATCGTCCCGTCGCGCAGTATCCGGGTGTCCAGGTCGAGCACCTGGGCCGTCCCGCGCTCGTACGCGGTCATGAGCCCCGACATGCTGTTCTCCGGAACCTCCCGGGCGCCGCCGCGGTGCGCCGTGTAGACGACGCGGGGGAGCGCTGACACCGTCAGCGGGCCGGCGCCCCACTCCAGCGGTGCGACCGCCCCGGCCTGTCCCACGAGGGCCAGGGACGTGAGACCGGCGATACCCGTCAGCGCAGTCCGTGTGACCATGCCGACACCGTAGGCGGGCAAATCGCATCAAAGTACGCAATGACACTCGATCGCTGCCCCGGGCGGGCATCACCCCACCTACCCCGGATGTGGTCTCCGGCCCCCCGGAGCACGCGAAGGTGGGACCATGAGGCATGCTGTCGGCACAACAGCCAGGCGAGGGGATCGATGAGCGCAGAGATGGGCCGCCGCTCCGGCGGGCAGGGCAGGATCTCCCAGTGGCTGCGCGGCCGGCGCCCACGACCGGACGCCGCGGACGACTCCGCGAACCGTGAGGAACTGCTGCTGGCCGCCGCCGGAGCCGGGCTGCCGCTCGCGCCCGCCGCCCATCCCTCCGCCTACCGGTGTTCCTGTGACCGCGTCGGGTGTCCGACCCCCGCGCGGCACCCCATCTCCTTCGCCTGGCAGACGCAGTCCACGACCGACCGGGCGCAGATCGAGCGGTGGGCCCGGCATCAGCCGCTGGCCAACTTCATCACCGCGACCGGCATGGTGCACGACGTGCTGGACGTACCGGTGGAGGCCGGGCAGGAGGCGCTGGACCGGTTGCTCGCCGCGGGGATCGAGGTCGGGCCGGTCGCGCTGTCCGGGGACGACCGGATGCTCTTCTTCACCGCCACGCGCGGTACGCCCGAGGACGAGGACGAGTGGTGGCCGTGCGAGCTGGACTGCCATCCCGAGACGATGGACGAGCATCCGGGGCTGCGGTGGCACTGCCGTGGGTCGTATGTGCTGGTGCCGCCTGCGCGGTTGCCGGGGGAGCTGACGGTGGGGTGGGTGCGGGGGCCTGAGTTTGCGCTGCCGGATCCGTTGTCGTTGCTTGAAGTGTTGACTGATGAATGTGCTCGGTATGCGGGGGAAGAGCGGGAGCATGTTGCGGCGTGGCCTTTGCGGGGGTGACTCCGTCGGGGTGCGTTGTGTTGTGCGGGTGCGTTGTGGCTGGTCGCGCCGTTCCCCGCGCCCCTGAAAGCGAAAAGATTGCGCCGTTCCCCGCGCCCCTAAAAAAACCGTTCCCCTCTACTCGCCCTTTGCTGCTGTCAGGCCCTGGATTCTGCTCAGGAATTTTATTTGAGGGTTCGGGGCGGACTTCGGGGGGTTCAGGACTGCCTGGTTGGAGATGGATTCCAGGGTCAGGGACTGCTTGGGCTCGCCCGTCAGCAGGGCCTTCACGTCGGCGTTGGTGACGTTGATGGGGACGCCCTGGGCCGCCGTCTGCTTCTGGTAGTGGCGGGTGGTGAAGAACACGAGGGCGCCGCCGTCCGCGGTGCGCAGGCCCACCGGGGCGTAGTCGCCTGAGGTCAGCGGCTCGTCGATGTACTGCTGGGCGAGCCCGGGGCGGGCCGCGTCCGCCGCCCGGTCGGAGCGCCACTTGGTGGTGTGGGCGCCTGCCTCGAAGCCGTCGCCGCCGTCCTTGAGGTAGGTCGCGTACCGCTGAGGCAGGCGCCCGGGGGCGATCGCGAGGTCCGTCTCGTCCGCCGTGACCGGCTGGGCCCAGCCGTCCTCGTCCTTCTTGAACTCCGGTATCTCCTGGGCGGAGGCAATCGTCAGATACGAGACCTCCCACAGCCCGTCCGCGTCACCGCGGGTGAACACCAGCAGCCAACGATCCTCACCGCGCCCCTTGTTGGCCTTCGCGTCGGCGACGAACCAGCGCGGCCAGCCCGCCTTCTCGGGGATGGTGAACTCGGTGTCGGTCAGCTTCAGCGGTACGTAGTTGGGGTTGCCGCCCGGCTGGTTCTTGCCGCCGGCCTTCAGCTTCGCCCCGTCGATGTCTCCGAGGGCGCCCGTGACCCGGTCCGCGTCCAGGGACGGGTCGTTGGCGCCGTTCGCCTTGTTGTAGGCGGCGGTGAAGTCCGCCAGGGCGCGCGTGGCCTCGGCCTTCGTGGCTCCGGGGAGGATCTCCCGTTCCCCGTGCACCACCACGCATCCGCTCGCCGTCATCGACAACACCGACGACAGCACGGTCACCGAGGCCGCTGTCAGCGTGCTCCGGCCAAGCCTGCGAGGCCTTCGAGGGCCGCGATCCCTGCTCATCGAGTGCCTTCACCTTCCCCATTCCCGGAGGCGAACCCTACCGGGGCCGGGAAACGTACGGGCTGCGGGGTCTCAGACCTCTTCGCGCACCGGAGCCGGTGACGTGGTCCCGGTACGGCCCGCCCGCGACGGCGCCAGGAAGAACGCCAGCGTCGGCACCAGGTACGCGACCCACACGACGACCTGGACGACGGTCGGGTCGGGCTGGAAGTTCAGCACGCCCTTCAGGAGCGTGCCGTACCAGCTGTCCGGCGGGATGGTCTCGCTGATGTCGAAGGCCTTGTTCGTCAGACCCGGCAGGAAGTCGGCCTCCTGGAGGTCGTGCACGCCGTACGCGAGGACACCCGCCGCCACGACCACCAGCATGCCGCCGGTCCAGGTGAAGAACTTGGCGAGGTTGATGCGGACCGCACCCCGGTAGAAGAGGTAGCCGAGCACGACCGCCGTCAGGATGCCAAGGAGCACGCCGAGCAGCGGGCCCTGGGTGCCGTCGTTCGACGCGCGCACGGACGCCCAGACGAACAGGGCCGTCTCCAGGCCCTCACGGCCCACCGCCAGGAACGCCGTCGCGACCAGCGCGCCCGTGCCCATCCGCAGCGCCGCGTCCAGTTTTCCGTGCAGCTCGGCCTTCAGATGGCGGGCGGTGCGCCGCATCCAGAAGACCATCCACGTCACCAGGCCGACCGCGATGATCGACAGCGAGCCGCCGAGCGCCTCCTGTGCCTCGAACGTCAGCTCCTGGGAGCCGAATTCGAGCGCGAAGCCGAAACCGAGCGCGAGCCCGACCGCGACGGCGATGCCGATCCAGATGGGCTTCAGCGCGTCCCTGCGGTCCGTCTTCACCAGGTAGGCGATGAGGATGCAGACGACGAGGCTGGCCTCCAGCCCTTCGCGCAGACCGATCAGATAGTTGCCGAACACGGCCTACGCCTCCTTGGAGTTCGCGGAGTTCTTGGGGGTCTTGGGGGTCTTGGACGGGGTCGAGAACAGAGAGCGGCCCCACCAGTCGTCCTTGTCCACGACTCCCGGCGGGATCGCGAAGACCGCCGACCCCACGTGCTGGATGTACTCGTTGAGCGAGTCCGCCGCCAGGCTCCGCTGCACCGGGACGAAACCCTTGCGTACGTCGCGCTGGTAGGCGAGGAAGAACAGGCCCGCCTCCAGACGGCCGAGCCCGTCCGTGCCGTCGGTGAACGAGTAGCCGCGGCGCAGGAGCGTCGCCCCGGCGTTGGTGTCGGGGTGCGCGAGCCGTACGTGCGCGTCGGGTTTCATCGCCTTCAGGAACGGCTCGTCCCGCTCCTTCGCCCTGCCGACGGGCGCGCCCTCGCCCTTGTCGCGGCCGAAGATGTCCTCCTGCTCCTGGAGGGAGGTGCGGTCCCAGGTCTCGATGTTCATGCGGATGCGGCGGGCGACCAGGTAGGAACCGCCGGTCATCCAGGCCGAGTTCGGGTCCACGTCCTGCTCCTCGACCCACACGAACTTCTTCAGCCGGTCGGTCTCGGTGCCCGCGATGTTGCGGGTGCCGTCCTTGAACCCCATGAGGTTGCGCGGGGTCTGGGCGTCCGGAGTCGTCGACGAGGTCTTCCCGAAGCCCAGTTGGGACCAGCGGATGACGACCTTGCCGAAGCCGATCCTGGCCAGGTTGCGGATCGCGTGCACGGCCACCTGGGGGTCGTCCGCGCAGGCCTGGACGCACAGGTCGCCGCCGCTGCGGTTCCGATCGAGGTTGTCGCCCGCGAACTTCGGCAGTTCGGCCAGGGCCTCGGGCCGCCGGTCCGCGAGGTCGAACTTCTCGAACAGCGAGGGACCGAAGCCGATCGTCAAAGTCAGCCGGGACGGTTTGAGGCCGAGCGCCTCGCCGGTGTCGTCCGGCGGCGCCTCGGCCAGACCGCCGTACGCGCCCTCGCCGACCGCCTGCCCGGCGGTCATCAGGCGGGCCGCCCCGGTCCAGTCCTTCAGCAGCTGGACGAACGCGGCCCGGTCCGTCGTCTTCACGTCGAAGGCGGCGAAGTGCAGCCGGTCCTGCACCGGGGTCGCGATGCCCGCCTGGTGCGTGCCGTGGAAGGCGACCGCGGCACCCGACCCGGCGGCCGTCGGCTCGGCGTCGTCGCCCGCCCGGGCCACCGCCACCGCACCACCGGCCGCGGCGGCACCCAGCGCGAGCCCGGCACCGCCCCAGCCGAGCAGCGAACGCCGCGACGGGCCGGCAGGACCGGCCGGTCCGGTCTCCTCGGAGGGCGTGTCCGTCATGGCCGTCCCTACTTCGCGACGACGGCGGCGGCGAGCTTGGACAGCGGCTCCGCGAGCGCGTTCACCGCGTCCGACAGCTCCTTGCGGTCGGCCTTGCCGACCTTGTCGTACGAGGTGAAGTCGTACGAGTTCTTGTCCTCGCGGTACTTGTCCAGCAGCGTGTCGAGCGCCGCGAACTGGGTGTCGAGCTCCTTCGTCAGCGCCGCGTCGTTCTCCGAGGCGACCGGCTTCAGCAGCTCGTACGACTTCTCGGCGCCCTCGACGTTCGCCTTGAAGTCGACCAGGTCGGTGTGCGAGTAGCGCTCCTCCTCGCCGGTGACCTTGCCGGTGGCGACCTCGTCCAGCAGTTCCTTCGCGCCGTTGGCCATCGAGGTCGGGGTGATCTCCGCCTTGCCGACCCGGTTCTGCCAGTCCTCCAGGTCCTTGACCAGCTGGTCGGCGAGCTCGGTGTCGCGGTCGGTGAGCTTCTTGTCCTTCCAGAGCGAGCGCTCCAGGCGGTGCCAGCCGGTCCAGTCCTTCTCCAGGTCCTGGCCCTCCTCAAGACCGTCCTCGCGCAGGTCGACCTTCGGGTCGATGTCACCGAACGACTCGGCGACCGGTTCGGTCCGCTCCCAGCCGATGCGCGAGCCGGCATAGGCCTTCTTCGCGGCCTCGGCGTCACCGGCCTTGACGGCGTCCGTGAAGACCTTGACCTTGGGCAGCGTCTCGTCGGCCTGCTCCTGCGCGTACTGCCGGTAGGCGGCGACCGCCGCGTCCAGGCGCGGGTCACGCTTGGCGACCTTGCCGCCGCCGGTGACCGTGAGGTCCTGCCGGATGCCCTTGCCCTTCATGCCGGGCTTGCAGGCGATCCGGTAGTCGCCCGCCTTCACCTCGGCGGTGACCTTCTGGCTGGTGCCGGGGCCGATGTTCTCGCGCTCGGTGACTATCCGGTCGTCGGGGAAGAGCAGGTAGACCTCAGTGACCTTGGAACCCTTGTTGGTCACGTCGATCTGTACGTGCCCGGCCGTGATCTCCTTCTTCGACACCTCGCACTTGCTGTCCGAGGCCGTCACCTCGATGACGCGGTCCTCGCTCGACGCGCCGCTCTTCTCGGTGCAACCCGTGACAGCGGCCAGCGCCGCCGCGGTGGCGGCAGCGGTGACGACGGAGAGTCGGACGGCTCGCATACAGGCTCCAAGAGGGTCACAGGGAAGACAGAAGGTCACAGGGAAGACGGGGGTTCACAGGGAAGGCACAGGAACGGAGTGAGGTTGCTGGGTGAGATCGCTGGGTGAGGCTTGCCTAACTTATCTGAGGCTTACCTGACTGAAAGTCGCCTGTCCAGTGATTCAGCTCTCATGGACGGTGTACGGGCACGGCCCGGTCACGGAGGCGTTGTCCGCCCCCCACGAAACAGTCAAAGACGGGTCAAGAACCCCTGACGGGGGCCACCATGACCGCACCGGTGCGCGGGTGGGGAAACACCTCCACCGGCTGTTTGTAGACGTCCGAAAGCAGCCGGTCGGTGAAGACCTCCGCGGGCGCCCCGTCGGCCACCGCACGCCCGGCGCACAGGATCACCACCCGGTGCGCGTACGCGGCGGCGAGACCCAGATCGTGCAACACCACGACCACCGCGTCCCCTTCGCGCGCCCTTTCCCGGCAGACCCGCAGCACCAACTCCTGGTGCCGCAGGTCCAGTGCGGCCGTCGGCTCGTCGAGCAGCAGCAGCCGGGCACGCTGGGCGAGCACCCGGGCGAGGGCGACCCTGGCCCGCTCGCCGCCACTGAGCGCGGAGAAGGGCCGGGCCGCGAACCCGGTGACCTCGGTCGCCGCCATGGCCGAGGCCACCGCCGCGTCGTCCTCTTCCTCCTCGGGCCGGCCGGCCCAGGGCGCCCGACCCATCCGTACGACGTCCTCGACCGGGAACGGGAAGGAGAGCGAGGCGGACTGGGGGAGCACCGCACGGCGCAGGGCCAGTTCGGGCGCCGACCAGTCGGACACGGGCCGCCCGTGGACCCGTACGACACCCCCGGCGGCCGGGAGGTCGGCGGCGAGCGCGCCCAACAGGGTGGACTTCCCCGCCCCGTTGGGGCCGACCAGCGCCAGCACCTCGCCCGCGCGGGCCTCGACGTCCACGCCGGACAGCACCTCGCGGGCACCGAGCCGGACGTGCAGGTCCGCTGCCTCGGCGAGTACGTCACCGGGAGCGACGGGCCCCGGCCGCACGGTCCTCGTACGGAGACCTCTCAAGTTCAGCTTTTTCATGCTCACGCCCAGCCTCCCTGCCTGCGACGGGTCCTGCGCAGCAGCCAGAAGAAGAACGGGCTGCCGAAGAGGGCGGTCAGCACACCGAGCGGCAGTTCGGCGGGCTCGGCGACGGTGCGCGCCGCGAGATCGCCCGCGAGCAGGACCACCGCACCGCCCAGGGCGCTGCCGGGAATCAGGAAGCGGTGGCCGGGGCCCGCCGCCATGCGCAGCAGATGCGGCACGACGAGGCCCACGAAGCCGATGACG
This sequence comes from Streptomyces aurantiacus, assembly GCF_001418335.1. Taxonomy (GTDB): domain Bacteria; phylum Actinomycetota; class Actinomycetes; order Streptomycetales; family Streptomycetaceae; genus Streptomyces; species Streptomyces aurantiacus. Next base: position 6,047 of record NZ_LIPP01000126.1, on the reverse strand, counting down.
CCGGAGACGCTGACGGCCGCGGCCGTAAGGAGCGCGACGACCAGTACCAGGACGACGCGCAGCCGCTCGACGTCCACTCCCAGGTGCCGGGCCGGGCGCTCGCCCAGCGACAGCAGGTCCAGCTTGCGCGCGTAGAACGGCGCCACGGCGAGACCGGCCGCCGCGCACGGCAGCACCGCCCACACCTTCGGCCAGGTCGCCTGGGAGAGCGAACCGAGCTGCCAGAAGGTGATCTGGTTCACTGCGGCGGTGTCGGCCAGGAAGATGAACAGGCCGATCAGCGCACCCGCGAAGGCGTTCACCGCGATACCGGTGAGGATCAGTGTCACGACCTCCGTACGGCCGCCCGAGCGGGACATCGAGTACACGAGCAGTGCCGTGCCGAGACCCGCGACGAAGGCGAACGCAGGGACGGTCCAGGTGCCGAGGAAGTCCAGGCCGAGCGAGATCACGGCGACCGCGCCGACCGCGGCACCCGACGAGACGCCGATGACGCCCGGTTCGGCGAGGGGGTTGCCGAACACGCCCTGCATCAGCGCGCCCGCACAGCCCAGCGAGGCACCGACGAGCAGCGCGAGCACGATCCGCGGGAAGCGCACGTTCCACAGCACGGACTCGGGGACCCGGTCCAGCTCGCCGCCTCCCAGGCCGACACGGTGCGCGACGGAGGACAGGACGTCACCGGGCGAGATCTCGTACGCGCCGAGTCCGGCGGAGGCGAGGGTGAGCAGGAGGAGAAGGACGGCGAGTGCGACGGTGAGCAGCCACGGGGCGCCACGCCGGGTCCGCGGGGAAGGGGCGCGGACGGGCGGGGCTTCGGGAACCCGGTCCGCCTGGTGCGCCCGGTCTGCCCGGTCCGGCATGTCCTCGACCGGCAGGTCCTCGGCCGGTGGTGGGCCATCGTCGGGCACGGCCTCGTCGGTCACGGTCACTTGGTGTCGTCCCCGTTCCCGTCTCCGTCCCCGTCCCCGTACAACTGGCCGACGATGGACTTCAGTACCGCGTCCGTGCGGGGGCCGTAGTTGAGGAGGACGCCGTCCTCGACCGAGACGATCCGGCGGTCCATCCCGGCCGGGGTCTGGGCGACGCCGGGTATCTCGACCAGGCCGTCGATGCCGCCGACGGACTCCAGGCCCTTGGACATGACGAGGATCGCGTCGGGGGCCGCCTGGGCGAGAGCCTCCGTGGTGATCGCGGTGAAGTCCTTCTTCAGGCCGGACTCGGCGCCCGCGTCCACGGCACCCGCGGCTTCGAGCAGCGAGGTGGCCCCCGAGCCCTTGCCGCCGATCAGATAGACGGACGCGGAGCCGCGGAGGTAGAGGAAGGCGACGCGCGGCTCGTCGGTCTTCTCCGGAACGTCCTTGCGCACGGCGGCGATCCGAGCCTCCGAGCGCCGCGTGAGCTCCTTCCCCGCGGCCGGTACGCCGAGGGCGCGGGCCACCGTCTCGATGCGCGGGCCCACGTCGTCGAGGCCCTTGGCCGGATCGACGACGAGGACGGGTACGCCCGCGTCGCGGATCTGGCCCATCGCCTCCGCGGGCCCTGTGGTGGCCTCGGCGAGCACCAGGTCGGGCTTGAGGGAGAGCACGCTCTCCGCGGAGACGTCGTGGTTGCGGGTGACCACCGGCAGTTTCTCCGCCTGCGTGAAGGTGGCGGTGATGTCGCGGGCGACGACCCGGTCCCCGAGGCCGAGGGTGAAGACGATCTCGCTGAGGCTGCCGGAGAGCGGAACGATGCGTTCGGCGTCCTTGACGGTGACGTCGTGGCCGTCGGACGAGCGCACGGTGACCGGGAGTTGCGGGTCCGGTGTGTCCGAGAGGGGCTCGACCCGGTCAGCGGCGGCGCCGGCCCCGGCGGCCGGCTCGCTCTGGGGCGATCCGTCGTCGGAGGTACAGCCCGTGACCGCGAGCACAAGCACCGCAAGCAGTGCACCCGCCACTCGTGTACGCATGCGTCGCACTGTCGCGTAGTTCCTTTCGCTTCACTGGCCGCCAGGGGGAGCGCCCCTTCAGGGGCGCGGGGAACTGCGCGCCGAGCCACAACGAACCGGCGGCCAAAGAACAACCCCCGGTCCCCGTTTGTCTCGTCCCACACTTCCCGCATCAGCGGACATAGCTTAGGTTAGCCTTACCTTTCTCGCCAGGATGTCACCACATCCGGCCAGATCCACCCGCCCCGGAGGACACATGCCAGCGCCAGCGCCACCGCACCGACGCACCTACGTGACCCTGCTCTGCGCAGCGGTCCTCGTGGCGCTGCTCCCGGCCGGCCAGGCCAACGCGGCGAGCCGCACCGTGCAGGGCGGCAGGCTCGACTGGGGCATCAAGTCCTCATTCCAGAGCTATGTCACCGGGCCGATAGCGAACGGCGGCTTCTCCCTCACCGGAGGCGCGGCCACGGTCGGCGGCAGCCAGTTCCGCTTCCACTCGGCGACCGGTACGTACGACGGTTCCTCCGGTGCCTTCAACGCGGGCTTCTCCGGCGGGGTCCACTTCCTCGGGCACAAGAAGAGCGACGGAACCCACCAGCTCGACCTGACGATCAGCCGTCCCACCGTCCGCCTCTCCGGCAACGGCGGCACTCTCTACGTCGACGTCATCAGCAAGGCGAAGGGCACCGGGGCGGTCACCACGGCCTCGCAGGTGCCCTTCGCCTCCCTCTCCCTGGGCGGCATCGACATGAAGGGCGGCGGCAACGCCGTCCAACTGAACAACCTGCCCGCCACGCTGACCGCCCAGGGGGCCAAGTCCTTCGCCGGGTACTACACGGCGGGCACCGCCCTCGACCCGGTCAGCCTCTCCGCGGACGTGAAGGCGGCGGCCACCGGGCCGACCCGCACACCGTCCCCCTCGGCGACCGCCTCCAAGCCCAAGTCCAAGGAAAGCAAGGCGACTTCGGGCCGCATCGAGGACGGCGCCGTCGACTGGGGTGTGCGCAGGACCTTCCGCGAGTACGTCACCGGCGCCATCGCCCAGGGCGAGTGGGAGCTCACCGGGGGCGCCCAGGACGGCGGTGCGCTCTTCCGCTTCCCGGCGGGCTCGGGCACGTACGACGAGAAGAAGCAGAGCCTCGACGCGACCTTCGCCGGAGCCGTCCGCTTCACCGGCGAGCAGGGCCTCGACCTGCTGCTCGGCGAGGTACGGGCCAAGGTTACGGACGACGGAAAGGGCACGCTCTACGCCGACGTCACGAACGGCAGCGAGACACCCAAGAACGAGACACAGAAGAACGAGACACAGAAGAAGGTGCCGCTCGTCACCTTCACCGCCAAGGATCTCAAGCCGAAGAACGGCCTCGCCCAGGTCACCGAGTCACCCACGAAGCTCACCGCCGCCGGCGCGGAGGCCTTCGGCGGGATGTACAAGGCAGGCACCGCGATGGACCCGGTCTCCCTCGCCGTCGCCCTGACCGACAGCGCCGAACTGCCCGCCCTGCCCGACCTGGGCAGCACCGAGTCGGCCACGCCGAAGGCCGCGGACGCCGAGGCGACGACGGCCGAGCCGAAGACCGAGGCCACCGCGAGTGACTCGGACGACGTACCTGTCCTGCCCATCGGCCTCGCGGCGGCCTTCCTGGCCGCGGTCGCCGCCGCTGCCGTCCTGCTCACCCGCAGGCGCCGCACGCGACAGGCGTCCGACACCCCAGCGGCCCCCGCTTCCTCTGCTTCCTCCGCTTCCTCCGACGAGCACTGAACTCCCTATCATTACCCGCCAGTTGATCGAGCTCGCCCACATGACTCCCAGACGCTGAACCGAGGAGACCCACGACCATGGCCGCCAATCGCCGCCGCCCCATAGCCCTTGCCGCAGCCTGCGCGACCGCCGTCACGCTCGGTGCCACCGCGCTCGCCGCGACGTCCGCCTCCGCCGCCGAAGTGCCGCTTACGGGCTACGAGCTGACGTGGGGCATCAAGGAGTCGTACCGCAACTACGTCACCGGCATGGCGGCCGGCGCCTTCACGCCCGAGGGCGGTGCCGCGCAGGCCAAGGACAACGGCGTGTTCACGTTCGTCAACGGCGCCGGGAGCTACGACTCCGAGGCGCACACCGTCGCGCTCGGTTTCGAGGGCTCCCTGAACATCGTCTCCAAGCCGCACGGCTTCGAACTCGCCCTGTCGGACGTGCAGTTCGACAGTAAGAAGGCCACGGTCACCGCTGATGTGACGAAGGCCGGTACGACCCAGCAGGACGTGCCGCTCGCCGAGGTCACCGTCAACCGCACGATGACCGACATGGCGACCGAGCTGACCAAGGAGGCGGGGGACGTCTTCGGCAGCTCCGCCTACTCGGGTGCGGCCGGCGATCCCCTGACGGTGCTGGAGAAGAAGACCGAGTCGCCGGACCCGACGCCTTCGGACTCCACGACTCCGCCGACCACCCCGTCGACTACTCCGTCGACCACTCCGCCGGTCACCCCTTCCACGACCCCGCCGGGCAGCCCGTCCACGAGCCAGACGTCCGAGCCCACCGAGGCCCCCTCCAAGGGGGACATCCTCTACGGCACGCTCGGCTGGGGCGTGAAGCAGTCCTTCCGTACGTACGTCGTGGACGGCGTCGCCAAGGGCAAGATCACTGTCTCGGGCGGGGCGGAGCAGGCGTCCGGCAACGGCACCTTCACCTTCCCCGACGCCACCGGCACCTACGACACGGACGCCGACACCCTCAAGGCCTCCTTCAAGGGTTCGGTTAACTTCAAGGGCCATGAGGACAACGGCAGTTACGGTCTCGACCTCACCCTCAGCGACCTGAAGGCGGAGATCGACGGCGGCTCCGGCAAGCTGACCGCCGACGTCGACAGCCTCGGCGAGAAGTCCGCCGACGTGACCCTCGCCAAGCTGAAGCCCAAGTCGGCCGACCTGACCGCCGAGGACGACGTGATCACCCTCGACGACGTCACCACCACCCTCACCGAGGCGGGCGCGAAGGCCTTCGGCGGCTTCTACCAGGCCGGCGCGGAACTCGACCCGGTCGACGTCGCGGTGGCCCTGTCCGAGGACGCCGAACTCCCGGACCCCGACCCGACCTCGTCCTCCGGCACGGGCGGCAGCACGGGTGGCACGACCGGCGGAACCACCGGCGGAACCACAGGCGGCGCGGGCACGACCGGCTCCACCTCGGGCGGGGTGACCGGCGGCCTCGCCTCCACCGGTTCCGACGTCCCGGTGGGCGCACTGGGAACGGCTGCCGCGGCTGCCGTCGCGGCGGGCGCGGGCGTGGTGTTCGCGGTACGTCGCCGCCGTACGACGAACCCCGTGACGGACGCCGCCCAGGCCTGACCGAAGGCTGACCGAACGTGCGCCACCGCGATGGTGTTGGATGCCCGCGTGACTGATTACGACGTGCTGCGGGTCTTCTGTGGGCCGCGCGGTGAGTACGGCAACGAACTCGGGGTCGTGCGGGAGGGTTCCGTACTGCCGGAGCGGGACGAGCGGCAGGCGTTCGCGGCGAAACTCGGCTTCAGCGAGACGGTGTTCGTGGATGACCCCGAGCGCGGGGTCATCGACATCTACACGCCCAGCGTGCGGCTGCCCTTCGCCGGATACCCCTGCGTGGGCGCGGCCTGGCTGCTGGACGTACCCGAACTCGTCACGCCCGCGGGCGTGGTGGGCACCCGCCTGGACGGCGAGTTCACGTGGATCGAGGCCCGCCCGGAGTGGCCGGAGCCACGCACACTGCGCCGCTACGACACGGCGGCGGAGGTCGACGCGCTGCCTGTCCCGCCGCCCGGTGAGTGGCTGTACGCCTGGGCATGGGAGGACGAGGCGGCCGGCCGCATCCGCGCCCGGGGCTTCCCCGGCCGGGGGGACGGCATAGAGGAGGATGAGGCGACGGGCGCCGCGGCCCTGCAACTGACAGCCCAACTGGGCCGAGCCCTGAACATAATCCAGGGCAAAGGCTCCCAACTCCTCACAGCCCCCCAACCAGAAGGCTGGATAGAACTAGGAGGCAGAACACTCCTGGAACGCTGACCCCCAACTGGCCAGGGGCGCGGGGCTGTCCAGGGGCGCGGGGAACGGCGCAGTCTTTTGCTTTTAGGGGCGCGGGGAA
>NZ_LIPP01000125.1 GCF_001418335.1 Streptomyces aurantiacus | reverse complement strand
GCCCCCAGAAGCGACGGGAAGGGTAGGGGCGGCGGGGGCGAAACCCCTACGCCAGCCCCCGCCGGGCAACCGCCGGCACCCGATGCCCGGCGATCGACGCCACCATGTCCAGTACCTGCCGCGTCTCGGCGACCTCGTGCACCCGGTACACCTGAGCCCCCAGCCACGCCGACACCGCGGTCGTGGCGAGCGTCCCCACCACCCGCTCCTTCACCGGCCGGTCGAGCGTCTCCCCCACGAAGTCCTTGTTGGACAGCGAGACCAGCACGGGCCACCCGGTGTCCACCATCTCCCCGAGCCGGCGCGTCGCCTCAAGACTGTGCCGCGTGTTCTTCCCGAAGTCGTGCCCGGGATCGATGAGCACGGACTCCCGGGCCACCCCCAGCGAAACGGCCCGCTCGGCCAGCCCCAGGGTCACCCGAAGGATGTCCGCCATGACGTCGTCGTAGGCGATGCGGTGCGGACGCGTACGCGGCTGCGTGCCACCCGCGTGCGTGCACACGATCCCCACCCCGTTCCGCCCGGCGACCTCGGCGAGCCGCGGATCGACACCGCCCCACGCGTCGTTGAGCAGGTCCGCGCCGGCCTCGCACACGGCCTCGCCCACCTCGTGCCGCCAGGTGTCGACGCTGATGACCACGTCGGGGAAGCGGCGTCGTACCTCGGCGACGAATCCGACGGTCCGCCGTGCCTCCTCCTCGGCCGTCACCTCCTCGCCCGGGCCGGCCTTGACCCCGCCGATGTCGACGATGGCGGCTCCCTCGGACACCGCCTGCTCCACGCGCGCGAGCGCGGGCTCGTCGCGGAAGGTGGCTCCCTGGTCGTAGAAGGAGTCCGGGGTCCGGTTCACGATCGCCATGATCACCGGCTCGTGCGCGTCGAACTCGCGCCTGCCCAGCCTGAGCATCCCCTGTGACCTCTCCCAGTAGTTGAGCGGCCGGTGCCGCTGTTCCGCCGCCTGCGACCCTAACTGTCAGACCCGCATGGCACGATCGGGGCCTGACACTTTCCGTGCCGACGCGCCCCGCGCCGGCATCAGAGCGTGGGGACCTCAGAGATGTACATGTTCCTGTTCCTGGTCGTCGCCCTCGTCGTCGTGGTCGGCGCGGTGACCCTCTCCGTGGTGGGAGGCGGCGACAGCGGTGTCCTCCCCGAGGCGGCGCCGGAGCGGCTGCGGGACCCGATGCCGCTGGACCGCCCGCTGCACCGCGGCGACGTGGAGGCACTGCGCTTTCCCGTGACCCTGCGCGGCTACCGCATGGCCGACGTGGACGACGCCCTGGGCCGGCTCGGCGCGGAACTGGCCGAGCGGGACGCCCGGATCGCCGACCTGGAGGCCGCGCTGGACGGCGCCCGCGTGATCGCGGCCACCTCACTGGAGAAGCCCACGGAGGAGGACCACCGATGAGCGACTCCCCGAAGTCCGACGACGTCCTGAAGGCCGCCGGTGACGCCCTCAAGGTGGGCGACGTCCTGAAGGCCGGTGACGCCCTGAAGGGCGCCGACGGGGCACTGCGCTGCCCCTGGGCCCTGTCGACCGAGGACTACGTGGCGTACCACGACGAGGAGTGGGGCCGCCCGGTCCACGGCGACGACGCGCTGTACGAGCGGCTGTGCCTGGAGGCCTTCCAGTCGGGCCTGTCCTGGATCACGATCCTGCGCCGCCGCGAGGGCTTCCGTGCCGCCTTCGCCGCCTTCAAGATCGCCGACGTGGCGGCCTTCACGGACACCGACAAGGAGCGCCTCCTCGCCGACGCGGGGATCATCCGCAACGGCGCCAAGATCGAGGCGACGGTCGCCAACGCGCGCGTGCTGGCCGACTGGGCGCCGGGGGAACTGGACCGGCTGATCTGGTCCTTCGCACCCGACCCGGCCTCGCGCCCGGCCCCGCAGAAGCTGTCCGACGTCCCGGCCGTGACCGACGAGTCGACCGCCCTGTCCAAGGCCCTGAAAAAGCGAGGCATCCGCTTCGTGGGCCCGACCACGGCATACGCGCTGATGCAGGCCTGCGGCCTGGTCAACGACCACTTGGGGGACTGCGTGGCGAGGGGTGCTGTCTAGGGGCGCGGGGAACTGCGCGCCAAGCCCCCACCGACCGGCACCATCGCATCCGAACGGGACGCACCCGATCCGGCCCAGCCCAACCCAGCGGAGCGCCCCGTCACCGACCCAGGTACTTCGGCTTCTCCTTGTTGACGAACGCCTGCACCGCGATCAGATGGTCCTCGGAGGCCCCCGCCCGCGACTGCAGCTCGTCCTCCTTCTCCAGCGTCTCCGCAAGCGAGTGGGAGATCCCGTAGGCGAGGGACTCCTTGAGCGCGGCGTACGCCAGGGTCGGCCCCTCGGCCAGCGTGCGCGCCAGCTTCACGGCCTCGGCGGCCAGTTCGGCCAAGGGCACGATCCGGTTGGCGATCCCCAGCTCGTACGCCTCCTGCGCGGTGATGCTGCGCGGGAAGAGCAGCAGGTCGGCGGCGCGCGAGGGCCCGACGACCCGGGGCAGCGTCCAGGAGATCCCGGAGTCGGCGGTCAGCGCGACCCCGGCGAACGACGTGTTGAAGGCGGCCGTGTCGGCGACGATGCGGTAGTCCGCGGCGAGCGCGAATCCGAAGCCCGCTCCGGCCGCCACGCCGTTGACCGCGGCCACCACCGGCTTCGCCGCCCCCGTCAGGGCCCGCACGATCGGGTTGTAGTGCTCCTGGACCGTGCTCATGACGCCCTCGCCCGAGCCGGACCGCTCGCGTGCCGCCAGCAGCCCGCCGACGTGCTCCTTGAGGTCCTGGCCCACACAGAACGCCCGGTCACCGGCGGCGGTGAGCAGTACGGCCCGTACGGAGTCGTCGGCGGCGGCCGCCCGCGCCGCCTCCCGGAAGGCGACCTTGGTCTCGGTGTTCATCGCGTTCATCGCCTCGGGGCGGTTCAACGTGATCGTCGCGAGTCCGTCGCTCACCTCGTAGAGCACGGTGTCGGCCATGATGGGTCCCCTCATGTGTCGCGCGGCTCCGTCGTACCCGTCGGTACGCACTGCTTCCGAGGACAGCATGGCGGAGATCACGATGAGTGGCGGGGTTCGTACATGTGACCTGCGTCAAAGAATTCCGGTGTCCGAAAGTCCATGCAGTGGCGCAGTATCGCAGTCACACCGCCGAATTGGGTGGTTTTGCTCAAGCGCGTTGCGCAAGCGATGCCGACTGATGTTGGTCATCGGGTCCTGAGATGCGGGATAATGGCTTGGAAGCAATGTGTTCGATGCCGGTGACGCGTGTCCGACGGAGGATGCGTGCCCTTCAATGGGGCCGTCGGCGACGATGAGCTGGTTTCAGGAAGGGGAACGAGCATGGCGGCCATGAAGCCGCGAACGGGCGATGGCCCGCTCGAGGTGACCAAGGAGGGGCGGGGCATCGTCATGCGCGTTCCGCTCGAAGGCGGCGGTCGGCTCGTCGTCGAGCTGACCCCCGACGAGGCCGACGCACTTGGCGACGCCCTCAAAAAGGTCGTCGGCTGACGCGGAACGCGACCATACCCTTCCACTGCCCCGGCATCAACGCGATGCCGGGGCAGTGGTGTGCCCGGGTGCGTCACCGACGCGCAGCCGGGGTGCCGACGCGGACCGGATGAGGTGTTTACGCAGGTCAGTGCTGGTCGATGCTGGTCGGCTCCGGTCAAGTCGGCGTCGGCCGGTGCTGTCGCCGTGCGGGCTCCGGTGGGGCCGGCTCAGCGCTTGACCGCGCACAGCAGGCCGTCGCCGACCGGCAGCAGCGAGGGAATCAGCTCCTGGCTCTCACGGATCGTGCGCAGCAGTTCGCGCAGTCGCAGCACCTCCGTGGGCTGCGGGCCCGACTCCACCGTCCGCCCGTTCGCGAACACGCCCTCGAAGGCCACGAGGCCGCCCGGCCGGAGCAGGCGCAACGATTCAGCGAGGTAGTCGAGTGACTCCAGCCTGTCGCCGTCGCAGAAGACCAGGTCGTATCCCGCGTCCGCGAGCCGGGGCAGGACGTCCAGCGCGCGGCCCGGGATGAAACGGGCCCGGTTGCTGGCGAAGCCGGACGCGCGGAAGGCCTGACGGGCGAACTGCTGGTGCTCGGGCTCCGGATCCACCGTCGTCAGTACGCCGTCCGGCCGCATGCCGTGCATCAGATGAATTCCGGAGACTCCGGTTCCGGTACCGATCTCCGCGACCGCCTTGGCGTCCACGGTGGCGGCCAGCAGTCGCAGCGCGGCACCCGTGCCGGGCGACACCGAGCGCAGGCCTGCTTCCCGGGCCCGCTCCCGGGCCCAGTGCAGTGCCTCGTCCTCGGCGACAAAGGCGTCGGCGAACGCCCAGCTCGTCAGCCGGTTGCCGGTAATGGCCCTCTCCTGTCCCCGTGGTTGCCTGGGCGTGACTGTATCCGTTGGCGCCGGGAACCCGCAGATGGGACCAGGCGTTTAGAGAGGGTGGGGAACTACACGGGGGTTACGGATGGATCAGGACGGCCAGGAAGTACTGACGCGGCCATATGAGCGCGTATCAATTTCGCGTAAAACCGCTTATCCGGAGCTAACGGGCGAGGTGGCTATGGTAGGGGCTCCGCTGGACACCACCAGAGCCGACAGGGGAGGTGCGGCTGAACCTGTGGATCGAGGAGGGGTGCTTCGGCGCCTGCTCAGATCGCCGGGGGAGCCGAAATCCGTGAACAACACTGCTGCCCGATCCCGCGCTGACTCCACTCAGACCGCGACCTTCACCTCCGACGCGGACTCGCAGGCGTGGACTCCGCCCACCTGGGAGGAGATCGTCAGCACGCACAGCGGCCGGGTGTACCGACTGGCCTACCGCCTGACGGGCAACCAGCACGACGCGGAGGACCTGACGCAGGAAGTCTTCGTCCGCGTCTTCCGCTCCTTGTCGACCTACACGCCCGGCACGTTCGAGGGCTGGCTCCACCGCATCACCACGAACCTCTTCCTGGACATGGTCCGCCGCAAGCAGCGCATCCGCTTCGACGCCCTCGGCGACGACGCGGCCGAGCGCCTGCCCAGTCGTGAGCCCTCCCCGCAGCAGGTCTTCAACGACACGCACTTCGACGCGGACGTCCAGCAGGCCCTCGACACCCTCGCACCGGAGTTCCGCGCCGCGGTCGTCCTCTGCGACATCGAGGGACTCTCGTACGAGGAGATCGCCGCGACCCTGGGCGTCAAGCTCGGCACGGTCCGCAGCCGGATCCACCGCGGCCGCTCCCAGCTGCGCAAGGCGCTCGCCCACCGTTCTCCCGAGGCCCGTGCCGAGCGCCGCGGTTTCGCGGTCACCGGAGTGCCCGCTCTGGGAGGAGGGGGCGCGAGCGCGTGAGCGGATCACGGCTGAATCCTGCCGACGGGCCCCTGGCCGAGCAGCACCTCGGCGACCGACTTTCCGCCCTGGTGGACGGTGAGCTCGGCCACGAGGCGCGCGAGCGTGTCCTGGCCCACCTCGCCACCTGTACGAAGTGCAAGTCGGAGGCCGACGAGCAGCGACGACTGAAGAGCGTGTTCGCGGAGGTCGCCCCGCCGCCCCCCTCCGAGAGTTTCCTGGCCCGACTTCAGGGGCTCCCCGGAGGAGGTGACCCGGGAAGTGACTCGGACGACGACAGCTCGGACAGCTCGCGACTGGGCCGGGGAGCGTTCGGAACGTCCGGAGTCTTCGACATGACACCGGACTCCTTCGGTTACCTGCCCTCCGGCGCCCACGCCGCCGTGCTGCCCTCGGAGCAGCGTGGCTTCCGCATCCATGACATGAGCCGGCGTGAGGCCGAGCGGTCGGCCTCCCGGGGCCTGCGCTTCGCGGCCGCCGCGGCCGGTGCCGTCTCGCTCGCCGCGATCGCGCTCGGCGGGGTGTCGACCGGCGTACCGGCGGACACCGCGGACGCGCGCGGCGGTTCGGGCTCCGGAAGCAACGTGACACCGATGCGCACAGCGAGCACGGCCGGCGCGACCGGCTCCGAATCGCAGCGCCGCCGGTCCCTGGCGCCACTGCTCGCCCAGGGACAGCGTTCCTTCGGTGGCGAGGGAGGCGCGCAGACCGAGATGTCCGCGCCCCTGCTGCCCGGTGTCCCGCCGCCGTCCGGGCTGCCCGCGACCGCCGAGCAGAACAAGGGCTCGCTGCACGCGCTGACCACACCCGTGATGGCGGGTGCCGCCGCCATGTCCCCACTCATACGCCCGTTCGCCCCGGCCCCGCCGGTCACGCTGACCGCATGGACGCCGGGTTCGCAGTTCGAGGCGTCCGTACTGTCGGCCGTGCCGTCGTCCGACCCGTCCGTCGCACCCACGCCTGTCGCCTCGCCCACACCTCCCGCCTCGGGCTGAACCCGCCCTCTGCGCGGCGGCCCGCGAACCTGGTTGAATCCAGGGACGGGCCGCGCCCGCCGCAGGAATCCGGGCGCGGAGGTCGACATACCGCGGCGAGCGCCGACGTGCCGTGCCGCGGGTCAGGTGTGGGGAGAGTATGGACGAGGGGAAGCCCACAAAGCCGAAGTGGTGGAGCCGGCCACGGACCCACGTACCGGACTCCGCTCCGGCCGACTCGGTGTCCGCGGGGGACGGCACGAGTGGGTTTCACGGGGGCGACGTCGGCGTCGATATCGACGTCGACATCGATGACATGGACGGCGACTTCGAGCTGGAAAAGCCCGCGGGTACGGGCACGGGTATTGGTACGGGTACGGGTACGGGTGTGACCACTGCCGCCGGTGCCGGTGCCGGTGACAACGGCGGTGCTGATGCCGGTCCGGCCGCCGGGCAGGGCTCGGGTGAAGTGAGCGGTGGCGTGAGCGCGCCCGCCTCCAGTGAGCGGCCCAGGCCCCTGCACGACCCGGACCCGTACAGCACGCCGCCGTACGGCGGGCCCGGCCCCTGGGCGCCCGCGCCACCGGTGCAGCACCCGAGGACGACTCCCGCGCACGGTACGGCGGCGGTAGGGGCCATGACTCCGCCTCAGCCTCTGCCCCAGCCGCAGCCCCAGCTTCAGGACGCTCCGACGGAGGCCGGGCCAGCCCCGCATGCCTCCGCTCCGCACACCCCCTGGCAGAACTACGACCCCTGGGCCGCCGCGCCCTTCCAGCAGTACGACGGGGCCGTCGCCGAGGCGCCGGGCGGGCGGCGTGGGCGGGCCGGGCGTTCCCTGGTCCTCGGCGCCGTACTGCTCGCGCTCGTCTCCGGAGGCGTCGGCGGGGCCGTGGGCGCGTACCTGGAGCGGACCGGGGGGATCGACGACGTCGAGCTGCCGCAGGCCGGCGTCGAGGCCAAGGGACGGGCACCGGACAGCGTGGCCGGTATCGCGGCCAGCGCGCTGCCCAGCGTGGTGACGCTGCATGTGAGCGGCTCGGACGCGCAGGGCACCGGCACGGGCTTCGTGCTCGACCGGCGCGGCCACATCCTCACCAACAACCACGTCGTCGACCCGGCGGACGGCAGTGGCGAGATATCCGTGACCTTCAGCGGTGGCGAGACCGCCAAGGCCGAGATCGTGGGCCACGACAGCGGCTACGACCTCGCCGTGGTCAAGGTCACCGGCGTCAGCGGCCTGAGGCCCCTCTCGCTCGGAAACTCCGACAACGTCCAGGTCGGAGACCCCGTTGTCGCCATCGGCGCGCCCTTCGACCTGGAGAACACCGTCACCGCGGGCATCATCAGCGCCAAGGAGCGCCCCATCACCGCGGGTGGCGAGGAGGGCGACGGCAGCGACATCTCGTACGTGGACGCGTTGCAGACGGACGCGCCGATCAACCCCGGCAACTCCGGTGGCCCCCTGGTCGACTCCAAGGCCCGCGTCATCGGCATCAACAGCGCCATCCGCTCCGCCGACAGCGGCTCCGAGCTGGAGGGCGGCCAGTCCGGCTCGATAGGCCTGGGCTTCGCCATCCCCATCAACCAGGGCAAGCGCGTCGCCGAGGAGCTCATCAACACCGGCAGGGCGACCCACCCGGTGATCGGTGTGACGCTCGACATGGAGTACTCCGGCGACGGCGCCCGCGTCGGCGTCAAGGGCGACGACGACGCTCCGACGGTCACCCGGGACGGGCCCGGCGCCCGCGCCGGCGTGCAGGCCGGTGACGTCATCACCGAGGTCGACGGGCAGCGGGTGCACTCCGGCGAGGAACTCATCGTCAAGACGCGTGCGCACCGGCCCGGCGACCGGCTGGAGCTGACGCTGGAGCGCGACGGCGACGAGAAGAAGGTCACCCTCGTCCTCGGCTCCGCCGACGGCGACTGACACGGCCGACGGCCGATGGTGGGCAACGGCCCGCGGACCGACAGGAACTTCTGACAGGAACTTCACAGAAACGGGCCCGAGGCCCGGTCCCACAAGGCAAACATCCTGGAAAACCCGCCGTGTACACGCGGTACGGAGCCCCCGGACAGTACCGGACGGACAGGATCGCCGGGTACCGTGGACCCGGCCCGGACCACGGATGATTCGCCGAGTGCCGAGGACATCGCGAGGAGCTGCAAGGTGTTCAATGACATAGGACCGCTTGAGCTGGTGACGATCGTTGTCCTTGCCGTGCTCGTCTTCGGTCCGGAGAAGCTCCCGAAGATGATCCAGGACGTCACGCGCACCATTCGCAAGATCCGTGACTTCTCGGAGAGCGCCAAGGCGGACATCCGTGAGGAACTGGGGCCGGAGTTCAAGGACTTCGAGTTCGAGGACCTCAACCCCAAGACGTTCATCCGCAAGCAGCTGGACAACGACGAGCTGGGGCTCAAGGAGATCCGTAACGGCTTCGACCTGAAGAAGGAGATGGCCGACGTCACGGACGCGGTACACGGCCGGGATTCCGACACGTCTTCTTCTTCGTCCTCTTCGTCCTCTTCGTCCTCTTCGTCTTCCGCGGCTTCGTCGTCCTCGACGGGCTCCACCGGTGGCTCCGTCGACATGACGAAGAAGCGCGAGAAGCTCGCGCCGGACGAGCGTCCGCCGTTCGACGCCGACGCGACCTGAGGTCCCGTCCGAGGCGTACGCCGCACGGTCACCGTCCGAGGCGTACGCCCGCGGCTCGCCCCGGGGTGGCGGCGCGCCCGCCGTCCGGAACGCGCTTCACATTCAGCCGAACGCGGTCCGTTTCCCCGTACGAGGCTTGGGTCGCGCCTGTTCGGGAAAAGGCGGATCGGGCGGGTATGTGAGCCATGTGCCGACTGGTTTCCCGGCTTGGCGCGGAGCTGTGACTATCCTGCCTAGTTGTTGTGCGGACCGGAAGGACGCCCGAAGGGGGGCGGGCCGCTCCGGTCCGACTAGAGCGAGGAGGCGTCCGGGCAGATGGAGACGACAAGTCGGGTAGGCGCGCAGGCGCCGGCAGCGGAGGGTGGACAACAACTCCCCTCCGCCCGGCGTACGGTCGACGGCTACCTGCTGGCGCCCTTCCCGTGGTACGGCCTCGACGAGGCCTTCACGGGGCCGCGCTGGCTCATGCAGGTCGGCGCCGCGGCCGACGGAGCCATCGAGCACGGTTCGGTCGGGCACGGTGACGAGCCGTCGGTCCGCAGCGAGTCCACCGAGGACAAGGAGCGATTCGCGGTCGTGGTCACCGTCGCGGCCAACCCGGTGCGGCGCAGCGCCGACGGCACAGGGCTGATGGAGGCCACCTCGGTGTCCTCCGCGGCCTGGCTCGCCGGAGTGGGGCTGCTGTCCTTCACCTGGCCCGGCCAGATGGACCACACCCTGCGCGACGACTGGCTGGACCAGCAGACCGAGACGGCGTGGGTCCTCGCGGACGATCTGGCGGGGTCCGACTGGTCGACGCTGTCCCTTCCCGTGGACGGGGTGCCGACGCCCTTCCACTACCGGGAGTCCGAGTTCGGCTGGGTCCTGGCGGGGTCCACGCAGGAAGGGGTGCACGTGGGGGCGTACGGGCGGGGGATGAGCGCGTACGGCCTCGGCTTCGCGATGATCAAGGACATCGCGACGTACGCCTGACGGGTTCCACGTACGCCTGACGGGTTCCACGTACGCCTGACGGGTTCCACGTACGCCCGACGGAAAGGACGTACGCCCGACTGGAAAGAC
>NZ_LIPP01000124.1 GCF_001418335.1 Streptomyces aurantiacus | reverse complement strand
GGCGGCGAAGCGTCTTCGGCAGGGCAGGGGGAGAGGCGCGGGCAGAGGCAGGGGCAGGGGTGCGGGTGCCGCGTCCAGCACTTCGACTGCCGGTACCCCGACTGCCGGTACCCCGAGTGCCGGTACCTCGCCTGCCGGCGCCGCGCGTGCCGGCGCCGCGACTGCCGGTACCCCGACAGCTCACGGACCGCCGCCGCTGCCCGTACGGGGCGCGCCTTTGTCCTCCGGGGCGCCGGCCTTCGCTTTGCCCGTGCTGTCGGCCGAGCAGTTGGCCGCCGATCAGCCCTCCCTCGACATGCTGCACCGGGTCCGCCGGGGTCTGAGAGCCATTCCGGATCCCGACTGACGCCGCTCCGACCGCACCACGACCATCCATGCACGCAGCAAGGAGCGCCATGAGCGACACGTCGCCGCCCCATCCCCTCACCGAGATCCTGACCTCTCTGCGTGACCGGGTGATGGGAGTCTCCGAGAGCGTTCTGTCCACGGCGGACGGCCTCCTTGTCGTCGCCGACACGGACTCCTCGCACGCCGAGTCCGTCGCCGCGCTCGCCGCCGCGACCCTCGGTGTGGGCCGCCGGATGGCCGACCAGGCCGGTGTCGGCGCGCTGCGCGAGGTGGTGGCGAGGTGCGGCTCGGGGCACGTCATCGTGATGGCCGTGGGCGACCGGGCGCTGCTGACCGTCATGGGGGACGACGGCCTCGACCTCGCCGCGCTGCAACGGGAGTCGCCCGCCACGGTGGAGCGGTTGAGCCGGGCGCTCGCGGCCGACGTGGCCCGGTGAGCCGCTGAAGAGACGGTCTTACCTTGCCCCCGGGTGGGTAACCCATGGGTAATGAGCGCCTGTCCGACCGTCCGTGGTTGGATGCGAGGAAGAGGACATCAGGGGGCACAGTCCAGCCCGAGGCTGCACGCTCTTCAACGAACTGGCAGGCGGGAATCGTGAGGATCTTCGGCAAGGGGCGGCACCGGCCCTCCGCCTCATGGCGGCAGGCCACCGACCGTGCGTTCACACTGATCGGCGACGGCCGGTACGAGGACGCGGGGGCGCTGCTGACACGTGCGGCGGACCTGGAGCCCTGGCTGTCCGAGTCCTGGTTCAACCTCGCGCTGCTGCACAAGTTCCGGCACGACTGGGAGCAGGCGCGAGCCGCCGGTCTGCGGGCCGTGGCCCTGCTCGACCGGGAGACCGGGGCCCCCGATTGGTGGAACGTGGGCATCGCGGCGACCGCCCTCCAGGACTGGCCGCTGGCCCGGCGGGCCTGGCAGGCGTACGGCCTGCGGGTGCCGGGCGGTGCCTCCCGGCCCAAGGCCGGCGCGGGCGCCGCCGCCTCCGGTGAGCCGGTGGGCATGGACCTGGGCAGCGCGGCCGTACGGCTGTCGCCCGAGGGCGAGGCCGAGGTCGTGTGGGGGCGGCGGCTCGACCCCGCCCGTGTGGAGGTCCTCTCCATCCCGCTGCCGTCCTCCGGGCGGCGCTGGGGCGAGGTCGTCCTGCACGACGGAGTTCCCCACGGGGAGCGGACGACCACCGCCGGGCACGCCTATCCCGTCTTCGACGAGATCGAGCTGTGGGCGCCCTCGCCGGTGCCCACCTGGGTCGTGCTCCTGGAGGCGGAGACCGAGGACGACCGGGACGCCCTGGAGCGGCTCGCGGCCGACGCCGGGTTCGCCGCCGAGGACTGGTCGTCCTCGGTGCGGCTGCTCTGCCGGATGTGCTCCGAGTCGCGGATGCCGTCCGACGAGGGCGACGGTGAGCATCTCGACCCGCACGACCACAGCGAGCCGGGGCATCCCGGTCCCCTCGGGCACCGTACCGACGGGCAGCTGTGGGTGCCGGAGCGCGAGTGCGGGCTTGCGGCCCCCGCCTCGTTGGTGAGGGGGCTGTTGGACGGGTGGGTCGCCGACAGTCCGGATTCCCGGGACTGGCGGGATCTTGAAGAGGTCTGTTAGGTCTGACAGGTCTGACAAGCCTGACAGACCTGTCAGGTGGGGGTTGTCGGGGGTGCCTGGGTGGTTCGCGGGCCGCGGGCCGCGGGTCGTCCGTGGCCGGTCGCGCAGTTCCCCGCGCCCCTTGAAGCACGCCCCCTTCAGGAGCGTGTGAGTTCCGGTCGGGGTGCGCCCCGTACCCTGTATGAGCATTGCAACCCCCTGTTTTCCGAGGAAGGCTTACGTCGGTCATGGCGCAGCAGGACACTGAGCAGCAGCACTCCGGAGTGCTCCCCGTGGACGACGAGGGCTTCGTCATCGACACCGAGAACTCGGCGGAGCGCGAGGCCGCCTACCGCGGGCGCGGAACCTCCCGGCCCATCACGGTCGTCGGGAACCCGGTGCTGCAGAAGGAGTGCAAGGACGTCACGGAGTTCGGTGACGAGCTCGCCGGGCTGGTCGACGACATGTTCGCCAGCCAGCACATCGCCGAGGGCGTGGGCCTGGCCGCCAACCAGGTCGGCGTCGACCTCAAGGTCTTCGTCTACGACTGCCCGGACGACGAGGGGAAGCGGCACACGGGAGTGATCTGCAACCCCGTGCTCGTCGAGCTGCCCGCCGAGCGGCGTCACCTGGACGAGAGCAACGAGGGCTGCCTCTCGGTGCCGACCGCGTACGCGCCGCTGGCCCGCCCCGACTACGCCGAGGTCACCGGGCAGGACGAGAAGGGCAACCCGGTCAAGGTGCGCGGCACGGGTTACTTCGCGCGCTGCCTCCAGCACGAGACGGACCACCTGTACGGGTACCTCTACATCGACCGGCTCTCCAAGCGCGAGCGCAAGGACGCGCTGCGCCAGATGGCCGAGAACGAACCGCGGTACCCCATCGTCGCGAACGACTGAACACCCGCGAACCTCTGTAGACGTTTGTGAACGTCTGAACGTTCATGAACGTCCGTGAACGCCTGTGGCAGAACACGACAGCCGGGGCGCGTGCGTTTCTCCCCACGGCGCCTGGTCGGATTCCCTTCCGACCAGGCGCCGTTCGTCTGTGCGTCGCACGTTCGATCTAATGTGCGCCCTTAATGATCCAAATTCAGTCACACATAGGGAGATTCTCGGCACGGCGGGGTAGTGAGTGAAGCAAATCCGTTCCCAGAACGGTCGGTTGTGGTGCTGAATGGGAAGGCGGGGATACGCAACGGCGCACGCCCGGCACCGCGGGAGGGGTGTGGCGCCAACAGGCGGCTGAAAGGGGTTTGTTCGTGCCTGCTTTCTCACCGAGCACCACAACGAAGCACACCTCGGCCCTCGTTCCACCGGCGCTCTCTCTCCCGGTGATCGAGACCGAGTTTCCCCGTCGACTTCATCCGTATTGGCCGAAGCTCCAGGAGAAGACCAGGGGCTGGCTCCTGGAAATGCGCCTCATGCCGGCGGCCAAGGTCGAGGCATATGCCGACGGTCTCTGCTACACCGACCTCATGGCGGGCTACTACATTGGCGCGCCCGACGAGGTCCTCCAGGCGATAGCGGACTACAGCGCGTGGTTCTTCGTCTGGGACGACCGCCACGACCGTGACGTCGTCCACGGCAGGCCGGCGGCCTGGCAGCGGCTCAGGAACCGGCTGCACACGGCACTCGACTCCCCGAAGGACCATCTGTACCACCAGGACCCCCTGGTAGCGGGGTTCGCGGACAGTGTGGTGCGGCTGTACTCGTTCCTGGGCGAGGGGTGGAACGCGCGGTTCGCGGGCCACTTCCACGCCGTCATCGAGGCGTATGACCGAGAATTCCGCAACCGTACGTCGGGCACCGTGCCGACCGTCGAGGAATACCTCGAACTGCGGCGGAATACTTTCGCGCACTGGATCTGGCTCGACCTGCTCGAACCGAGCGCGGAGTACGAACTGCCCGCCACCGTGCGGGAGAACGCCGCGTACCGGCGGGCCGCTCTGCTGTGCCAGGATTTCGCCGCCTGGTACAACGACCTGTGTTCGCTGCCCAAGGAAATAGCGGGCGCCGAGGTCCACAATCTCGGCATCAGTCTCATTCATCACGAGGGAATGCGGCTTGAGGAATCGGTCAGAGAAGTCAGACGTCGTGTCGAGGAATGCATCACCGAATTCCTCGACGTCGAGAAGGAGGTACTGAGGTACGTGGAAAGGATTGACAACGGATCCGCCCGGGACGCTGAACTAGCGGCCGCCGTACGGGCGTGTCTGTGCAATATGCGGAACTGGTTCAGCTCCGTGTACTGGTTCCACCACGAGTCGGGACGGTACATGGTCGACAGCTGGGACGACCGCTCCACACCCCCGTACGTCAACAACGAAGCGGCAGGTGAGAAATGACCGTCGAGTCCGTACGGTCCGCTGCACACCAAGCGGCAGAACTGTCCGTCCCGCCCCTCGCCGGGGGCCGTGTCCCCGGCCTCGGGCACGGTCTGAAACTGGTCCGCGACCCGCTGGGCTTCCTCACCCGGCTGCGCGACGAGGGCGACGTCGTCCGGCTGAAGCTGGGCCCCAAGACCGTGTACGCGGTCACGACGCCGGCCCTCACGGGAGAACTGGCGCTGAACCCCGACTTCAAAATCGACGGCCCCCTGTGGGAGTCCCTCGAAGGCCTGCTCGGCAAGGAGGGAGTGGCGACCGCCAACGGGCCGCGGCACCGGCGTCAGCGGCGCACGATCCAGCCCGCGTTCCGGCTGGACATCATCCCCGAGTACGGGCCGATCATGGAGGAGGAGGCGCACGGCCTCGCGGAGCGCTGGCGGCCCGGCGAGACGATCGACGGCACCGCGGAGTCGTTCCGCGTCGCCGTCCGCATCGCCGCCCGCTGCCTGCTGCGCGGCGACTTCATGGACGAGCGGGCCGAGCGGCTGAGCATCGCGCTCGCCACCGTGTTCCGGGGCATGTACCGCCGCATGGTGATCCCGGCCGGTCCGTTCTATCGGCTGCCGCTTCCGGCCCATCGCCAATTCGACCGCGCCTTGGCCGATTTGCACCTCCTCGTCGACGAAATCGTGGCCGAACGCCGCACATCAGGTCAGAAGCCGGACGATTTGCTGACGGCATTGCTGGCAGCGAAGGACGAGAATGGCGAGCCCATCGGGGAACAGGAGATACACGACCAGGTGGTCGCGATACTCACCCCCGGCAGCGAAACCGTCGCCTCCACCATCATGTGGCTCCTACAGGTACTCGCCGAACACCCGGAACACGCGGACCGGGTGCGCGAAGAGGTGGAATCGGTCGCGGGTGGCCGTCCGGTCGCATTCGCGGACGTGCGGAAGCTGTCCCACACGAACAATGTCGTCGTCGAGGCCATGCGGCTGCGCCCCGCCGTATGGATATTGACGCGCCGGGCCGTGTCCGAAACCGCACTCGGCGGGTATCGCATTCCGGCCGGAGCCGACATCGTCTACAGTCCGTACGCGATCCAGCGCGATGCGCGTTCGTACGACGGGCATCTGGAGTTCGACCCCGACCGCTGGCTTCCGGAACGCGCCAAGGACGTACCGAAGTACGCGATGAGCCCCTTCAGTGTGGGCAACCGGAAGTGCCCGAGCGACCACTTCTCGATGGCCCAGCTCGGCCTCGTCACGGCGGCGGTGGCCTCACGCTGGCGTCTTGAACAGGTGTCCGAGTCCAACGACACCACACGGGTCGGCATCACCCTGCGACCGCACCGGCTGCTGCTGAGGGCCGTACCGCGGTGATCACTCGGTGACCTGACCACCGCGCGGCGCACGTTCAGGCGGCCTGCGGGCCCCTGAACGTGCGCCGGTACGCGTGCGGGGTCGTCCCCAGCGAGCGGACGAACTGATGGCGCAGCGCGGCCGCGGTCCCGAACCCCGCGCGGTCCGCGATGAAGTCCATCGTCTCGTCCGTGGCCTCCAGCAACTCCTGGGCCAGCAGCACCCGTTGCCGCAGCAGCCAGCGGTACGGCGTGGTCCCCGTCTCCTGCTGGAAGCGGCGGGCGAAGGTGCGCGGGGACATGTGCGCGCGAGTGGCGAGCTGTTCGACGGTCACCTCCTCGTCGAGGTGGCGGTCCATCCAGACGAGCACCTCGCCGACCGTGTCGCACTGCGAGCGCGGCAGCGGCCGCGCGACGTACTGGGCCTGCCCGCCGTCCCGGTGCGGAGGCACCACCATGCGGCGCGCGATGCTGTTGGCGACCTCCGGGCCCTGCTCCTTGCGGACGATGTGCAGACAGGCGTCGATGCCGGCGGCGGTGCCCGCCGAGGTGATCACCGGGTCCTCGTCCACGTACAGCACGTCCGGTTCGACCTTCGCGCGCGGATGGCGCTTGGCCAGGGTCTCGGCGTGCCGCCAGTGGACCGCGCAGCGCCGCCCGTCGAGCAGCCCGGCGGCGCCGAGCACGAAGACCCCGGAGCAGACGCTGAGCACCTTGGTGCCCCGGTCGGCCGCCCGCACGAGGGAGTCGAGCAGTTCGGGCGGATAGGTGCGCCCGATGTAGTGGCTCCCGGCGGGCACGACGATCAGGTCGGCCTCCTCAAGCCGGTCGAGACCGTACGGAGTGGAGAGCGTGAACCCCGGGACGTGTGTGGCGAGGTCGGGTCCCTCGGCCGAGGCGACGGCGAAGTCGTACACCGGCAGTCCGTCGTCGCTGCGGTCGAGTCCGAACACCTCGCACACGACGCCGAGTTCGAATGGATGCGCACCGTCGAGCAGGACGGCGGCCACGTTGGTCAGCATGCTGCCAGTGTGCACCGGATGTGGCAGGAAATCGAGGATGTGCGGCAGTACTGCCACTCACGGTCAGGACCGTTCGGCGGGACAGTGGTGTCCATGAACACAACACAGCTGGAAGGCCTGATCGGAATGCTCGCAGTCCTCGGAATCCTCGTCCTGCTCGTCCTCCCCTCGGTGTACGGCATCGTGCGCGACAGGCGCATCGACCGTCAGCTCAGGGAGGCCGAGCACGTCAGGGAGGCCGAGCGCGAGCACGGTCGCCGGCAGGATCAGAAGTCCTCGTCGAGGTCGACCGTTCCCTCCACCGCCACCTGGTACGCCGAGGCACGGCGCTCGAAGAAGTTGGTCAGCTCCTGAACCCCCTGCAGCTCCATGAACGAGAAGGGGTTCTCGGAGCCGTACACCGGGGCGAGGCCGAGCCGCTGCAGGCGCTGGTCGGCCACGCACTCCAGGTACTGCCGCATCGATTCGGTGTTCATGCCCGGGAGGCCCTCACCGCACAGGTCGCGGCCGAACTGCAGCTCGGCCTCGACAGCCTCCCGGAGCATGTCGGTGACCTGCTGCCGCAGCTCGTCGTCGAAGAGGTCCGGCTCCTCCTTGCGGACGGTGTCGACCACCTCGAAGGCGAAGGACATGTGCATCGTCTCGTCGCGGAACACCCAGTTGGTGCCGGTCGCCAGACCGTGGAGCAGGCCCCGGCTGCGGAACCAGTAGACGTACGCGAAGGCCCCGTAGAAGAACAGCCCCTCGATGCACGCGGCGAAGCAGATGAGGTTCAGCAGGAAGCGGCGCCGGTCGGCCTTCGTCTCCAGCCGGTCCAGCTTTTCTACCGAGTCCATCCACTTGAAGCAGAACTCGGCCTTCTCCCGGATGGACGGGATGCTCTCGACGGCGTCGAAGGCCGCCGCCCGGTCCGCCGGGTCGGGCAGATAGGTGTCGAGCAGCGTCAGATAGAACTGGACGTGCACGGCCTCCTCGAAGAGCTGGCGGCTCAGATACAGCCGCGCCTCGGGGGAGTTGATGTGCTTGTAGAGCGTCAGCACCAGGTTGTTCGACACGATCGAGTCGCCCGTCGCGAAGAACGCGACCAGCCGGCCGATCATGTGCTGCTCGCCCGGTGACAGCTTCGCCAGGTCGGTGACGTCCGAGTGGAGGTCGACCTCCTCGACGGTCCAGGTGTTCTTGATCGCGTCCCGGTAGCGCTCGTAGAAGTCCGGGTAGCGCATGGGGCGCAGGGTCAGCTCGAAGCCGGGATCGAGAAGGTTCTTCGCGGTCTTTTCGGGAGTGGTCGTCATTACTGGCAGGCCTCGCAGGACTCGGGGTTCTCAAGGGAGCAGGCGACCGCGTCGGGATCGGCGGCCTGCTGGACGGGAAGGGCCTTCTCGGACCGGGACGGGGGTCGGGCCTGGGCCTGGGCGGCACGGGCGATGCGGGTCGCCGGGCGCGAGCGCAGGTAGTACGTCGTCTTCAGGCCCGACTTCCAGGCGTACGCGTACATCGAGGAGAGCTTGCCGATGGTCGGCGTCTCCAGGAACAGGTTCAGCGACTGGGCCTGGTCCAGGAACGGGGTCCGGGCCGCGGCCATGTCGATCAGGCCGCGCTGCGGGATCTCCCACGCCGTGCGGTACAGGTCGCGCACGTCCTGCGGGACCCAGCTGAAGTCCCGCACCGAGCCGCCCGACTCGCGCAGCGCCTCCCGGGTCCGCGCGTCCCACAGGCCGAGCTTCTTCAACTCGGCCACCAGGTAGGTGTTGACCTGGAGGAACTCGCCGGACAGGGTCTCGCGCTTGAACAGGTTGGAGACCTGCGGCTCGATGCACTCGTACACGCCCGCGATGGACGCGATGGTGGCGGTGGGGGCGATCGCGAGCAGCAGCGAGTTGCGCATGCCGACGGAGGCGATCCGCGCCCGCAGGGCCGCCCAGCGTTCCGGCCAGTTCAGCTCGACGTCGTAGTGGTCCGGGTGCAGCACACCCTGGGCCGTACGCGTCTTCTCCCAGGCGGGCAACGGGCCGCTGCGCTCGGCGAGGTCGGCGGAGGCCTCGTACGCGGCGAGCATGATCCGCTCGGCGATCCGGGTGGAGAGCGCCCGCGCCTGCGGGGAGTCGAACGGCAGCCGCAGCTTGAAGAAGACGTCCTGCAGCCCCATCACGCCCAGACCCACCGGACGCCACCTGGTGTTGGAGCGGCCCGCCTGCTCGGTCGGGTAGAAGTTGATGTCGACGACCCGGTCGAGGAAGGTCACGGCGGTACGGACGGTCGCGTCCAGCCGCTCCCAGTCGATGTCGCCGGAGCCGGAGCCGGAGCCCGTGTCGGTGTCGGTGTCGCGGGAGCCGGCGTCCACGAAGGCGGCCAGGTTGACCGACCCGAGGTTGCAGACGGCGGTCTCCCCGTCGTCCGTGACCTCAAGGATCTCGGTGCACAGGTTCGAGGAGTGGACCGTGTGGCCGGGCAGCGCCGTCTGGTTGGCCGTGCGGTTGGCGGCGTCCTTGAAGGTCATCCAGCCGTTGCCGGTCTGCGCGAGGGTGCGCATCATGCGGCCGTACAGGTCACGGGCCGGGACGGTCCGCTTCGCGAGCCCGGCGGCCTCCGCCGCGCGGTACGCGGCGTCGAACTCCTCGCCCCACAGGTCGACCAGCTCGGGCACGTCCGAGGGCGAGAACAGCGACCAGACGCGGTCCTCGTCCACCCGGCGCATGAACTCGTCCGGGATCCAGTGCGCGAGGTTCAGGTTGTGCGTACGCCGGGCGTCCTCACCGGTGTTGTCGCGCAGTTCGAGGAACTCCTCGATGTCGGAGTGCCAGGTCTCCAGGTAGACCGCGGCCGCGCCCTTGCGCCGGCCGCCCTGGTTCACCGCGGCGACCGAGGCGTCGAGGGTCTTCAGGAACGGGACGACGCCGTTCGAGTGCCCGTTCGTGCCGCGGATCAGCGAACCGCGGGAGCGGATACGGGAGTACGAGAGACCGATGCCGCCCGCGTGCTTCGAGAGACGGGCCACCTGCTGGTAGCGGTCGTAGATGGAGTCCAGCTCGTCCAGGGGGGAGTCGAGGAGGTAGCAGGACGACATCTGGGGGTGCCGCGTACCGGAGTTGAAAAGCGTGGGGGAGGAGGGCAGGTAGTCGAGGTGGCTCATCAGCCGGTACAGGGAGGCCACTTCGTCGACCGCCCTGACCGTGTCGTCCTCGGCGAGGCCGGCGGCGACGCGCAGCATGAAGTGCTGGGGCGTCTCGATGACGGCCCTGGTGATCGGGTGCCGCAGCAGGTACCGGCTGTGCAGGGTGCGCAGGCCGAAGTAGCCGAAGCGGTCGTCGGCGCCCTCGGCGGAAGAGGCGTCGACCAGCGCGTCGAGCCGGGCCGCGTGGACGCGTACGAACTCGGCCGTGCGGTCGGCGATCAGGCCCTCGCGGTGGCCGACGGCGACCGACTCGGAGAAGGAGCGCACGCCCTGCGAGGCGGCCTCCGCGGCGATGCCGACCGTCAGCAGGCGCGCGGCCAGTTTCGAGTAGACCGGGTCTTCGGAGATGAGCCCCGCGGCCGCCTCCGTGGCGAGCTCGCGCAGCTCCGGCTCGTCCGCGGCGGCGGACCGGCCGCGCAGTGCGGCGGCGGCGACCTTGCCGGGTTCGGCGCCGGGCAGATCGGCGCTGAAGTCGGTGAGAATCCGCAGCAACGCGGTTCCCGGCCCGTCGGCCTCGGCCCTGCTCCGCTGGTGCTCCCGCAGGTGTTCCTGCTGGTGTTCCTGCTGGTCCCGGGTCGCTGTGGCGGAGACCGGATCGGCTGGCGCGATGGTCACGTGGGGCTCTCCCTCGCTCGGCACGGGGCCTGCGGGGAGGAGGGGTTCGGGGCACACGGGGGTACACGCTGCGCGCAGCGGTACGCCGCGTCCACCGGCCCATTCCACGAGGCCCGGACGTCATGCGCCCGGACCGGCGGCCTGGGCGCGCTGTCGGCAGGTCCTCGGACTTGACTCTTGTACGCGCATGCGGGCATCCAGAGGTGCAGGCATGGGGGCATACGCGTATAAGTACACCGTTGCGGGACAGTTCCGGATTCACACCGGATTCCCCTGCGACGACAGCGAGCTTGAGCATACATCTTGTGCCGGGCTGCGGAAGCACCCCTACATCTTGTGTCGCGTCGGCTCCGGAGGAGGAGCGGCCGGAGGAGTCGCGGAGTGTGTCACAGCGTCAACGTGTAGGTAAGGAGCATGAAGTCGTCCAGGTCCGGGACGGGGTTCCAGTCCCGGGCGGAGTCGCGACTGAAGCCGAGGCGCTCGTAGATTCGGTGGGCGCTGTGCATGGTGCGCTGGGTGGACAGCACGAGGCCCGCACAGCCGTCCGTGGCCCGTGCGCGGTCGACGCAGGCGCGTACGAGGGAGGCGCCGACGCCCCGGCCGCGGGCCTCCTTCGCGACCGCCAGCATCCGTATCTCGGCCTCGCCCTCGCGCGCGATCTCGGCCATGGGTCCGCCGGACGGCACGAAGGTCACTCCGCCGAGAAGCCGGCCCCGGGGCGACCCCGCCCCGGCCTCCACGGCCACGAGTACCTCGGCGGCGGTGGCGCGCTTCGCCACGTTCCGCAGTTCACCGAGGTACTCCTCGCTCTCCCCGAAGTCGAGCAGCCCGTCCCCGAGATAGGCCTGCGCGGTGATCTCTCCCAGCGCGGCGTACTCCCCGGGCTCCGCCCGTCCGATCACGATGTCCATGCGGGTCATTCTCGCCCTTGCCGCCTCTACCTGTCCCGTACCTGGGACAGCCCTTAGGGCCCTAGTGCCCAGCCCCCGCCGTAGCCGGCGGCAGCTCCACCTGGACACCCTTGTCGCCCGCGTCCGCCGTGTAGTCCTCGGCAGAGGTCTCGTCGACACCGTCGGGAGCCTTGAGTGCCCTCAGCACGAAGGTCAGGACCACCGTCACGATCACGTTCAGCACGATCGCCGTCAGACCGATGTACCCGATCTCCCCGATCCCGGGAATCTCCTTCGACGAGCCACCGAAGTGCTTCTGCGAAGGCGAGGCCACCCCGTAGGCGGCGACCGTCCCGTACACCATGCCGACCGCCCAGCCCGTGAGCAGCGCCCACCGGTGGAACCAGCGGGTGAACAGGCCGCCGACCAGCGCCGGGAAGGTCTGCAGGATCCAGATGCCGCCGAGCAGCTGGAAGTTGATCGCCACGGTCTTGTCCATGGTCAGGACGAAGACCAGCGCACCCACCTTCACAAGAAGCGAGACCAGCTTGGAGACCTTGGTCTCCTGGGCGGGCGTCGCGTCGGGCTTGATGAAGTCCTTGTAGATGTTGCGGGTGAACAGGTTCGCCGCCGCGATGGACATGATGGCCGCCGGCACGAGCGCGCCGATACCGATCGCCGCGAAGGCCACGCCCGCGAACCAGTCGGGGAACATGTTCTCGAAGAGCTGTGGAATCGCCAACTGCCCGTTGTCCACCTTGACCCCGGCCGCGATCGCCATGAAGCCGAGCAGCGCGAGCAGGCCCAGCATCAGCGAGTACAGCGGCAGGATCGTGGTGTTGCGCCGGATCACCTCACGGCTGCGGCTGGACAGCGTCGCCGTGATCGAGTGCGGGTACATGAAGAGTGCCAGCGCGGAGCCGAGCGCGAGCGTCGCGTACGTCCACTGGCCCGCCTCGCCCGGTGCCAGGGCGCCGCGTGGCGCGCCGGTCGCCGGGTTGGTCTGGCTGTACGCCTCGCCGGCCTTGGCGAAGATCTCGTCGAAGCCGCCCAGCTTGATCGGGATGTAGATGATCGCCACCGTGATGACGATGTAGATCAGCGTGTCCTTGACGAACGCGATCAGGGCGGGTGCGCGCAGCCCGGACGAGTACGTGTACGCGGCCAGCACTGCGAAGGCGATGAGCAGCGGCAGGTCCTTGACGAACCAGTTGGTGTCCTCACCCCCGCCGACGCCCATCACGTCGAGGACGGCCTGGATGCCCACCAGCTGCAGGGCGATGTACGGCATCGTCGCGAGGATGCCGGTGACGGCGACCGCGAGCGACAGCCCCTTCGAGCCGAAGCGCCCGCGCACGAAGTCCGACGTCGTCACGTACCCGTGCTTGTGCGAGACCGACCACAGGCGGGGCAGGAAGGTGAAGATGAGGGGGTAGACCAGGATCGTGTACGGGACGGCGAAGAAGCCGGCCGCGCCTGCCGCGTAGATCGCCGCCGGGACCGCCACGAACGTGTAAGCCGTGTAGAGGTCGCCGCCGAGCAGGAACCAGGTGACCCAGGTTCCGAACGACCGTCCGCCCAGGCCCCATTCGTCGAGCGTCTGCTCGTTGGCGGCCCGGCGCCAGCGCGAGGCCAGGAAACCCATGACCGTGACGGCCAGGAAGAAGAAGATGAAGACGGCGAGTGCCACGCCGTTCACGCCGTCGTTCATGCGGACGCGCCCCCGTTCTGCGACTTGCGGGCGCGCTGGTCACGGTTCCACAGGGCGTACGCGGTCATCGTGAGTACGGTCGAGATGACGACCCACAGCATCTGGTACCAGTAGAAGAACGGGATGCCGATGAAGGTCGGGTCGACCTTCGCGTACGACCCCACCCAGAGCAGCGCCACGAACGGCGCGATGAGGCAGAGGGCGATCACCACCCGGACCGGTGTCACCACCGGCGGATTCCCCTCGGGCGCTCTTGGCGCATCCGGCGTTTCTGACATACCGCGGCTCCGTCCCCTCACTGATCACCTGTGCAACGCGCAGGAAATCTAAGGGACGCTTTCGCTTTATGGAACCCCTGTCCGCATAACGGATGTGCCGTGTCGCCCGCCGACCGACCGGCCGTGGGGTCGGCGCGGCGGGCCGTCCGGCAGGCTCCGCTCAACAGCAGCGGAAGCCCTGCCGGGGGTCCTCCTCCTGACGGTCCGTGCGCATCCGCTCGAACTCGCGCCGCGAGGGCACGTCCGCCTCGGGCCGGTGTTCCCGTACATGCGCGACGTAACGGTCGTACGCGGACTCGTCCGTCAACTCCCGTACGTACCAACGCAGGCCGCTAACCGCCCGGTGCAGCGCCGACCGCATCGCGCGCCTCCTCCTTCTCCTCCTTGGTCGCGATCAGCCCGGCCGGCGCGACGATCCGCGACTCGACGTACGGCGCCTCGCTGAGCGTGGAGAGCGCGGGACGGCGTACGTGTCTGATGCACACCCGCGTCGCGTCCGCGATCACGATCACGATGAGCAGGGCGAGAACCGCCGTGAGGACGCCGTCGACCGTGGAGTTCGTGACGATCGTGTGCATGTCGTCCATGTTCTTTGCGGGCGCGATGACCTCGCCCCGGTCGATGCCGTCCTGGTAGATCGAGCGCTGCTTGAAGAAGCCCACGCGCGGGTCGCCGGAGAACACCTTCTGCCAGCTCGCGGTCAGCGTGACCGTGGCGTCCCAGACGAGCGGAATACCGGTGATCCAGGCCCATTTGAGGCGCCCGGACTTCACCAGCAGGGTCGTGCAGACCGCCAGGGCGACCGCGGCGAGGAGCTGGTTGGAGATGCCGAAGATCGGGAACAGCTGGTTGATCCCGCCGAGCGGTTCGTGGACGCCCACCCACAGGAAGTAGCCCCACAGACCGCAGACGATGCCGCTCGTGATGACGAGTCCGGGCTTCCAGCTCACGTTCTTGAAGGGTTTGTAGAGATTGCCCAGCGTGTCCTGGAGCATGAAGCGGCCCACCCGTGTGCCCGCGTCGAGCGCGGTGAGGATGAACAGCGCCTCGAACATGATCGCGAAGTGGTACCAGAACGCGCGCAGGCCGCCCCCGGTGACCTCGGAGAAGATCTCCGAGACGCCGACCGCGAGGGTGGGAGCGCCGCCGGTCCGCGACAGCAGGGACGACTCCTCGACGTTCTTCGCCGCGTCCGCCAGGTCCTTGGGGGAGATCTGGTACCCCCAACCGCCCACCACCTGCGAGGCGTTCTGGACGGTGTCCCCGATGACCCCGGCGGGCGCGTTCATCGCGAAGTACAGGCCCGGGTCGATGACGGACGCCGCGATCAGCGCCATGACGGCCACGGACGACTCCATGAGCATGGAGCCGTACCCGATCATCCGGACCTGCGTCTCCTTCTGGATCATCTTCGGCGTCGTACCGGAGGAGATCAGGGCGTGGAAGCCGGAGAGCGCCCCGCAGGCGATGGTGATGAAGACGAACGGGAAGAGCGATCCTGCGAAGACCGGCCCGTCGCCCCGCGAGGCGAAGTCGGTCACCGGGTCCATCCGCAGGGTCGGCAGCGCGATGACGACCCCGAGCGCGAGCAGCACGATCGTGCCGATCTTCATGAACGTGGAGAGGTAGTCGCGGGGCGCCAGCAGCATCCACACGGGCAGGATCGACGCGATGAACCCGTACGCCACCAGCCAGACGACCAGTGTCGAGGGTGCGAGCGTGAAGGTGCCGGCCCACGACGACTCGGCGACCCAGCGGCCCGCGACCAGCGCGAACAGCAGCAGCGCCACGCCGATCAGCGAGACCTCGGTGATCCGGCCGGGCCGCAGGACGCGCAGGTAGACGCCCATCAGCAGGGCGATCGGGACCGTCATCGCGATGGAGAAGGTGCCCCACGGCGACTGCGCGAGCGCGTTGACGATGACCAGCGCGAGCACCCCGAGCAGGATGATCATGATGGCGAAGGCGGCGATCAGGGCGGCCGCGCCGCCGAACGGGCCGATCTCCTCGCGCGCCATCTGCCCCAGCGACCTGCCGTCCCGGCGGGTGGAGAAGAACAGGACGACCATGTCCTGGACCGCGCCCGCCAGGATCACGCCGACGATGATCCAGATGGTGCCGGGCAGATACCCCATCTGCGCGGCCAGCACGGGCCCCACCAGCGGCCCCGCACCCGCGATCGCCGCGAAGTGGTGGCCGAGCAGCACCCGCCGGTCGGTGGGGTGGAAGTCGATGCCGTTGTTGAGGCGCTCGGCGGGGGTGGCCCGCGTCCCGTCGACCTTCAGCACCTTGTGGGCGATGAACTTCGCGTAGAAGCGATAGGCGATGGCGTACGAGCCGAGGGCGGCCGCGACCATCCAGGCGGCCGAGACCTCCTCGCCCCGCGAGAGCGCGAGCACGGACCAGGCGGCCGCGCTCACCAGTGCGACGAGGGTCCAGATGACGATGCTGCGGGGACGTGCCTTACGGGGGCTGTCGGTGCGCACGGGTCGTCCTCCCGTCCATGGATGACGGGAGGACCGTAGAACAGGACGAGCCCCAACACCACACCACACGCACACCGACTCAACTGGCGTCGCTTCTCATGGGCACGGGGGACGCCTTTTCAGGGGCGCGGGGAACGGCGCAATCTTTTGCTTTTAGGGGCGCGAGCAACAGCGCGGTCGTTCAGCTTTCAGGGGCGCGGGGAACTGCGCGACCAGCCACGACGGCCCCGCAGCCGACAACGCACCGCCCCCAACCCAACCCAACCCAACCTCACCCCGCTCAACTCGCTCAGTCCACCGGCCTCTTCAGCCGCGCAACGAACTTGTACCGATCCCCCCGATACACCGACCGCACCCACTCCACCGGCTGCCCACCCTTGTCGAGCGAGTGCCGCGACAACATCAGCATCGGCAACCCCACATCCGTCCCGAGCAACCCCGCCTCCCGCGGAGTCGCCAGCGACGTCTCGATCGTCTCCTCGGCCTCCGCGAGACGCACGTCGTACACCTCCGCCAACGCGGTGTACAACGACGTGTACTTCACCAGCGACCGACGCAACGCGGGAAACCGCTTCGCGGACAGATGCGTCGTCTCGATGGCCATCGGCTCACCGCTCGCGAGCCGCAGCCGCTCGATCCGCAGAACACGCCCGCCGGCCGTGATGTCGAGCAGCTCGGCGAGGGTGTCATCGGCGGTGATGTAGCCGATGTCCAGGAGCTGCGAGGTGGGCTCAAGCCCCTGCGCCCTCATGTCCTCGGTGTAGGACGTGAGTTGCAGCGCCTGCGACACCTTCGGCTTGGCGACGAACGTGCCCTTGCCCTGGATGCGTTCGAGGCGCCCCTCGACGACCAGCTCCTGAAGCGCCTGGCGCACCGTCGTGCGCGAGGTGTCGAACTCGGCGGCGAGCGTGCGCTCGGGCGGTACCGGCGTGCCGGGCGGCAACGTGTCCGTCATGTCGAGCAGATGCTTCTTCAGGCGGTAGTACTTGGGCACGCGCGCGGTACGGATGGGGACGCCACCCTCGTTCTCCGCACTGCTGACGTCGGTGCTCATACTCTGCCTTCCCGGCTCCGGGTGCCGTTGCGGCCGACGTACGCGCGTCGGCCACGGCTCACATCGTGGCACGCCCAGTCGTGCGGGTGTCCCCCCGCACGCTGCGTGATCCCCTCTATATACCGTCGGGGTCCCTTTTGGTCTAGTCCACCGCGTGCACGGGGCGGGCCGGGGACCCCGTCGCGACCTGCGCGCGGGCCCGCCCGTTCCGTCGCCCGCGCAGTGAAAGGTTCCTGCATATATAGGTCGCGTAACGGACCGTCGGGAGCGGCTTTATCGCCCTTGACACCCTTACAGGTCTAGGCCAAGCTCCCCGTACTGGTCTAAACCATTGAGGACCAGGTCCCAGCCCCACGGGCAGTACTCGTCGTAAGTCACGCGGTGGGCAGGGGGGTTGCTGGCATCCCTGAGGAGGATGACGTGAATCGCAAGCTCATCGCGGCCGTCGGTGTCGCGGGCATGTTGATGTCGGTCGCTGCCTGTGGCGGCGACGACGACAACGGTGGCGAGAAGACGGGGGCGGACGGTTACAAGGGCCAGACCCTGACCGTCTGGGCCATGGACGGCTCGACGCCGCCCGGCTGGACCAAGGACCTCACGGCCGCCTTCGAGAAGAAGACCAAGGCCAAGCTGAAGTTCGAGACGCAGCAGTGGACCGGCATCCAGCAGAAGATCACGACCTCGCTCTCCGAGGACAACCCGCCGGACGTCATCGAGGTCGGCAACACGCAGACCCCCGCCTACGCGGCCACCGGCGGTCTCGCCGACCTGTCGGACCTCAAGTCGGAGATCGGCGCCGACTGGACCGAGGCGCTCAACGAGTCGGCGGTCTACGACGGCAAGCAGTACGCGGCCCCGTGGTACTTCGCCAACCGCGTCGTCGTCTACAACAAGAAGGTCTGGGCCGACGCCGGCATCAAGGACACCCCCAAGACGCGGGCCGAGTTCTTCGACGCCCTCAAGGCCATCGACAAGAAGACCGACGCCGAGCCGATCTACCTGCCCGGCCAGAACTGGTACTTCTTCGACGGCCTGACCATCGGCCAGGGCGCCGACCTGGTGAAGAAGGAAGGCGACAAGTACGTCTCCAACCTCGCGGACCCGAAGGTCGGCAAGGCCATGGAGACCTACAAGGAGTTCCAGTCCTACTCCAAGGCCCCCAAGGACAAGGACGAGGCGACCCCGCAGCAGGCCGAGGTCTTCGCCAAGGGCAACGTCGGCGCCTTCATCGG
This sequence comes from Streptomyces aurantiacus, assembly GCF_001418335.1. Classification (GTDB taxonomy): domain Bacteria; phylum Actinomycetota; class Actinomycetes; order Streptomycetales; family Streptomycetaceae; genus Streptomyces; species Streptomyces aurantiacus. Next base: position 25,827 of record NZ_LIPP01000124.1, on the reverse strand, counting down.
CATGGGCTGGGAGGCCGGCACGGCCATCGCGGCCAACAAGAAGATCGAGAAGGACATCGGCTACTTCACCATCCCCGGTGAGACGGCCGAGAAGCCCGAGGGCGTCTTCCTCGGCGGCTCCAACTTCGCGGTGGCCGCGGGCAGCAAGAAGCAGGAACTCGCCAAGGAGTTCCTGAAGCTGGCCCTGTCCGACAAGTTCGAGGGCGCGCTCGCCAAGGAGAACGGCGTCATCCCGAACAAGGAGTCGCTGCAGACCAACCTCAAGGGCAACGGCGCGGCCGAGGCCGCCGCCCCGGCCGCGGCCGGCGGTGGCACCACCCCGCTGATCCCCGAGTGGGCCGCCGTCGAGAACGACCCGAACCCGATCAAGGCCTACATGACCGCGGTGCTGAAGGGGAAGTCGCCCGCCGCCGCCGCCAAGCAGGTCGAGGGCGAGATCAACAAGCGGCTCGCGCAGAGCAGCTGATCACCTCCGTGCCGGGGACGGGCAGCCCCTGTCCGTCCCTGGCACGCCGGCGCATCGAACTGCGAACTCCCGATGGTGGAAGAGATGGCGAGCATGTCAGTGCAGACCAAACGCACGGACACAGGCACGGCAGCGGCGCCCGGTGTCCGTAAGACCGACGTACCCCCGCCCGGCGGCCCCACGGGCCCGGGCCCGGCCGGCAGACGCGGCGGCGCGTCCGCCCCGTACCTGCTCCTGCTGCCCGGCCTGCTCGCCACGGTGGTCCTGCTCGGCTGGCCGCTGGTCAAGAACGGCATCCTGTCGTTCCAGAACCTCAACCCGCGCCAGCTGATCCTGCACCTCACCGAGTGGCGGGGATTCGACAACTACACGGACGTCCTGGGCAGTACGGACTTCTGGAAGGTCGTCCAGCGGACGGTCGTCTTCACCGCCGTGAACGTCGTCCTCATCATGGTGCTCGGCACGCTCATGGGTCTGCTCCTGGCCCGGCTGGGCAAGCGCATGCGCCTGCTGCTCCTGCTCGGCCTGGTGCTGGCCTGGGCGATGCCGGTGGTCGCCGCCACCACGGTCTACCAGTGGCTGTTCGCCCAGCGCTTCGGCGTCGTCAACTGGCTGCTCGCCAAGGCGGGCTGGTCGTCGATGGCCGACTACAACTGGTTCGGCACCCAGCTCTCCACCTTCTCCGTGATCATCCTGGTGATCGTCTGGCAGTCCATCCCGTTCGTGGCGATCAACCTGTACGCCGCCACGACCACCATCCCCAAAGAGCTGTACGAGGCCGCCTCGCTCGACGGGGCCGGCACCTGGAAGAGTTTCACCTCCGTGACCTTCCCCTTCCTGCGGCCGTTTCTGTGGGCGACGACCTTCCTTGAGGTCATCTGGGTGTTCAAGGCGTTCCCGCAGATCTTCGCCATCAACATGGGCGGTCCCGACCGGCTCACCGAGACGCTGCCGATCTACGCGTTCGTCGAGGGCCCCGGCAACCAGCACTACGGGATGGGCGCGGCGATCTCCTTCCTGACGATCCTCATCCTGCTCGGCCTGACGGCCTACTACCTGCGTACGGTTCTCAAGCAAGAGGAGGACGAGCTGTGAAGCGCTCCCTGATGGCCCGGCTGTGGCCCAACGCGACGGCCGTCGTCCTCTTCGCCGTCTTCGCGTTCCCCGTCTACTGGATGTTCGCGACGTCGCTGAAGCCGACCGGCGACATCATCTCGGACGACCCGGTCTTCGTACCGACCGACATCACCTTCGAACACTTCCGGAAGGTGCTGGACGCCGACCACTTCTGGACGCTGGTCGGCAACTCCCTGACGGTGACCGTCCTCGCGGTCGTCGCCTCCCTCGTCATCGCGCTGCTCGCGTCCTTCGCGCTGGCCCGCATGCGCTTCAGGGGCCGCCGCGGATTCATCCTGACCTTCATGATCGCGCAGATGGCGCCCTGGGAAGTCATGATCATCGCGATCTACATGATCGTGCGCGACGCCGACCTCCTCAACAGCCTGGTACCGCTCACGTTCTTCTACATGATCATGGTGCTGCCCTTCACCGTCCTGACGCTGCGCGGCTACGTCGCCGCCGTGCCGAAGGAACTGGAGGAGTCGGCCATGGTGGACGGCTGCACCCGCAGGCAGGCCTTCGTGAAGATCATCTTCCCGCTGCTCGCCCCGGGACTGATGGCGACCTCGCTCTTCGGCTTCATCACGGCGTGGAACGAGTTCCCGCTGGTCCTGATCCTCAACAAGGACGCCGAGAAGCAGACGCTCCCGCTGTGGCTCTCCAGCTTCCAGACGACGTTCGGCGACGACTGGGGGGCCACCATGGCCGCCTCCTCGCTCTTCGCCGTTCCGATCCTGCTCCTCTTCGTCTTCCTCCAGCGCAAGGCCGTCAGCGGACTCACCGCCGGCGCGGTGAAGGGATAACGACCCCCGATGACCACCATCGCCTCCGGCACGGACACGCTGACCCGTGACGCCCTCGCCGTCCTGCAGCCCGGCTTCACCGGGACCTCCGCTCCCTCCTGGCTGCTGCGGCGACTGGGCGAGGGCCTCGCCTCCGTCGGCCTCTTCGGCCGCAACATCGCCTCGCCCGGCCAGGTCGCCACGCTGACGGCCCAGTTGCGCGCCGAACGCGACGACGTACTGGTCGCCATCGACGAGGAAGGCGGTGACGTCACACGCCTGGAGGTGCGTACGGGGTCGTCGTTCCCCGGCAACCACGCGCTGGGCGCGGTCGACGACGTGGCACTGACCGAGGCCGTGGCCCACGAACTGGGCCGCCGACTCGCCGCCTGCGGGGTCAACTTCAACTGGGCGCCGGCCGCCGACATCAACTCCGACCCCGGCAACCCCGTCATCGGCGTACGGTCCTTCGGCGCCGATACCGCACTGGTGGCCCGGCACACCGCCGCATACGTCTCCGGGCTCCAGTCCGCCGGAGTCGCCGCCTGCACCAAGCACTTCCCGGGCCACGGCGACACCGCGGTCGACTCCCACCACGCGATGCCGCGCATCGACGCGGAGCCGTCGGTCCTGGAGTCGCGCGAACTGGCCCCGTTCCGCGCGGCCGTCGCGGCCGGCAGCCGGGCCGTGATGAGCGCGCACATCCTGGTACCGGCCCTCGACCCGGCCCGCCCCGCGACCCTCTCCCGCCGCGTCCTCACCGGGCTGCTGCGCGAGGAACTCGGCTTCGACGGGCTGATCGTCACCGACGGCATGGAGATGCAGGCCATCTCCGCGACCTACGGCATCGAACGGGGCAGCGTCCTCGCGATCGCCGCCGGCGCCGACGCCATCTGCGTGGGCGGCGGACTGGCCGACGAGGCAACGGTCCTGCGACTGCGGGACGCCCTGGTCACGGCGGTCCGCTCGGGAGAACTCCCGGAGGAACGCCTGGCCGACGCGGCAGCCCGGGTACGAGCCCTGGCCACCTGGACCACCTCGGCCGACGCGGCCACCCAGAGCGGCACTTCGACCCCGCCACACGGCTCACTCTCACCGACGCCGACGCCGACGGCCACGGCAGACTCCGCCGGCACCGAAGGCTCCGCCGACTCCGCCGGCACCGAGATCGGCCTGGTGGCGGCCCGACGCGCGCTGACCGTCACACGCGGCCGGCACTACGCGCCGGTCACCGAGGCCCCGTACGTCGCGGCCTTCACCCCCGTCGCCAACATCGCCGTCGGAGACGAGACCCCCTGGGGCGTCGCCGCCGAACTGCGGCGCACGCTCCCGGGCACGGAGACCGGGAGCTTCACGGGAGAGGGTGCCGGGGCCGAGGCGCTCACGGCCGCCGGATCACGCCGCGTGGTCGCCGTCGTCCGCGACGCCCACCGCCACGCCTGGATGTCCGAGGCCCTCGACACGCTGATCGCCGCCCGCCCCGACACGGTCGTGGTCGAGATGGGCCTACCCCAGGCACCACCCCGCGGCGCCCTCCACATCGCCACCCACGGCGCGGCCCGCGTCTGCGGACTGGCAGCGGCGGAGGCCGTCACCGGGGCCTGACCCCACCGCCCCAGCTCACCCTCCCCACGAAGGCGCCGGTCCCTCCACGGGCGAACCCGGCGCCTTCGCACACCTCACCGTTGTCCCCCGCATCCCCGGCACCCCCTTCGTCACCCTCGTCGTCAAATGCCCTGCCAGGCCGGCTTGTTGGCGTACGTGTGCCGGAAGTAGTGCGCCAGCTTCAGCTTGGACGCGGCCGCCTCGTCCACCACCACCGTGGCGTGGGGGTGAAGCTGGAGCGCCGACGCCGGGCACACCGCTGCGACCGGCCCCTCGACGGTCGCCGCCACGGCATCGGCCTTGCCCTCACCCGTGGCGAGCAGCACCAGATGCCGTGCCTCCAGAATCGTCCCGATGCCCTGGGTGATCACGTGATGCGGCACCTGCTCGATGTCGCCCTCGAAGAACCGCGCGTTGTCGACCCGGGTCTGCTCGGTCAGCGTCTTGATCCGTGTACGGGAAGCCAGCGAGGAGCACGGCTCGTTGAACCCGATGTGCCCGTCGGTCCCGATGCCGAGCAGTTGCAGATCGACCCCGCCGGCCTCGGCGAGAGCCCTGTCGTACGCCTCGCACGCAGCCCGTACGTCCTCGGCGGTCCCGTCCGGTCCCATGAACGCGGCCATGCCGAGGCCCAGCGGCTCCAGCACCTCGCGCCGCAGCACCGACCGGTACGACTCGGGGTGCTCGGCCGGCAGCCCCACGTACTCGTCGAGCTGTGCGACCCGTGCCCGCGAGGCGTCCACGGCCCCGGAGCCCACTTTCGCCGCCAACGCCTGGTAGATGGGCAGCGGCGTCGAACCGGTGGCCACTCCGAGCAGGGCGTCGGGTTTGTGCCGGAGCAACTCCGCCATGGCCCCGGCAATGAGCTCGCCACCCGCCTTGGCGTCCGAAACGATGACAACTTCCACGCTGGGCCTGCCGTTCTGAAGGGGGACTCACCTGCATATGTGGTATAGACCAATCTAGCAGAATGGGTCCTCCCCGGTCGCGCCTTCCGGGACGGATATTGCCCGCCTCGACGCTCTCCTCGACGCCCGCCCCGACGGGGGTTGCCCGGTGAGGCGCAGGTCGGCGTCCCTGCGTGCTCAGGTCAACGAACCTCCCGTCGCGTCCATCCAGTGCCCCGTCACCCACCGGCCCTCGTCCGAGGCGAGGAACGCCACCACGTCGGCGACGTCCGCCGGCGTGCCCACCCGTCCGAGCGCCGATATCGCCGAGGCCTGTGCCCAGGCCTCGTCGCTCGACCGCAGCCAGTCGGCGTTGTTGTCGGTGTCGATGATGCCCGGCGCCACCGTGTTCACCGTGATGCCACGGGGTCCCAGAACCTTGGCCAGATCCCGCGTGAAGATGTCCAGGGCGCCCTTCGTCATCGCGTACGCCATCTTGTCCGGCATCATCGCGGTGCGTGCGAGGCCCGAGGAGATGTTGACGATCCGCCCGCCGTCCCGCAGCCGGGTCGCGCCGAGCTGCGTGATGAAGTGCGGCGCTTTCACGTTCACCGCGAAGACCCGGTCGTACTCGGCCTCGTCGATCTCCTCGAACGGGCGTGACGTGCCGATCCCGGCGTTGTTCACCAGGATGTCCAGACCCTCCGCGTGCCGGTCGAACTCCCGCCACAGCTCGTCCGCGTCGCCGGGCGCTCCCAGCTCCGCTCGCAGCGCGAACGCGTAACCGCCCGCCGCCCGGATCGCGTCCACCGCGGCCTTCGCCGCCGGCTCGTCGCTCCCGTAGTGCACGGCCACCCGCGCCCCGTCCCGCCCGAGCCGCTCGGCGATACCCCGCCCGATGCCCCTGCTGCCGCCCGTCACCAGCGCCGTCCTGCCCGCAAGCACGCCCATGTCAGCCCCCTCCATATTTCCCTAATGGCCGTTACAGAAAAAACCGTACTACAGGGGACGGCCATTTCTCTAGCACCCGCTATAAAATCCACTCCATGGTGAACAGACAGGCAGCCGCCCGGCAGGCCGGGCCGGGATCCGAGGCCAGGCCGCGCGGCCGTGGCCGCCCCCGCTCCTTCGACCGCGAGACCGCGCTGGAGAAGGCGATCCTCGCCTTCTGGGAGCACGGCTACGAGGGGACCTCCGTCTCCGACCTCACCGAGGTCATGGGCATCGGCGCCCCCAGCCTCTACGCGGCCTTCGGCGACAAGCGGTCCCTCTTCGCGGAGGTCGTGACCGCGTACGGCACGAGGTACGGCTCGTTCAGCGACCGCGCGCTCACCGAGGAGCGGACGGCCCGCGCCGCGGTGGCGCGGATGCTGCGCGAGGCCGCGGCGGAGTACACCGAACCCGGCCGCCCGCACGGCTGCCTGGTCGTCCATGCCGCCACGAACTGCACCACCCCCGAGGTGGAGGACTCCCTGCGCGAGCGGCGCAACGCCAACGTCGCCGCCATAGAGAGCCGCATAAAGGCCGGTGTCGCCGCGGGCGAGCTTCCCGCGGACGTGGATACGGCGGCCCTGGCCCGGCACACCGGCGCCGTGATCCAGGGAATGTCCCAGCAGGCCCGGGACGGAGCCACGAAGGAGCAGCTGGAAGCGGTGGCCGAACTCGCCATGCGTGTCTGGCCCTGCCCGTGAACCGCTCGGCGTCCATGTGCGTGGTGGTGAGAGGACGCGAGTTGTCGGATCAGGAGACAACAACAAACATCCGGCAACGCATGGACAGCCGGAGTGGTCTAGTCCAGAATCGTAGGCAAAGCTTGAGCACGCAACTGAATGATCAAGCCAGCTGAGTGATCACAACACTTGACGACCAAGCCTCCGTCTTCCCCGCACAGGAAGACGGATCGAGGAGCCGGCGCTCTCTGCCCTGACTGCACCGGATCCTCATCCTTCGGCCGATCGGGACCGCACACCCCCCGGCCGATGTTGCTCCGGGCTGCGGTGCCGGGAGGGCTGAGGGTCCCTCTCAGGCGCCGCGGCCCGCGGGTGTCTCCGGGTGTCCTCCGGGGGCCTGCGAATGACCGATTTCAAGTCTTGTCGTACGCGGCGGGTACGCTCGCAGACGTGCCCTCCATGAACGACCTCGTACGCCAGCACACCGCCCTCGGTGACTCCGACCTTGAGTGGCTGCATCTGCTGGTCTCGGAGTGGCAGCTGCTCTCCGATCTCTCCTTCGCGGACCTCGTCCTGTGGGTCCCCACCCGTGACGGCACCCGCTACGTCTCGGTCGCCCAGATGAGGCCGAACACCGGCCCCACCTCGTACCAGGACGACATGATCGGACACCTCGTCCCGCGCGGCCGCCGTCCCATGCTGGACGCCGCCCTGGACGAGGGCCGGATCGTGCGCGAGGGCGACCCGGAGTGGCGTGAGGAAGTTCCCGTACGGGTCGAGTCCATCCCCGTCCGCAGAGAGGGCCGTGTCCTGGGGGTCATCGCCCGCAACACCAACCTGCTCACGGTGCGCACGCCCTCGCGGCTCGAACTCACCTATCTGCAGAGCGCGTCCGACCTGGCCCAGATGATCGCGGCGGGCTCCTTCCCGTTCCCCAACCAGCAGGTCGACATGGACGCCTCGCCCCGCGTGGGCGACGGCCTGATCCGGGTGGACGCGGACGGCGTCGTCCAGTACGCGTCACCGAACGCGCTGTCGGCGTACCACCGGCTGGGCCTCGCCGCCGACCTGGTCGGCCAACACCTCGGCGAGACCACCGCGGAGCTCGCCCCCTCCCGGGGCCCGGTGGACGAGGCGCTGGCCAAGGTGGCCAGCGGCTGGGCACCCCGCGAGTTCGAGATCGAGAGCGACGACGGCGTGATCCAGCTGCGTTCGATCCCGCTCAAACCCAAGGGGACACGTGTCGGTTCCCTGGTCCTCCTGCGTGACGTGACCGAACTGCGCCGCCGCGAGCGCGAGTTGATCACCAAGGACGCGACCATCCGGGAGATCCACCACCGGGTGAAGAACAACCTCCAGACGGTAGCGGCCCTGCTGCGCCTTCAGGCCCGCCGCATCGAGTCCGACCGGGGCAGGGAAGCCCTCGAAGAGGCGGTGCGCAGGGTCGGCTCGATCGCGATCGTGCACGAGACGCTCTCTCAGAACCTCGACGAGCGCGTGGAGTTCGACGAAATCGCAGACAGGGTGCTCGCCATGGTCGCCGAGATCTCGCCGGGCAAGGTCGTCGGCCGGCGGACGGGCCGTTTCGGCATACTCGACGCCGAGGTGGCGACCCCGCTCTCCATGGTCCTCACCGAAATCCTGCAGAACGCCCTGGAGCACGGCTTCCGCGAGGGCGAACGGGGCACGGTCGAGGTGTCCGTGGTCCGCGGCGGTACGTCGAAGGAGAACCGACTCCTGGTCACGGTCCAGGACGACGGAGTGGGCCTGCCCGAGGGATTCGACCCGCACCGCTCGGGCAACCTCGGTCTGCAGATCGTACGAACGCTCGTGGAGGGCGAGTTGGGCGGCACCTTCGACATGGTCCCGGCCCCGGAGCGCGGCACGCAGGTCGTGTTGGACATCCCGGTGCAGAGCCCCAAACGACCCGAGTGACCGAAGCCCGTCGAGCGGGCCAGTCTCCCTGAGCGACCTGAGCGACCTGAGTGAGCCGACCGGCTGACTCGACCGGCGGACAAGCCGACCGGCGGACAGCCGCCCGGCTGACCCGAGTAACCAACGTCACGTGAGCCGCCTAAGGAATCCAGGCGGTCCACGCTCTCGTCGACCGCTCTCGGACACCCCGCACCATGACGTCCCGGACACGTTGCGTAACCCTCGTGGGTTGGTTCGGCGGCGCCAGGGGCGCTCGAACAGCCGACGAGTCCACGATCGCAAACAGCAATGAGCCCCGGACCACTGAGTGGTCCGGGGCTCACAGTGTCATTCGGTTGTGCGCATCGGGGGTACTGCGCGCTGCGGCTCGGGGGCGGGAGATGCGTACTCGCTGTACGCGCCGCCAAGCCAGGCTGTCGTGGGGCGGGTTGTCAGGCGGAGGCCTGACGGGCCCTGTTGCGGGCGGCGCGGCGCTTCATTGCGCGGCGCTCGTCCTCGCTGAGACCACCCCAGACGCCGGAGTCCTGGCCGGACTCAAGCGCCCACTGCAGACACTGCTCCATGACGGGGCAGCGACGGCAAACGGCCTTGGCTTCCTCGATCTGCAGCAGCGCAGGACCGGTGTTGCCGATGGGGAAGAAGAGCTCGGGGTCTTCCTCGCGGCAAACGGCGTTATGACGCCAGTCCATGGCTGCTACCTCTCCTTGGTATTACATGCACGTTGCTTGTGAATGTGAACGCTTTCACGAATCCCTCAACAAGTGAAGGGCCGACTACCAGACGGACTGGCGTGGTCCTGGATGTGAGGAGGGGTTCCGGCGCTCTGTGGGGGCGATGTTGCGGCCCGACCCGAGCGCCACGTAGAGACTCGCAAACCTCAGCGGCGGATACAACCCCTTCCGGAAAGTTTTTTTTGATTCCTCGGTGTCGACTAGGTCACAGCCGTACTTCCATGGGGTGGACCCTGGCCTAAACGTTCGAGTGGAAGGACTTTGGCCCGTTCCGCTCACACAATCACACGCAGTGCACGGCGAACGCCTGTGAACGCGACGCTCGTACGCAGTCCGAGGTGGTCGCCGTCCATCTGCAGGGGCAGCGGGACCTTCGAATGCAAGGTGAAGTCGGTCAGATCGTGCAGGGACACCGCGTGCTTGCCATGGGGGCCGCGCTCGGGGGACGAAGTGAGCAACTGGGTGCCATACCGGGCAACCGCGGCCGTCGACATGCGGCTGAGGCCGAGTACGTCGAGGCCGGTATCGAACGAGGCCTTAGGTGACGCGTACACCGGGCGATTGCCCAGATACGTCCACGGAGACGTGTTGCACACTATCGACAGCACCAGATCGGTCACCGGGTCGGAGCCCGGCCGCTCCAGCGTGATGGTGCCGCGGCGCCGGTGGGTCTCCCCGAAGAACTGGCGCATCGCCTGGCGCACGTAGAGAGAGTGCGTGGAGCGTTTGCCGCGTTCGCGGTGCTGTTCGACGCGGCCGACCACGCCGGCGTCGAAGCCGAGGCCCGCGTTGAAGGTGAACCAGCGGGCGGGGACACCCTCGTCGTCGCTGCCCGGGGTGCCCGCGGCGAGACCGAGGCCCACCGTGCGCTCCCGGCCCTCGCGCAAGGCGTCCAGGAGGGCGCCGGTCGCCTCGACGGCGTCGTTGGGCAGGCCCAGGGCGCGGGCGAAGACGTTGGTGGAGCCGCCGGGGACGACGGCGAGGCCGGGCAGCCGGTCGGGGTCGGGGCCGTTGTGCAGCAGACCGTTCACGACCTCGTTGACCGTGCCGTCGCCGCCGAGGGCCACGACCAGCTCTATGTCCTTGCTCTCCGCGGCCTGCCGGCCGAGATCCCTGGCATGACCGCGGTACTCGGTGGTGACCGCTTCGAGCTTCATCTCGCTCGCCAGTGCATGGATCAAGACGTCACGCGTGCGTGCGCTGGTGGTGGTTGCTGCCGGATTGACCACAAGAAGTGCACGCATGCGATGCAGCGTACCTACCGCGCGGTACTCGTCCCATACCGAGGTGAGGATCAGGTGAGAGCGGCGGGACCTGTCGAATGCCCGGCGAAACGCCCCGGGGCCGTGGCCGGACAGGGGTCGAGGGCTACCCTTCACAGGTGAGCTCTGAGCAGAATCCCACCCCGGAAACCGTCGACGCCGAACCCCGCCCCGGGCGGCTGACCGTGGCGGCCGCGCTCGCCGCGCTGGAGGGGCTCGCCCTTGCCGCCGGGGGCGTCTACCTGCTCGTGATGGGCTTCACCGGCCATCCCGACGACCGCCGTCAGGCGGTCACCGGGGGCGTGACGCTGATCGTGCTCGCCCTGCTGCCACTGCTGGCCGCGCGGGGGCTGCTGCTGCGGCGCAGCTGGAGCCGGGGCCCCACGATCATCACGCAGATCATGGCGCTGCCCGTCGCGTACAACCTGCTCCAGGCCGACAGTCTCGCCATCCCCGGGGGGATCGCCCTGGCGGTGGTGGCGGTCGCGACACTGGTGCTGATCCTCAACCCCGAGACCACGAGAGCGCTGGGGATCACCGGGCCGGGCGGAGTGCGGGAGCCCGAGTAGCGCGGACCGGGTCGTGCGGTGCGCCGCGCCCCTCACGGGACGCGAGCTGTTTCACGGGACACGAGCTGCTTACGGGACGCGAGCTTTTACGGGACGCGAGCTGTGCCGCTCACTCCTCACTCCTCCACCAGCAACTTCTCGCGGAGCTGGGCCAGCGTCCGGGCCAGCAGCCGGGAGACGTGCATCTGTGAGATGCCGACCTCCTGGGCGATCTGGGACTGGGTCATGTTCGCGAAGAAGCGCAGCAGCAGGATGCGCTTCTCGCGCGGGGGAAGGTCCTCCAGGAGCGGCTTGAGGGACTCCCGGTACTCGACGCCCTCCAGGGCCTCGTCCTCCGAGCCCAGGGTGTCGGCGACGGCCGGCGACTCGTCGTCCGTGTCGGGGACGTCCAGGGACAGCGTGGAGTACGCGTTGGCCGACTCCAGGCCCTCCAGGACCTCCTCCTCCGAGATGCCCAGCTTCTCGGCCAGCTCGTGCACGGTGGGGGAGCGGCCGTGCTGCTGCGAGAGCTCCGCGGTCGCCGTGGTCAGCGCGAGCCGCAGCTCCTGCAGCCTGCGCGGCACACGCACGGCCCAGCCCTTGTCCCGGAAGTGCCGCTTGATCTCGCCGACGACCGTCGGGGTCGCGTACGTCGAGAACTCGACTCCGCGCTCCGGGTCGAAGCGGTCGACCGACTTGATCAGGCCGATGGTCGCGACCTGAGTGAGGTCGTCCAGCGGCTCGCCGCGGTTGCGGAAACGGCGGGCGAGGTGCTCCACGAGCGGCAGGTGCATACGGACCAGCTGGTTGCGCAGTTCCGCGTACTCCGGGCTGTCGTGGTCCAGCTTGCGCAGCTCGATGAACTTGAGCCGCGCCCCGCTCCTGTTGTGGGGATCGTGCTGCGTACCCGACGCGCCGTTCTCGGCATTTCGTTCGTGCTCGTGCTGCTCGCTCATGATCCCGCCCGTCACCCGCCGCCGCCCTTCCGAGGACGTCCCCCCAGACTCCGTCCGGGGGGACCCCCACTGCGCGGCAACGTCTGGATCCTGTCGCCCGTCGCTGCCGGAAAGCGCCTCGCGCTCGTCCTTGCCGATCGGCTCTCCCCGAGACACCCCGGCCGCCGGGGAACTGTCGTCCTCCGGGTGCGGCCGGGCCTGCTGCTCGGGAATGCCGTCGACGCCCTCCGCCAGGTGCCGGGGCCCGCCGGGGCCGTTCTCGCCCCCGGCGGGGAGTTCCCGTGTGCCGCGCTCTTCGTCCCGCACCGGCCCGTCCCCGTTCCTCACGCCGGCCCGGGTCCCGCGCCGCGCTGTTTGTAGAGGCTGATCGAAACGGTTTTGTCGTCGGCCACCGAGGAGGAGACCTTGCCCGCGAGGGCCGACAGCACGGTCCACGCGAAGGTGTCCCGTGCGGGAGCGTGGCCATCGGTGGTCGGGGCCGAGACAGTCACCTCAAGCGAGTCGTCGATCAGGCGGAAGACACAGCTGAGCACGGAGCCCGGCACCGCCTGTTGCAACAGGATCGCGCACGCCTCGTCCACCGCGATGCGCAAATCCTCGATCTCGTCGAGGGTGAAGTCCAAGCGCGCCGCGAGGCCGGCCGTGGCCGTACGCAGCACCGACAGGTAGGCACCCGCAGCCGGCAGCCGGACTTCCACGAAGTCCTGGGTCGCGGGCTCGCCTGCGATCTGGGACACCCTCACCTCCAAGGTGGTACAAGCTCTTTCGGGGGCCGAGGGTCGCCCCCCGGGGTAACGCGCTACGTGGTTCAGCGGTGACGCTATCGCGCTCTCAGGTTTCCTGTCCCCGGGACCCCAACCCCTTGCTGTCACTCATAGTAAACATATGGATACGCACAGTGGCTAGGGGTCTGCGGGCCCAATTGGGAAGAGCGCGCGCCGGATTGACGTACCCAGACGTCAGACGGTCGAACCGTCCGGAACCCACGTCACACCAGCACATGGTCGACGAAGCACCAGCGCCAGCTCTCACCGGGCTCGAAGGTCCGCATGATCGGATGCCCCGTCTCCTTGAAATGCTCTGTGGCGTGCCGCAGCTGCGACGAGTCGCAGCAGCCCACGTGACCGCAGTCCAGACACAGTCGCAGCTGCACCGGGTGCGACCCCGCCGCCTGGCATTCGAGACAGGTGTCGCTCAGCGGCGCGGGTTCCGTGGGCGGCAGCGCGTCGGCGTGCGTGCACTGTTTCATGATTGCCAGATTACGTCGGGTGTGCGGGAATCCGCGCGGAAACGAAAGCGGGCCTATACCGATGCATGTGATGCCCCTGCTCCTGCTGATCGCGGGCAGCGCCGCGGTGGCGGGCGCCGCGCGCCGTACTCCGGTGCCCGCGCCCCTGCTCCTCGTCGCGGCGGGGCTTGTCGTCTCGTACGTGCCCGGGGTGCCCGAGTACACCCTTGACCCGCACATCGTCCTGCCGCTGCTGCTGCCTCCGCTGCTCTACACGGCCGCCACGGACAGCTCGTACCTCGATCTGCGGGCGCAGCTACGGCCGGTGGCGCTCCTGTCGGTCGGGTACGTGCTGTTCGCGACGCTCGCCGTCGGCTGGGCCGCGTACGTGCTCGTGCCGGACCTGTCGCTCACCGCGGCGCTGGTGCTCGGCGCGGTCGTGGCACCGCCGGACGCGGTGGCGGCCACGGCGGTGGCGCGCCGGGTCGGGCTGCCGTCGCGGGTCACCACGATCCTCCAGGGCGAGTCGCTGGTGAACGACGCGACCGCGATCACCGCCTACAAGGTGGCGCTCGCCGCAGCCGTCGGAGAGGGCGCGACCTGGGCGGGCGGCATCGGCGAGTTCCTGCTCGCGGCGCTGGGCGGCATCGGCGTCGGGCTCGTCCTGATGGTGCCGATCCACTGGATGCGCACCCGTCTGAACGAGGCGCTGCTGCAGAACTCCCTGTCGTTGCTGACGCCCTTCTTCGCGTACGCGGTCGCCGAGCAGGTGCATGCCTCCGGAGTGCTCGCCGTGGTCGTCGTCGCGCTCTACCTGGGGCACCGCAACTGGGAGGTCGACTTCGCGACCCGGCTCCAGGAGGAGGCGGTCTGGAAGATGGTCGCGTTCATCCTGGAGTCGGCGGTCTTCGCCCTCATCGGCCTGCAGCTGCCGGTGATCCTGAAGGGCCTCGGCGCGTACGAGGGGGCGAGTGCCGCCTGGTACGCGGTGGCCCTCTTCGGGATCGTCGTCCTGACCCGTTTCGTCTGGGTGTATCCCGCGACCTTCCTGCCCCGCCTGCTGTCCGCGCGGATCCGGGAACGGGAGGAAAACCCCACATGGAAGGCGCCTTTCATCATCGGCTGGGCCGGGATGAGAGGCGTGGTCTCGCTCGCCATCGCCTTCTCGATCCCGCTCACCGTGGAAGGCGGCGAGGACTTCGCAGGCCGCGACCTGATCCTCTTCCTGACCTTCACGACGGTCATCGGGACACTCGTCGTGCAGGGACTGTCGCTGCCGCCGCTCATCCGCCTGCTGAAACTCCCGCCACGGGACCAGCAGGCCGAGACCCTCGCGGAGGCGAACGCCCAGGCGCAGGCCTCCCGGGCCGCCGAGCAGCGCCTGGAGGAACTCCTCTCCGACGAGCGCAACACGCTTCCACCGCCCCTCGCCGTCCGCCTCCGCGCGGTTCTGGAGCGCCGCCGCAACGCCGTCTGGGAACGCCTCGGCCAGGTCAACACCGTCACCGGAGAAACCGCGGACGACACGTACCGGCGGCTGTCCCGGGAGATGATCGGCGCCGAGCGCGCGGTGTTCGTGAAACTGCGCAACGGCCGCTACATCGACGACGAGATGCTGCGGACCCTGCTGCGGCGACTGGACCTGGAGGAGGCCGCGGCGTTCAGGGAAGCGACCTAGTCAGATGTACCGACCTGGGACTTGGGGCCGACCCGGACAGTGTCGTCCGGGCTGCCCGTGATCACGGCCGCGACCGTCGTCCCGCGCGGGAAAACGCCCTCCTGGGTGAGGGTCAGGAGTCCGTACAGCGACTTGGCGACATAGAGACGTTCGACAGGCAGGTCGTGGCGCCGCTTGAAGTCGGCCGCGAAGGCGTCCAGTTCGGGAGGTGTACGGGCATAGCCGCCGAAGTGGAAACGGTCGTCCAGGGACCAGTCGCCGCGGGGACCGCCGAACGCCGCCTCCTGGAGCGCGCGTATCTCCGCGCCGAGGAAGCCGCCCCTGAGGACCGGTACGCCCAGCGCGCGTTGGCCGGGAGACAGGCCCCCGGCCAGGCCCGCCAGTGTGCCGCCCGTGCCGCAGGCCAGCGCGACGACGTCGGCGTGGCCGCGCAGTTCCTCGCCCAGGGCCGTACAGCCGCGCACGGCAGGGGCGTTGCTGCCGCCCTCCGGGATCACGTACGCCTCCTCGCAGGCGGTCGCGCGGCGCAGGGCGGCCAGGGTCGCCGGATCGCTCTTGCGGCGGTATGTCGATCTGTCGATGAAATGGAGCCGCATGCCGTCCGCCGCACACCGGGCGAGGGACGGGTTGAGGGGGCGGTCGGCGAGCTCCTGGCCGCGGACCACGCCGACGGTGGGCAGGCCCAGGAGACGGCCGGCCGCGGCCGTGGCCCGCAGATGGTTCGAGTACGCGCCGCCGAAGGTGAGGACCGTGCGGCCCCCTGCCGCCAGGAGGTTCGGGGCCAGCTTGCGCCACTTGTTGCCGATCAGCTCCGGGTGGATCAGATCGTCCCGCTTGAGCAGCAGCCGCACACCGCGCCGCTCGAAACGCTCGTCCACGACCTCCTGCAGCGGCGACGGCAGCCGCGGCCGCAGGACGCCGAGGGCAACTGCGTCAGGGGTGTCGGGGCCGGTCACACCCCCATTGTCGGACACCCGTCCGAGCGACACGCGCGGGGCGTGTCACTTCAGCCGCGTATCACTTCAGCTGCGTGTCACTTCAGGCGGTCGCGGATACGGGCCCGCATGGCGGCCATCGTGAAACCGCGCGGGTCGATCTTGCCCGGCTGCCATTCGAGGTGGCCGATCACCGAGCGCTCCGTCCAGCCGTGATGGCGGCAGACCGCCGCGGCGGCCCGCTCGATGGCCTCCAGCTGGGCCTCGGGCCAGGGATCCTTGCCGTCGCCGAGGTTCTCGCACTCGAAGCCGTAGAAATGGCGGTTGCCGTCGGTGTTCGCCTCGTTGTCCGACGGCAGGGCCTTCTCCGCGATGACCGCGCGCAACACGTCGTCGTCGCCGAGGCCCGCGTGATTGGCGCGGCCGTAGCCGACGAGATGGACCCGGCCGTCCTTGGTGATGACGCCGTGACACAACGGGCCCGGTAACCCGCTGTACCCGTCGCGGCAGATCTCGACCGTCCGCCGGCTGCCCGACGTCACTGTGTGATGGATCATCACGCCGTGGACCTGGCCCCACGGGCCCTTGTGATTGCGGTTGTGATGCTCCCAGTCGCCGACCTCGACGACGGTGATTCCTTCCGCCTTGAGCCGGCTCAGAAAGCTGCTCGCGGACATGGGTGGGGACACGGCCGCCTCCTTGCAGGGGACGACGGCCACCTGTCGCAGCCGCCTCGTACCGCGGCTTGTACCCGGAACCGGCCTGGAGGGACCACTTCCTCGCATTCTTCGCACGGTGTGCGAGCCGACCCGGTCAGCGGTCCGAACGGAGCCGCCGACAGGTCGCCTAGGAGCGCAGGAAGCTGTCCCCGTGCGTCGCGATGTGGCTCTCCACCGCCTGGAGTGCCTGCTGCGTGGCCTGCGGAGAGCCACTGCCGCGCCGCTCCGCGAGGTAGGCCGCGCCGAGACTCTTCAGCAGATCACTGCCGGCCCGCTGCGCCTGCACATCGTCGATCTTCTGCTTGCCCTGCGTGATGCCGCGCTGCGCCTGCTCTTTGGCGCGGTCCAGAAAGCCTGCCATGTGCTCTCTCCTCCGTCGTCGGCGGTACTGCTGAATGAACGGGCGGCCCGATCTTGAAGTTCCCGGTCGGAAAGATCCACGAACCCTGGGGAGCGGCCGGCCGAAGCGGTCGGGGGCGCGCGATGTGCCCCGTTTCGCGAAGATCCATTCCCCCTCTTTCGGGTAATAGCACGACCACGGTCCGTGATGGAAGTGTGGTCGCCGCAGCTCATTGCACGATGGGGAGGACATTTTCATGTCGGTAGGCGAAGAGATCCGCGCGGACCAGGACCAGCCGCAGAAGAGTCTCGGCACATCCGCGGCGCGGAACCTGGCCACGACCACCAAGTCCGTACCGCAGATGCAGGAAATCAGCTCACGATGGCTGCTGCGCATGCTGCCGTGGGTGAATGTGCAGGGCGGCACGTACCGCGTGAACCGCAGGCTCAGCTACTCGGTGGGAGACGGCCGCGTCACGTTCGTGAAGACCGGTGACCGCGTCCAGGTCATCCCGGCGGAGCTCGGCGAACTGCCGGCGCTGCGCACCTACGAGGACCAGGAGGTACTCAGCGAGCTGGCCCAGCGCTGCGAGCAGCGGGAGTTCGAGCCGGGCGACGTACTCGCCTCCTTCGGCAGCCCGGCCGAGGAGGTGTTCCTGCTGGCACACGGCAGGGTCGAGAAGGTCGGCACCGGACCGTACGGGGACGACGCCGTCCTCGGAGTCCTCGCCGACGGCTCCTACTTCGGCGACCAGGCGATCACCGACCCGGACGCCATCTGGGAGTACACGGCACGCGCGGCCACCGCGTGCACGGTCCTCACCCTGCCCCGCGCGGACCTCGACCAGATCGCGGAGCGCTCCGAGTCCCTGCGTGAGCACCTTGAGCGGTTGCGCACGATTCCCGAGCAGCGTTCCAACCCGTACGGAGAGAAGGAGATCGACCTCGCGGCCGGCCACACCGGAGAGCCGGCCATCCCCGGGACGTACGTGGACTACGACGCCGCGCCACGGGAGTACGAACTCAGCGTCGCCCAGACCGTGCTGCGCATCCACACGCGCGTGGCCGACCTCTACAACCAGCCGATGAACCAGACCGAGCAGCAGCTGCGGCTCACCGTGGAGGCACTGAAGGAGCGCCAGGAGCACGAGCTCGTCAACAACCGCGAGTTCGGGCTGCTCAACAACTGCGAGTACGACCAGCGGCTCCAGCCGCACGACGGCGTACCCAGCCCGGACGACCTGGACGAACTGCTCACCAGGCGGCGCGGCACCAAGCTGCTGCTCGCTCACCCCCGGGCGATCTCCGCGTTCGGCCGCGAGCTCAACAGGCGCGGGCTCGTCCCCGAGACCCTCGACGTGGCGGGCCACCGCATTCCCACCTGGCGGGGCGTGCCGATGTTCCCGTGCAACAAGATCCCGGTCACCGAGGCCAGGACGACCTCGATCATCGCCATGCGTACGGGAGAGGCCGAGCAAGGGGTTGTCGGTCTCCAGCAGGCAGGAATTCCCGACGAGATCGAGCCGAGCCTGTCCGTGCGGTTCATGGGCATCAGCGAGCAGGCGATCATGTCGTACCTGGTGACGACGTACTACTCGGCCGCGGTCCTGGTGCCCGATGCGCTCGGCGTCCTGGAGAACGTCGAGATCGGCCGCTGGCGGTGAGCTCCGATGTGCCGAGCGTCGTGTTCCCGCCCGCCGGGGCGGGCCCTTGGGCATGGGTGAGTTCATGACGGAGACGCGACAGAACCTGTTACCGGCGGTGGAAGGGCCAGGACCGCACCACGGGTCGGTACCCGTCGGGCGGCACGGTCCGCCCGACGGGCAGGAGGCGGCCGTGATCCTGGAGCGGGCCCGGACATCGGTGGATCCCGAACTGCGCCGGGCCGTCGAGTCGCTGCCCGGTTCGATGCGGCGGATCGCGCTCTACCACTTCGGATGGCAGCACGCGGACGGCACCCCGGCCGCGGCGGACGCGGAGAAGGCGGGGAAAGCCATCCGGCCCGCGCTCGTACTGGCCGCGGCCGGGGCGCTCGGCGGCCAACGGGCGACGGCCGTACGGGCGGCCGCCGCGGTGGAGTTGGTGCACAACTTCACGCTGCTGCACGACGACGTGATGGACCGGGACACCACCCGCAGGCACCGGCCCACCGCATGGGCCGTGTTCGGCGACGCCGACGCCGTCCTCGCGGGGGACTCCTTGCAGGCACTGGCCCATCGGCTGCTCGCCGAGGATCCGCACCCGGCGTCCTCGGCGGCGGCCGCCCGGCTCGCGAGCTGTGTCGTCGAGCTGTGCGCGGGACAGCACGCGGACACCGCGATGGAGCGTCGCTGTCCCGACGACATCACGCTCGACGAGGTGCTCGCCATGGCCGAGGCCAAGACGGGCGCGCTGCTGGGGTGCGCGTGCGCGCTCGGTGCGCTGTACGCGGGCGCCGACGACGCGGATGTCGAGGCACTCGACGCGTTCGGGCGCGAGGCCGGGCTCGCCTTCCAGTTCATCGACGACGTGATCGGCATCTGGGGAGATCCGAGGCGTACCGGCAAGCCGGCCGGGGCGGACCTCATGGCCCGCAAGAAGTCCCTGCCCGTGGTCGCCGCGCTCGCCTCCGGCACACCGGCCGGGGCCGAACTCGCCGAGCTGTACCGGGTTCCCTACCGGGACGGCGATCTGGGGCGCACGATCCTCGCCGTCGAGCGGGCGGGTGGGCGCGACTGGGCCCAGGCCCAGGCCGCCGAGCGGATGGCACGGGCCCTGGACCACCTGTCCCGTGCCGTCCCGGACCCGGAGGAGGCGGGAGGTCTGCTGTCGCTGGCGGAGTTCGTGACACGCCGGAACACCTGACGGGGAGGCGCCGGAGCGGAGCAAGGAGGGAAAGAGCAGGAGGCATGCAAGGGCAGGAGACACGTATCGGGGGATCGGCGCGCTGTCTCCATGGGGCCATCCGAATTGGGCCACGGGGCCACCCGAATGGGGCCATGTGAACGGTGCGGCTCTCGTGGCCGTTTTCCGAGGCGCCGGGGTTCTCCATGTCGTGCGGCACCTGACGGCGCGGCGAGGTGGAGGGTCTCCGGTTACGGCGGGCCCCGCGCATCCCCACGGTGTGCGGGACCCGCCACCCCTGCACACGGACCCCCGCACGGGCGATCCCCAGTTCCGGGGCCGCCGCTCGGCTGTCGGCCCGGCTCCGTCCGCAATATCCTGGATCCATGGCCAGCGATGAATCCGTCTGTCCGGTCTGCAAGCAGCCCGTCGACATGGTCGTGCGTCGGCACAAGACCCTGGGTGTCTTCGTGCCCGTGTGGGGCTCCGGCCCCTGCCGTAACCCCCGGTGTGCCAGTTACGAAGAAGGTGAGGAATCCGGGAGGCCCGAGGTGAAGCCGGCCTCGGCGGTCTCCGAAGCAGGACCCGTGCCCATGGCCGAGCCGGGGCAGCCCGGGGAACCCCGGGCAACCATGGAACGGGATTCCTGAACCCGGGACCTGGGGTTCCGGACAGCCGCTTCCGCCTGCGAGGAGGTTGTCCTTCGCGGTGCCGCGAAGGTCCGAGAAGGTCGGCGAAAAGTTTTTTCGCGTGTGTGTAGAGAACCGCGGATCCGCTCCGACGTTCCCTGTGAGAACCGCCCACCACGGGCGGCCCCGACCGAAGGAGCGGACCCATGAAGTACCTCGTGATGATCCAGGGCACCCAGGCGGACTACGAGGCGCAGGCCGGCAAGGGCTCCGCCGGTGCGCCCGCCTGGACCGAGCAGGACATGCAGGCGATGTTCGCGCACATGAGCGCGATCAACAACGACCTCGCCGAGACCGGTGAGATGGTCGACGGCAACGGTCTGACGCCGCCGGCCCAGGCCCGGTTCGTCGAGCCCGGCCCGGACGGAAAGCCCGTGATCACCGACGGGCCGTACAGCGAGACCAAGGAAGTGCTCGCCGGCTACTGGGTCCTCGACTGCGTCAGCCTGGAGCGGGTCACGGAGATCGTCGGGCGGATCCTCGAAAGCCCCGTCCCCGAGGGCACGCAGCGGTACCCGGTCGTCATCCGGCCGCTCTTCGACGGCGGCGGCGACGTGTGAGCGGTCCCCCGAGACGCCCGTCGGGACGCACGACCGAGATCGAGGGCCTGCTGCGCCAACACGCGCCGCAGGTCCTCGGCGCGCTCGTGCGGCGGTACGGACACTTCGACTCCGCCGAGGACGCCGTACAGGAGGCGCTGCTCGCGGCGGCCGGACAGTGGCCCGAGAGCGGGGTGCCGGAGAACCCGCGCGGTTGGCTGATCAAGGTCGCCTCGCGGCGGCTCACGGACGTGCTGCGCAGCGAGGAGGCCCGGCGACTGCGGGAGGAACGGGCGGCGGCGCTCACTCCGCGCGACGCGTTCACGGCGCCGCCGCCGGGGGCCGCCCGCGCCCCGTCCGAGGACGACACGCTCACTCTGCTCTTCCTGTGCTGCCACCCCGACCTCACCCCGCCCGCGCGGATCGCCCTCACGCTGCGCGCGGTGGGCGGTCTGACGACCGCCGAGATCGCCCGCGCGCATCTGATGCCCGAGGCGACGATGGCGCAGCGGATCAGCCGGGCCAAGCAGAAGGTGAAGGGCGCGAGCTTCGGGCGCCCCGAGAACTGGGAGGAGCGGCTGCCGACGGTCCTGCACGTCCTGTACCTGATCTTCAACGAGGGGTACACGGCCACCTCAGGGACGGCGCTCCAACGGGCCGAACTCGCGGGCGAGGCCATCCGGTTGACCCGTACGACGCATCAACTGCTGCCCGGTTCCCACGAGGTCACCGGCCTGCTCGCGCTGATGCTGCTCACCGATGCCCGCCGGGCCGCGCGCACCGGCCCGCACGGCGAGTTGGTGCCGCTCGGCGAACAGGACCGGACGCTGTGGGACAAGGCGGCGATCGAGGAGGGCGTGGCGCTGGTGACAGGCGCCCTGACCCAACGAGGGCCGGGTCCCTACCAGGGCCCCGGCCCCTACCAGTTGAGGGCCGCGATCGCCGCCGTCCATGACGAGGCCGCCTCGCCCGACGACACCGACTGGCAGGAGATCCTCGGCCTCTACGACATCCTCGTCGGGCTCGTGCCCGGCCCCGTCGAACGGCTCAACCGCGCGGTGGCCGTCGCGATGGTCCACGGACCGCAGGCGGGCCTCGCCGCACTGGCGCCACTGGAAGCCGAGTTGGCGACGGGTCACCGTCTCGACGCGGTCCGCGCCCACCTCCTGGAACGCGCCGGTGACACCGAAGCCGCCCGCGCCGCCTACGAGTCGGCGGCCGACAAGACCCTCAGCCTCCCCGAACAGCATTACCTCAGGACCCGAGCCGCCCGCCTGCGGCCGTAGCGTGGCGTGGGCTCTCACCCCTTGCGCTGGGTGAAGCGCAGCAGGTTGCCCGCGGGGTCGCGGACCGCGCAGTCGCGGACTCCGTACGGCTGGTCCATCGGCTCCTGGAGGATGTCGGCATCCGCGGCGAGCAGTCGTTCGTACGTCGCGTCGCAGTTCTCCGTGGTGAAGATGACGCCCCGGAGCAGCCCCTTGGCCAGCAGCTCGGCCACGGCCCGCCGGTCCTCCTCCGGGGCGTTCGGATCGGCCAGGGGCGGTTCCAGGACGATCTCCACGTCCGGCTGGAGCGGGGGACCGACGGTGACCCAGCGCATGCCCTCGAAACCGACGTCGTTACGGACCTCAAGGCCCAGCACGTCACGGTAGAAGGCCAGCGCACGATCGTGGTCGTCGACCGAGATGAAGCACTGCGAGATTTTCAGGTCCATGGCTTCACGCTAGAGGCTTCGCCGCGGCGCGGCGCACCGGTCGCGTGTACATCTTCGCCACGCACGCAGGGATTGCCGCTCCCGGTTCGTGCGACTCCGCCCGGTACGCGCTCGGAGTCCGACCGACCAGCTCCGTGAAGCGGGAGCTGAACGAACCGAGCGACGTACACCCCACCGCGAGGCAGACCTCCGTGACGCTCAGGTCGCCGCGCCGGAGCAGCGCCTTCGCGCGCTCGATGCGGCGCGTCATCAGATAGCCGTACGGCGTCTCCCCGAAGGCCGCCCGGAAGCTGCGCTGGAAGTGGCCGGGCGACATCAGCGCGGTGCGCGCGAGCATGGACACGTCCAGCGGCTCGGCGTACTCACGGTCCATCCGGTCACGTGCCTTGCGCAGCCGGACCAAGTCCTCCGTCGTCATGCCCTCAGCATTCCACGCCCCACTGACAGGGGCCCTTGAGCGTTCCTCGGCCCTCTCGGCGGCCTCAGCCCCTGGTACGGAAGACGACCGCACCCGGACCGCTCCGGACGCCGTGTTCGGCGGCCCGCGGACCGGGTGCGGTCAGGAGAGCTGCGGTCCGGGCGATGCGACCGCAGGTCAGAAAGCATGACACCAGGTCAGGCCTTCTTCGTCTCCCAGAAAATCTTGTCGATCTGGGCGATGTAGTCCAGCGCCTTCTGGCCCGTCGCCGGGTCGGTCGAGGCCTTCGCGGCCGAGAGGGCCTTGAGGGTGTCGTTGACCAGCTGGTGCAGCTCCGGGTACTTCTCGAAGTGCGGGGGCTTGAAGTAGTCGCTCCACAGCACCGAGACGTGGTGCTTCGCGAGCTCGGCGCGCTGCTCCTTGATGACGGTGGCGCGGGCCTGGAAGTGCGCGTCGTCGTTGGCGCCCATCTTCTCCTGGACGGCCTTCACCGACTCCGCCTCGATACGGGCCTGGGCGGGGTCGTACACACCGCAGGGCAGGTCGCAGTGTGCGCTGACCTTGACCTTGGGGGCAAACAGGCGGGAAAGCATTGAGCTGTCCTTCCTCGTGATCGTCTTCTCAGGTGGGACATTACTCCGTGAGTGACGGGTTTTCGCGAGTGCCCCCATGGGCTTAGGACAAAAGTCCGGGGTCAGACTGGGACTCGTGGAGGATAGGACCGGGGAGGTGCCGGGGATGCCGGAGCTGTCGCAGGAGACCGAGCGCGGAAGGGCTGTCCTGCCCTTCGGGACCGCCGAGGTGACGGGGCCGTCCATGGTGCCCACGCTGCATCACGGGGATCTCCTCGTCGTGCAGTACGGGGCCAGGGTCAGGCCCGGTGACGTCGTCGTCCTGCGCCATCCGTTCCAGCAGGACCTGCTGGTCGTGAAGCGCGCGGCCGAGCGGCGCGAGGGAGGCTGGTGGGTGCTGGGCGACAACACGTACGCCGGCGGTGACAGTACCGACTACGGAACCGTGCCCGAGGAACTCGTCCTCGGGAAGGTGCGGTTCCGGTACCGCCCGCGGAAGAAGGGTCAGCGCTCGCCGTTCGCGCTCGCGCGCTGGCTGCTGTCGGCCGCCCGGCCGGTGCTCTCCGGCCGGTCCGCCTCCAGGCGTTTTCGCGCACGGTAGGCGGCGACGTTCGCCCGGGTGGCGCAGCGGTCCGAGCAGTAGCGCCGGGAACGGTTCGTCGACGTGTCGAGGTAGGCGTTGCGGCACGGTGCGGCCTCGCACAGGCCCAGGCGGTCCACGCCGTACTCGGTGAGGTGGAAGGCCAGCCCCATCGCGGCGATCGCCGCGTATCCCGCGGTCGCGTTCGACGGGTGATCCGCCAGGTGCATGTGCCACAGCGGGCGGCCGTTGTCGTCCCGGATGTCGTGGCCCGAGATCTGCGGGCTGACCGGGAACTCCAGCAGCAGTGAGTTCAGCAGGTCCACGGCGAGCGTCTCGTCGTCGGTGTCCGCCGCCTCGAAGACCGCGCGCAGCCGGGCCCGTACACCGCGGAAGCGGGTCACGTCTGAGTCCGTGGCGCGGCGGGCCGCCGACGCGTTGCCCCCGAAGAGATCACGGATGGCGTCGACCGAGGTGAGCGTGTCCGTGCCCCGGGCCGGCTCCTCGCTGTTGACGAGACGGACGGCGTAATCCGAGTAATAGGCCAGTTCCACTTGTAGTCCTTACGGAGGCGCTCTAAGGTCGTGGTGCGGACACTGTAATGGCTAATGCTGCCTTCAGGGTATTACATCTGAAGCGGAAAGGGGCTTACATGACGACCACCCTCGGATCCGACTGGCACGCGTGGCAGGAGAGCTGGGACCGGCAGCAGGAGTGGTACATGCCGGACCGTGAGGAGCGCTTCCGGGTCATGCTCGACATGGTCGAGGCGCTGGTGGGCCCCGAACCACGTGTCCTGGACCTCGCGTGCGGTACGGGAAGTATCACGGCCCGGCTCTTCGAAAGGTTCCCGAAGGCGGTCAGTACCGGCGTCGACCTCGACCCGGCGCTCCTGGCCATCGCCGAGGGCACGTTCGCGGGCGACGACCGGGTCACGTTCGTCACGGCGGACCTCAAGGACCCCGACTGGCCGTCCCGGCTGCCGTACGACTCGTACGACGCCGTGCTCACGGCGACCGCCCTCCACTGGCTGCACAGCGAGCCTCTCACGGTCCTCTACGGGCAGGTCGCCGGACTCGTCCGCGACGGCGGGGTGTTCATGAACGCGGACCACATGATCGACGAGACGACCCCGCGGATCAACGCGGCGGATCGCGCGCGGCGGCACGCGCTCATGGACGGGGCCAAGGCGGCCGGTGTCCTCGACTGGGCCGAGTGGTGGCAGCTCGCCGCGCAGGATCCTGTCCTCGCCGAACCCACCGCGCGCCGCTTCGAGATCTACGGGGAGCATGCCGACGGGGACACTCCCTCTGCCGAGTGGCACGCCCGGGCTCTTCGGGGGGCGGGGTTCGCGGAGGCTCGTGGGGTGTGGCGCTCGCCGTCGGATGCGCTGGTCCTGGCGCTCAAGTAGCCACGGTCCTCGCCCCCCGCCGCCCTTACCCTTCCCGTCGCTTCTGGGGGCTGCGCCCCCAGACCCCCGCATCGCGCTGAACGCGCTCGTCCTCAAACGCCGGACGGGCTGAAAAACAAACGCCGGACGGGCGCGCGAAGCAGGATGCCGGGCGAGCTGAAAGGCAGGGGCGCAGCCCCGCCTTTCAGGGGCGCGGGGAACTGCGCGACCAGCCCCCACCC